>JBDTEH010000141.1:0-6912 GCA_039922635.1 Kofleriaceae bacterium | reverse complement strand
CGCGCGATCGAGGCGCGATAGATCTTCTCGCGCAGCGCGCGGTTCGACAGCGACGCGAGCGCCGGCTGCGTGGTCGTGTTGACCAGCGGGATCATCCACTTGCCGGGCAGCTTGTGCGCCGTCGCCGTCGCGGCGGCGGTCGCGATATCGGCGTCCGACATCCCGGCGAGGTCCTTGACGTCATCGACGATCACCGCACCAGCGTTCATCTCCTTGAGCTGGTTCTGCTCGAACGAGGTCTCGAGCTTCGTGATCTGCTCGTTGAGCCCGCGCAGCGTTGCCTGATCGGCGGCGCCGAGCTGCGCGCCTGCCCGCACGAAGTCGAGGTGGTAACGCTCGAGCAGGCGGTTATCGACGGGGTCGAGCTTGAGCTTCTTGCGGGCCTGATACAGCGCCTGGACCCGCGCGAACAGCTTCGGATCGAGGTGCATGTCGTCCATGTGCTTCGCCAGCAGCGGCGCGACGTCGGCCTGGATCTTGTCCATCACCGGATCGGTCATGGCCTGCTCCATGTTGCCGAACACGTAGTTGACGCGGCGGAGCATCACGCCGCCTCGCTCCATCGCGACGATCGTGTTGTCGAACGTCGCCGGGGCCGTTTGATCCGCGATCGCGCGGAGCTCGGCATCGTGCACGCGCATCGCCTCGACGAACGCCGGCATGTAGTCGGACTCGCGGATCTGATCGAATGGCACGGCATGCTCGTAGAGCGTGCTCGCGGCGAGCAGCGGATTCACGTGCGGCGCCGGCGCAGGCGTGGGGGCAGGTGCCGGGGCCGGAGCCGGGGTCACCGGTGTCTCGGCGATGGGCGCCGGCGTCGTAGGCGTAGGAGCCTTGCTGCCGCACGCGGTGGCGAACAGCAGGCCCGCGATCGAGGTTCGTAGATAGGTCACGGCCGGACCCTAGCACTGGATCGCGAGCCATTCGCGGAGCTTTGCAGCCACGGCGGGGGCGTCGAGCAGATCGAGGTGACCGAGGCCAAACGCGAGATGGCGGTCCGCAAAGCGCAGCACGTGCTCGCTCCGGTCGTGCTGGCCCAGCGCGCTCGTGACGCCCACGAGGCCGTCTCCCGGCAGCCGTTCGCACGGCTCGGGTGCGGTCGTCGCCGCGATCGCGTAGCACGCGACCCCGACCGGCAACGCGAGCGGGGTTCGAGGGTCACCGGCGAGCGCGAAGCGGTCGGCGCCTTGCCAGTCCGCATCGACCACGTTGCCGAAGCGCAGATCGGTGACGCCCGCGCTGCGAATTTGTCCGAGCACGCGAAACGGCGCGCTATACGCGCTGACGCCGAGCAGCGCCTCGAACCAGTTGCCGCCGCGCTCGAGCGCGGCGCCGTGGTGCGGCGAGCCGAGCGTGACGAGCGTGGTCAGCTTGCCGAGCCACGCGTGCCCGGCGACGCGCGCGGCTTCGCACGCACTGCGCGCGACCAGCCCACCCAGGCTGTGGCCGACGATCACGATCGATTCGACGGGGCAGGGCCATCCCGTGACGAGGCGTTCGAGCTCGACCGCGAGCGCCGCGCCATTGGTCGAGATGTGGCGACCGCTGTTGTAGTCGACGTAGATCGCGGTCGCATCGAGCTCGGCCGCGAGCGCCGCGCCGTGATCGTGGCCGTTGCGCAGCCACTGCCCGTGGTGCATCGCCAGCCCGTGCACGAGCACGACGAGGCGCGGTCGCGCGTCCGCATGGTGCAGGACCATCGGCATCGCGAGCGGGTTCGCGGTGTCGGCGAGATAGTCGCCGAGCACGCCGTTGAGCGCCGCCTGCACGAGCGCGCGCTGCGCGCCGGGCGCGCTGTCGCCGAGCAACGGACCGAGGGTCGCGAGTGCCGCATCGATCGTGACGCCGACCGCTCGCGTCACGCCCTTGATCGCTCCGTAGACCAGCCCGGTCACCGCGCGCGCCGGCGCCGCGAGCGGACTCCCGAGTACGCCCGGCCCCGACGCGATCGTGCGGTGCATCGCCTCGACCAGCCCCATCACGCCGGTGGTCGCGTCGATCGCGAGCCGGCCGACACCGCGCAGATCGTCGACGTGCGCTCTCGCCTTCGGCTCGTCCGTCATCCCAGGAGTGTAGACACAACCCCAGCCATGGCGAGCTGGACAACTCGGGTCCCACCTCGACCTCGAGCACCGGTAGCGGTACGCTCGTCCTGTGGAGCCCAGCGACTTCGACGCCATCTTCGTGGCGCTGCAGGTTGCGCACGTCCGGTACCTTGTCGTCGGTGGGGTTGCGGTGGTCTTGCATGGTTCACCGCGATTCACCGCCGATCTCGATCTCGTGATCGCACTCGATGGTGCGAACATCCGAGCTGCGATCAGCGCGCTCGGCGCGCTTGGTTACACCTCACGCGCGCCCGTCCCTGTCGAACAACTGGCCGAACCCGCCATGCGACGACTCTGGATCGAGGAGAAGCACCTCGTGGTGTTCTCGCTGTGGAGCCCGGCGCATCCCGCAACAGAGATCGACATCTTCGTCGAGGAGCCGTTCCCGTTCGACGAGGCGTACGCTCGGGGTACGCGTGCGGACCTCGGGACCTCGAGCGTGACGGTTGCGTCGATTCCGGATCTGATCGCCCTCAAGCGGCAAGCCGGTCGCCCGAAGGATCTGCTGGACATCGAAGCGCTCGAAGCGATCGCGAAGGAGACTTCGGATGGCGACTGATCCTGATCCGTGGAAGGCCCACGAAGGCGAGCAACGCCGTCGCTGGCGGCGACTCTCCGCAGCGCAACGGCTCGCGTGGCTGTGGCAGGCAAAGCTGTTCGCGCGTCGCGCGCTAGGGAGCGCACGTAAACGGCTCGAACGCTAGCGCGCGCGACACGCCCGTCGATCGAGCCGGACGCGTTCGCTTCGTCGCGGTCAGCGCGGCCAGCGCGGCCAGCGTGCGCGTCGCACCGAGCTCAGGGAACCGTCGCCTTCCGATCGATCTCGAAGCAATACAGGTGGAGTGATGCGGTGCAGGCTTGCACCTCACCGCCGATCAACACCGCCGAGTCACGGGCCGTGCACACGCCGCTGTTCGTACGGCCCGCGGTCCCGCTCCAGTCCGACACGGCGCCCGCCAAGGGGCAGTTCTCGTTAAAGTAGGTGGTGTCCGCCTTCGTGGCCGTCCACACCCGCAGTTGTGCAGACTGCGACAGGTCGGCGCCCGTCTCGTCAATCGACGGCGGGTACCGCAAGGCCACCGTGCCGAACTCACCGATCTTGTCGATCATCGGTTTGCCGTCGACGCGCGTCCAACCGGTCGCGTCGAGAAAGCGCGACGGCGCGTCGATACCGGTCGCGCCGAGGTAGGCGCGGTAGTTGCCCTTGAGGCCGTTGTTCTCGGCGAGCTTCTGGCACGTGGTATCGGCCCCCGCGAGACCGCCGAGGTTGCCAGTGTAGGTCAGCAACGTCGTGAACATGAGGTTCGGGCTCAGCGTGAAGCTCGCGTTGACCGTGGTGTTCGCGGTGATCGTGAACGTGCACTGGCCGGCGCCGGTGCAACCCGCGCCCGACCACGCCGTGAGCGTCGACGCCGTGGCATCGGCGCTGTCCCCGGTCGCCGTCAGCGTGACCGGTGTGCCGTACGACAACGTCACCGTGCACGTGCTGCCGCAGTTGAGGCCGCTACCGCTGACCGTGCCCGTGCCGTCGCCGCCCTTGGTGATCTGCAGCGTGAACTGCTGCTTGGTGAACGTCGCCGTGACGGCCCGCGCCTGGGTCATCGAGACCGTGCACGTGCCGGTTCCGGTGCAACCCGCGCCACTCCAGCCGGCGAAGTTGGAGGTCCCGTCGGCCGCCGCCGTCAACACGACCGACTGCAGGTACAGGTACGCCTTGGTGCAGGTCGTCGGGCAGTTGATGCCGGTCGGGACCGACGTCACCGTGCCACCGCCTGCGCCGGCCTCGGTGACCGCGAGCGCGTACGAGTCGAGCGCGAACGTCGCGGTCACGGTCATCGCGGCGGTCATCGTCACGGTGCAGGTGCCGGTGCCGGTGCAACCACCGCCCGACCAGCCCGTGAAGCTCGAGCCCGTCGCGGCGGCCGCGGTCAGCGTGACCATCTGGCCCGCCGTGTAGGACTCGCTGCAATCCGCGCCGCACGCGATGCCGGTCGCGGTCACCGTGCCCGCGCCGTTGCCTCCCTTGACGACGAACAAGGTCAGGTTATCGAGCGCGAAGTTCGCGCTGATCGTCGTCGGGCCGGTCACCGTGGTCGTGCAGCCCGCGGTGCCGCTGCACACGCCGCCCCAGCCCGCGAACACGGAGAGGTTCGCCGGTGTCGCGGTCAGCGAGAGCACCGTGCCGTGATCGACCATGATCGTGCACGTGCCGCCGCAGTCGAGGCCGCCGCCCGCGACCGTGCCGGTGCCGGCGCCGGACTTCATCACCGTCACGGCGTAGCGCGCGATCTCGAACGTCGCGGTGATCGCGGCGGCCTGCGCGAGCGTGACCTCGCACGTCGGCGTCGTGTCGGTGCACCCGGCGCCGGCCCAGCCGGCAAACACCGAGCCGGTATCGGGCATCGCGGTCAGCGTGACGACGGTGTTCCGATCGAAGTCCGCCGAGCACGACGCGGTGGTGCAGGTGATGCCCGCCGGGGCCGACGTCACCGTGCCGGTGCCCGAGCCCGCGATCGTGATGTTCAGCGAGACCTGGGCATCGGGCGCGTCTGAAGCGGCGTCGCTCGGCGGCGGCGGCGCATCTCCGATGTGCCGGGCAGCGTCGCTGCCGCACGCAGCCACGACCACGAGGAATACGGCGAGCGAATAGGTGCGCATGGTCGGCCTCCGGAGGCATAGGGGTAGCGCAGGGTTATTCACCCTACAAGTACGCAGTTGTGCGGGCGCAGCTTCCTCGTCACGGCGGCAAGCTACGCTGCAAGATCGGTGGCTCTGCGTACCAAATCGAGACCGTGGTCCGCAACGCCCCGTTCGAAGTCGAGATCGCGCAGTCGACCCACAGGTAGTGGCGGCGCTCCTGTGCGAAGCGAATAACATGATTGACGATTCCCGCCAGCTGCCCTAAAAACGTGGCGGATGGTCGGGACCAGCGTGGCGATGGTGGCAGGGACGCAGATCGGTGCGTACCGGATGCTCCATCAGATCGGCGAAGGCGGTATGGGCGCGGTGTGGCTCGCGGAGCATTCGATGCTCGGCCGGCGCGCGGCGGTCAAGGTGCTCCACCCGATGTTCTCGGGTCGGCAGGACATCGTCACGCGGTTCTTCAACGAGGCGCGGGCGGCGACCGCGATCTCGGATCCGGGCATCGTCCAGATCTTCGACTTCGGCCACCACACCGATGGCAGCGCGTACATCGTCATGGAGTTGCTCGAGGGCGAGCCGCTCGACCAGCGCCTGACTCGCCAGGGCAGGTTGGCCGTCGGTGATGCGCTGCGGATCCTGCGCCAGGTCGCGAGCGCGCTCGGCGCCGCGCACGCCCACGGGATCGTGCACCGCGATCTCAAGCCCGAGAATATCTTCCTCGTCCGCGACCCCGAGGTCGCGGGTGGCGAGCGCGCGAAGATCCTCGATTTCGGGATCGCGAAGCTCACCGGCGATCAGGTCGGCGTCAAGACCCAGACCTCGGCGCTGATGGGAACGCCGACGTACATGTCCCCCGAGCAGTGCCGCGGCGCAGGCGGGGTCGATCAGCGCTCGGATGTCTACGCGCTCGGCTGCGTGCTGTTCGCGCTCGTCACCGGGCAGCCGCCGTTCGATGCGCTCGGCGCGGGCGAGCTCATCGTCATGCACCTCACGGAGCCGGCGCCCCGCGCGTCGAGCCGCGTGCCGAACGTGCCGCCTGCGGTCGACGAGCTGATCGCGCGTTGCCTGGACAAGGATCCGGCTCGCCGTTTCGCGTCGGGGACCGAGCTCGCGGCCGCGATCGGCATGCTGCTCGGGCAGTCCTCGCTGACGCCCGTACCTCCGCCGGGCTTCGTCACCGGCGACCATCACGCGGCGAGCGCCATGCCGACGACGTTGTCGGGCGCGGCCGGGACGATGCCGACCCCGGCGACGATGCCACCACCGCCGCGTCGCAACGTCGCGCTCATCGGCGTCAGCGTAGGCGTCGGGCTCGCGGTTGCGGGCATCGCGATGTTTGTAGCGATGCGCGGCCACGCGGGCGAGGCGCCCACCGTGCCCACCGTGCCCACCGTGCCCACCGTGCCCACCGCGTCGGCCGCCACGGCGTCCGCGAGTCCTCCAACACCCTCCACCGGCAGCAACGTCGCGGCTGCGCCGGCCGTCGTGCCCACCCCCGCGGTCGTCCATGACGACAAGCCGGAGCTCGCGAAGGCAAACCTCCGCGCGGTGCTGACGGCGTTCACGCGATGGTCACCGAGTCACGCTGGCGCGCCGTGCCCGAGCGCGAGTGACCTCGTCGGCGATGCGCCCGAGCTCGATGATCCGTGGGGGCATCCGGTCACGATCACCTGCACCGATCAGCCCGCACATCAGATCATCGGCGTGATCTCGGCGGGTCCGGACGGCGCGTCCGGCACCGCGGATGATGTCGTCTCGTGGCAGCTCGGTCCCGACGTGACCGGCATCGTGCGCGGTCCGCGCTGGGTCTCCACCCCGCCAATCGTCGTGGCGAAGAAGCCGACGCCGGTCGCGAAGAAGCCGACCCGGGCGATCAGCCCGACCCACACGACCAAACCACCGTCGGAACCAAAGAAACCGGTCAACTCCGTTCAGCTCGACGATAACGGCATTCCCCTCCAGCGTTAGCGAGTCCTCGTGATCCACATTCGCTCCCTCCTCGCGCTCGGTGTCCTCGCCGCGGCGGCTCCCAGCGCATTCGCTCAGCCGGCCGGCGCGCAAGCCGAGATCCTGTTCCGCAAGGGCCAGGACCTGCTGGCGCACGGCAAGACCGCGGAGGCGTGCGCGGCGTTCGACGCGAGCGAGAAGCTCGAGCCCGGGGTGA
>JBDTEH010000140.1:0-10486 GCA_039922635.1 Kofleriaceae bacterium | reverse complement strand
GCGAAGAGCTGCGAGGCAAGTCACCAACCACACGGTTGCAAGACGCATGGCGCCGTCCTGCAGCCTACGTGCCGGGGCGGCAGCTCGAGTAGCTCAGCCGGACGAAGATGCTCGATGGGAGTGCGCGCGTGAACCGCTCTGCGTTCGTTCGAACCCACACGCGCGCGTGGCGAACGTTCGACGTTGCGTTCAGATCTCGACAAGCCGCGAACCTGGTCGCGCGCACTTGCCTGCGGACCAAGGCTTGCTCGACGTTCGCGGATGCGCCTCGTTGTCCTGATGATCTTTGCCAGTTCTTGCACCACCGCCGCGGATCACGTGGTCAGCGGCACGTACCTCACCAACTTCGACGGTGTGGTCGTCAACGAGCGAGATGGCTCCACCGAGTCGGTCGTCGAGGTCACGGCACACGACGAGGCCGGCGGCATGCTCGACGATGGGTTCTTCCATTCGGAGAGCGTATCGGGGCCATTCTCGGTCACCGTGCCCGACGGATCGATCGACGTGCGCGTGCTCCTGAAGTCGCAAACCACCGACGGCAACGACCAACACATCGAGTATCAGATCGACGGACCGATCGAGCACGACGTCGATCTGGGCGTCGTCGATCTCGAATAGTCCCGTGTGTCTCAGCCGAGCTGGACCGCCGAGGTGTTGCCGCCGCTCAGGACGACGGCGATCCGCGCGCCCGCGGCGAGCGGGTAGCGGCCGGAGAGCAGCGCGGCGAACGCGGCGGCACCGCCGGGCTCGACCACGACGCGGAGCACGTCCCACAGGGCGCGCTGCGCCTCGACGATCGCGGCATCGGAGACCAGCACGCTCGTCACGCACGCCTGCGCGATCGGGAACATCAGCTCGCCGATCCGCTTGGGTGCCAGTGAATCCGCGGCGACGCCGCCCGCCGGCGCATCGACGGGATGCCCGGCGGCGAGCGCGTGGGCGAGGGTAGGGGCAAGCTCTGGCTCGACGCCGACGACGCGCGTGCGGTGCTCGAACCACGCGCCGATGCCGCCGATCAACCCGCCCCCTCCGACCGCGGCGAGCACAGCGTCCACCTCACCCACCTGCTGCTCCAGCTCGAGGGCGACGGTGCCGGCGCCCATCAACGTCTCGAGCTGGTCGAACGCGTGGATCGGCAGCGCACCCGACGTGCGCGTCCACGCCTCGGCGGCCGCGAGCGCGTCTGCATAGCGGTCGCCGATCTGCACGAGCTCCGCGCCGGCGGCGCGAATCCGGTCGACCTTCGCCTGCGTCGAGATCGTGGGGACAAAGATCCGCGCGGGAATCCCGAGCACGCGCGCGGCGTGCGCCACGGCGGCGCCGTGGTTACCTCCCGAGGCTGCGACGACGCCGACCGCAGGGACCTCGCGCAGCGTCATGTTCGCGAACGCCCCACGTGCCTTGAACGAGCCGGCCTGCTGCAGCTGCTCGAGCTTGAAGACGATCGTCGCGTCGGCGAGCCCGAAGTCGCGCGCGGCCACCTCGATCGTCGGAGTGCGGCGAACGTACGGCCGGATCGCGCGCTCGGCGCGCTCGATCTGCTCCCTGGATGGTGTCACCCCTGCATTTAACAACAGAAGGGTGAGCGGCGGATCGTGATGGAACGCGGGACGCGCTGGCGGGATGCGACCGATCGAGCGCCGAACCAGTCAGCCGCGCTCGAGCGCCGAGCTCGTCGACGTCGTGCTCGTGGAAACAATGCCGTCGCGGGCGATGCGCGCGTGGCGTACGATGTGGCCGTCAAGAGCTCCATGGTGGCCGTGCTATTGATGACCGTGCTCGTCGTCCCGCCACTGCTCGTGGCGGTCCTCAAGCGCACCTCATTATTTTGGCTGCCCGGTGCGGCATTGATCGCGAGCAGCCTCGCGGTCGTGATCGTGTGGCCGTTCGAGACCGGCCATGACGAAGCGTCGGTCATGAACGGGATCGCGAACTTCGTCCATCTGGTGATCGGCGGAGGATTGTTCGTGTTTGGCGCGATCTGCTGGATCGTTGCTGCTCGGCTCCACGCACGGGCAACTCGAACGCGCTCGTGATTCGGATCCACCAACCCGTCGCCAGTGCGAGGTCATCGGCCTGTGCACCTCGCAGATCCAGGCCGGAGTATGCTGCGCACGATGACCGCGCCATCGGAGTTCCGCTACTGGGACCACCTGGACCGACCGCGGATCCGGCGGCTGCGCAAGGTCGCGCGTGCGGTGCTCGGGTTCGATCTGGCGCCGCCCGACGAGGTGGTGCGCGGGCTCGCGGCGATGTACTTCGACGCCGATCCGGTGTGCGAGGCGTTCGTCGACGAGGTGTATCTGCGCGCGGGCACGCAGCAGGGGCGGGCGATGCTCGAGCGCGCACTCGCCGAGGGCATGTGGCCCGGCGCGCCGGCCTCGCTGGCGGCACTGTTCGCCGATCTGGACGACGATCCAGCCTGGGTCGATCGCGAACGTGTGGAGCGCGGGGCGCGGGCGTTCCGTCGTTACGGCACCGCGGTGTTCCGGTTCGCGGGCGCGATCACGCTCGAGGGCTACGCCGAGAACTCGGTGGCCAAACCGCTCGTGCTCACCGGCGCGTACGCCGGCAACTCGACGCGGCGCCGCTTCCTCGAGACCGTGGCGTTCTGGATCGCGGTCTCGGAGCCCGGCGGCCTGCGGCGCGGCGCTCCGGGGCGCGCCTCGGCGCTGCGCGTGCGCGTGATGCACGTGTTCGTACGCAGGAAGCTGCTCGCGCATCCCGCGTGGGATCGCGATGCCTGGGGCGTACCGATCAGCCAGGGCGACGCGCTGTTGACGCTGATGGGCGGCAGCTTCGCGCCCGGCCTCGCGATGTACGTGCTCGGTTACCTGCCGTCGCGCGCCGACATCGCGGCGATGATGCACTTCTGGCGCTATGTCGGGCACCTGATGGGCGTGCGCCCCCGCTGGTTTCCCGCGAACCTCACCGAGGCCGCGCAGCTGTCGTTCGTCACGATGGTGAAGGGCGCGAGGCTCTCCGGCGACGACGGACACGAGCTGTGCCGGTCGTACGCGCGCGCGTTCGCGCCCGATCGCGGCCTCCCGCTGCGCGAGCGCCTCGCCGCCGAAGTCGAGCACCGCCTCCACCTCGCATACACGCGCCTGTTCGTGACGCCGAACAGCTACCGCGCCCACGGCCTGCCACCCGCCGGTCCCTGGGTCCTCGTGCCGCTCGTGGTCGCGCCGTTGATCGCCGCGACCGAGATCGTGCGACGCGTGATCCCCGGCGTCGAGCGGCTCGTCGATCGCGCCGCGCGCCGCCGCCGCGACCGCTGGTTCGCGCGTCAGATGGGCGGCCATCCCCCCGAGTACAAGCCCGCCGAGCAGTTCACGCGCTGAAGCGATCCACGCCATTCTGGTGGCGCGGTCGCGGCGCCGGGGTGACATGACCGATTCGGTGTCACATCGGTGCCCGTGCCGCTCTACCGGTCGTGAGCCACTTCAAACGCCTTTGTGGGGCGCCCATCGCGGTGTTCCTGTTCTCGGTTTCCTCGCTCGCGACCGCCGCACCCGGCAGCGGGCCCGCGTACGATCGGACCGCGGGTGACATCATCACCATGCCGTCCCTGCCGCGGTTGTCGACCGGCATCGCGCTCGATCGGCGCGGCGTGCTGACGATCACCGGCGGCAGCGGCAACGACAGCGCCTCGGTCTCGGGGTTGGTGCACGGCACGGTCACCGCGCGGCACGGCAGCTTCACCGCGACCTTCGCGTGGGACCAGGTCACCAAGATCGTGTTCTATGGCAACGACGGCGACGACACGTTCACCAACACCACCAGCATCCCGTGCGAGGCATACGGCGGCGATGGCAACGACACGCTGAACGGCGGCGCCGGCGCGGACTTCCTGGTCGGTGGCTATGGCCAGGACACGATCCATGGCAACGGTGGCGACGACACGCTGTGGGGATCTGGCGGCTCGGACTGGCTCTACGGCGGCGACGGCGACGACGTCATTTACGGTCACGGCGGTAACGACATGCTCTACGGGGAGGGCGGTCGCGACACGCTCTATGGCGGTAGCGGCGTCGATACGCTGTCGGGCGGCGCGGACCAGGACACGCTCGTCACGATCGGCGGCAACTACGACGTCGTCTACGGTGGCACGGGCAATGACCTGTTCTGGGTCGACACGACCGACACCGTCGCCGATGCCTCGGCGACCGAGATCAACGAGTCCTATATCAACCACGTCGCGGCCTACTACAGCTACAGCTACAACGGTGGCCTCTCGACGACACCCGTCGCGAAGGACCTCACGAGCTTCGACCTCGCCGATCCGTTCCCGACGAGCTCGAATGTCGACCTCGAGAACTTCAGCGACCACCCGCTGTTCGGGGCGAACGGTCCCGACAAGGGCGACGTGATCCAGGGCAGTGTCGACGACTGCTACATGATGGGACCCCTCGCGTCCGTCGCCGACGCGACGCCCGACTCGATCCGGAAGCTCGTCGTCGACCTCGGGGACGGCACCTACGCGGTGCGCTTCTTCCGCGTCGCCGGTGGTACCGCCGAGTACGTCCGGGTCGATGCAGATCTCTGGGTCGACGACATGACGAGCGTCCTCGCGTACGCAAAGCTCGGGCTCGACGACCAGGCGATCTGGATGCCGATCGTCGAGAAGGCGTACGCGTTCTACCGCCGTCGGGCCGGTGCCTACGCCTCGCTCGGCGGTGGCGATGGCACGGGACCGACGGCCTTCGGCGCGAACACCGACGAGAGCTTCACGATCCTCCCGATCTACGACGCGGCCGACATCATCGCGTGGGACGCCGCCGGCCGTCCCTCGGGCGGGATCGACAACTACATCAAGAGCCAGGTCCCGCAGCTCCTCCACTGGATCGCAGATCGCCAGGCCGAAGGTCGCCCCGTCTACACCGGCAACATCTTCGGCGCGGACAACGACACGGCATTCGACGCCAGCAACTGGCGACGCGGCGGCCACATCATCATGATCGATCGCAGCCACCTCGACAGCCACGGCGCTCCGATCGACGTGGTGCTCCGCGATCAGATCGGTCCGAAGACCCGGACGATCACGGACTTCCCTCGCATCTACTTTCTCATCGGCCGCGCGAACGTCTACGACATGCCGTGACGGAGCCGGGGGAGTCACCGGCAAGGCATCAGCGCGCCGGGAGGTTCACCTCCGGGTCGTCGTCGATCACGTAGGTGTTCTCGAGCCCGCAATGGCTCGAGATGGTCACGCCGACCCCGTCGTCTTGCGAGCCCGCAGTGGCGCCGAGCGCGGCCGAGAACGTGCGACCCGGGACCGGAATCGATCGATCGGCCGTCGCCGGTGCGAGCTCGGGCTCGCTCTGCATCGTGTCGCTGAGGTACATCGTGTGACCGGTGGAGACGACGACCGCGGGTTCTTCGAGCGTGTGGTCGAGGAAGTACAGCGTCACGGTGTACGTCGCCGGCGGCGCGACGATGGCGTAGCTGCCGAGCTCGTCGCTGATCGCGGACGATGCCGGCGAGGGTCGATCTCGTACGGTCGGCGCTCGGCAGCGATGTCCGCGGCTCGTCGATCTCGAGGCCCTCGGCGAGCACGCCGACGAGCGCTTGAAGGTCGGCCTCGGCGACGGGGGCTGGCGTTCGGTCGGACCGGCGTGACAGGCAGTGATCACGAGGGCGGCGGCGGCGGCGAGCGTCGAAGATGCACGCATCCATTCGGTCTACGCGGCCAGGAGCGCCGCTGCCCGTCGACGCTAACAACACGCCGTGACACCTCTCGACCCTGCGCCATCGCAGGTCGCAGCCGGGTACGTGCGAGTGCGGCGACCTTACCCGGCGAAGCGGTCGAGTACTTCTGGGCGCAGTGGCAGATCGGGTAGCGCACGAGCACGCGCGCGGTTGGTGGGGCGATTGCTACGGCCCGTGTCTCAGTGCCATGCTGGCTCGTTATGAGCAGCGTGATGGCGATCGTCGCGAAGGCGGTGTTCGAGAAGATGGTGAAGGAGCACGGGGGCGCAGGAGCGGTCGGCGACGTCTTGCCCGCCGACCGCTACACCAGCACGCACAAGGCGTTGACGCCGCTCGAGGGAGGCGGCGCGCTGTTCCTCGTGACGGTCCGGCCGCCGGACGAAGCGCTCTGGCTCGTCGCGATCCTCGAGAGCCCCGAGCTCGGCGCGAACGGCTGGACCGCTGCCCCGAGCACGATCGCGATCACCGAGGTCTCGCAGCTCAAGACCAAGCTCGCGTTCTCGACCGGCGCCGGGATCACCGCCAAACCCGGTGCGCTCGGGATGTCGTTACAGACGCCGCGGCAGCTGACCGACGCCGATGTCGCGCTGCTTCGCGGTGCCACCGGCGGCAAACCGGCGAAACCGGCGAAGGCCACGGCCGAGGCTCGGGCCGCCACGAAGGCGAAGCCGGCGAAGCCCGCCGCCAACGCTCCAGCTGCAGCGAAGGCGCCGAAGCCTGCACGGGTACAGGCCGCCGCGGCCCCGCTCGAGCGCCCACGGTCCGGCGCGGGACTACCCGCCGCCGCGCCGGGCAGCCTCGACGCGATCGCCGCGGCCATCGCCGCCGCCGACGCGCTGGCCGCCCTCGACGCCGCGCTCGTCGCCTGGCGCGGCTCGCGCGCGCCTGTGCTCGCCGAGCTGGTCGACACGATCAGCTCGCGGATCGCGACGACGCCGGCGATCACCACCGACGCCGACTGGACCGCGGTCGCCCGCGCCAAGGACCCGGCGCATACCGGGCGCCTGCTCGCGGCGCTCGGAGTGCTGCCCGCGAGCTTCCTACCGACGGTCGGCGGGACGCTCGCGACCTTCCCGCCCGATCCGCGCATCGCGATGGCGATCGCTACCGTGTCCCAGGATCCGCCTACGACGTCGAGCTCGAACCACGCCTTCTGGAGCGCCTCGATCGGTGCGCTCGGTCGCATCGGCGACGTCCGCGCGCTGCCTCTGATCGCCGCGCGCCTCAAGCTGCCGATGGCGAAGTCCAGCTCGGCGTGGGCCAGCGCGAAGACCGGCGGCGTCTCCCAGTTCTGGCCCAAGTTCTACAACCTGCTGACCAAGGCGCAGAAGGCGCTCGGCGCCGTCTCGCCTGGCGCGGTCGATCCCAAGGCCGTCGCCGCGCTCGGCAAGCTCGCGGCGAAGCTGCCGATCACCATGCCCTCGGCGAACCGTGCAGTGCCGGTCCCGTCCGCGGCCGGACCGGCGGTCGGAGGCCCGCCGCTCGCGCAGGCCATCGCGCATCTCGGCGCGGGCCGGGTCCCCGCCGCGATCGACGCCATGCTCATCGCGTGGCGCGCCTCCAAAGCGCCGGCGCTCGCCGATCTGCTCGACCGTGCCTCGCGCCTCTTGCCGGCCCACGATCAGGTGTTGCCGCTCGAGCCGAAGGCAGCGCACACCGCGTGGCTCGCCGCGTTCGCCGACGATCCGATGCTGAACCTGCCGCTCTTGCTCCACGGCGTCAACGCCGGTGGCACCGCGGCCGCCGAGCGCCACATCCTCGACCTCGCGTCACTCCCCGATGACCCGCGCATCGCGCTGCGGCTGACCGAGATCACGCCGTTCTACGGCATCAGTCCCGAGCGAGCGCAGTACTGGAAGTCATTGCTCCAGATCATCGGGCGCACCGGTGACGTGCGCACCGTGCCGCTCCTGCGCCGCGAATACGGCGACTTCAGCGGCACCTACTTCGACCATCACAGCCAGGCGCGCAAGTACGTCAAGGACTTCGCGCTGAGGCCTCCGACGATCGCCGCGCCCGATGCGGCGATGGTGAAACAGCTCGGCGCGATCGCCACCATCCTGACCACGCTCGAGGCCGCGCGCGACCACTTTGAAGACACGCTCCTCGACGCGATCGACGCCGACTGGGCCAACGACGGGCCGCGCCTCGTCTACGCCGACTGGCTGCTCGAGCGCGGTCATCCGCGCGGCGAGCGAATCGTGCTCGGGTGTCGCGAGACCGCCGGGAAGTTGACGGACGTCGAGAAGAAGCGCGTGAAGCTGTTCCGCGGCGTGCGCGACCTTGGCGCGATCAGTGAGGTCAGCTACGACCTCGACCGCGGCTTGCCCGTCACACTCGAGTGCGGTTACGCGCAAAGCACACAGACCTGGCACCGGATCGCCGACGAGCCGCTGCTGCGCTTCGTGACCTCGATCGACTGGGAAGACCGCCGCGACACGCCCGAGCCGCCGGGCGTCGCGGCCGTGATGCAGTCGCCGCACGCGCGCAAGCTGACCAAGGTCTCGGCGCCCGACCGGACCGACGAGCAACACCTCGCCGACGATCTCGCCGCGATCGTCGGGCCGAGGTGGAAGCGCGACGTGAACGAATTCACCCGCGCTACGTGATCCGGAGCTCGTGGTCGATCCCTGGACGATCGACGAGCAACCCGGCGGTCGCGGGCGGCATCGTGTTCGAGCACGGCGACGACGCGTCTAGCTAGTGGAGCACGTCACGGTCGGCACGCGTGTTCGTGATCGAGTCGACCATGGAGACATGTCAGGGTCTGCGACGGTGACCCAGCCCGAGCTTCCCAGCGCGCGCGTCGTCGGAGGTGTCGGTGCCCAGCGGCGTGCGGCCGCCTGCGAGATCGAAGCGAAGGAGCTCGCGATCCAGAACGTCCTCGGCAAGCGGATGTCCACCAGCGACCAGGCGGCGTTCGACGAGTACGAGCGTCACAGCCGCGCCCGACGACGGTCGTGGAAGCTGGTCGCGGCGGGACCATCGCGACCATCGCGCTGTGCCGCGCCTACCTCTGATTGCGGGTCGTCGCTCGGGATGCCAGACGCTCCACGACGTCACGAGCACGCTGGAGGCGTTCACGGTGCGATCTTCGCCCGTTGCAGCACCTCGCGCACCTTCCGCGTGATCGAGGTGGGAGTGAACGGCTTCTGAAGGAACGCGACGCCGGACTCGATGATCCCGTGCTGGAGAATCGTATCGTCCGTATAGCCCGACATGAAGAGCACCTTCATCTTCGGACGCAGGGGCGCGAGCCGCTCGGCGAGCTGCCGTCCGCTCATGCGTGGGAGCACCACGTCGGTCAAGAGGAGGTCGATGTTCCCCCCATGTTGCTCGCAGATGAGCAGCGCTTCACCGGCATTCGGCGCCTCCAGCACGACGTAGCCCTGGCGGCGCAGGATATTTCGAGCGAGGGCCCGGAGTGGATCTTCGTCCTCGACGAGCAAGATCGTCCCGCCCTGCTCGGGTCCTGGCTCGGGCTCTGCGACAGGTGGCTCGACGGTGACGCTGCCGCCGGCCTTCGGAAAGTAGAGCTTGAACGCGGTCCCGATGCCCGGCTCGCTGTAGACGAAGATGTTCGCACCGCTCTGCTTGACGATCCCGAACACGGTGGCGAGGCCAAGCCCCGTCCCCTTGCCCTTGTCTTTGGTCGTGAAGAAAGGCTCGAAGATGCGTGCGAGGGTCGCCTTGTCCATTCCGACTCCGGTGTCGGTGACCGTGAGCAGGACGTAGTGCCCGGCCTCGAGCTCGTGGTGGGCTCGGGCGTAGTCGTCGTCGAGCTCGACGTTCGCCGTCTCGATGGTCAACTTGCCGCCCCGGACCATCGCGTCCCGCGCGTTGACGGCGAGGTTCATCAGGATCTGCTCGACCTGGCCGGGGTCGGATTTGACGTTCCAGAGCTCGGCGGCCGGGAGGATCGTCACCTCGATGTCGGCGCCGAGGAGGCGCCGCAGCATCTTCTCCATGCCGGCGACGACCTGGTTCAGGTTCAGCACCCTGGTCTGGAGCACTTGCTGCCTGCTGAACGCCAGGAGCTGCCTGGTGAGGTCGGTCGCGCGTAGCGCCGCGGTGCGAATCTCCTCGATATCGGCATGGAGCGGCTCGTCCGGCTCGAGGTCTTCGCCGATCATCTCCGCGTAGCTCAAGATCACCGACAGGACGTTGTTGAAGTCGTGCGCGACGCCACCCGCCAGTCGCCCGACCGCCTCCATCTTCTGCGCCTGAAGATACTGAGCCTCGAGCTGTCGCCGCGCCGTCACGTCGGTTTGAACGCCCACGAAGCTGATCACGCGGCCATCGCGGTCCTTGACGGGCGAGATCGCTACGTTGTTCCAGAACGGGGTTCCACCCTTGCGGAAGTTGAGCAGCTCGACCGTGCAGGGTTGTCCGGCCGCAATCGCATTGCGCAACTCTGTGAGGGGGACCGGGTCGGTGCCCGGGCCCTGCAAGAACCGGCAGTTCCGGCCGAGGACCTCGTCGCGCTCGTAGCCGGTCAGGCGACAGAAGCTCGGACTCGCGTACACGATCGGATGATCGGGCTTGCTGGCGTCGGTGATGGTGATGCCTTGCGAGACGGCCTCGATGGCGCGCTCGCGCATCCGCAGCTCGTCCTCGGCCCGCTTGCGCACCGTGATGTCTCGGACGTTGCACTGGATCACCTTCTTGTCTTCGATGAGGTAGGTGTTGCTGATGAACTCGACCGAGACCTCGCGTCCATCTTCGGTCTTGAGCGGGAGGTCGTCGTAGCGAATGTAGTCGTTGGCCAGCAGCT
>JBDTEH010000139.1:0-6309 GCA_039922635.1 Kofleriaceae bacterium | reverse complement strand
TCGACGTTTCAGCTAGTTGGCGATAGATCGTCCGGCGAGCTGGTGCGTCGGTACGGGTCACCATGATCGACCGCCAGCGCATCGCCACGTTCGGAATCGCCACCACCGCCGTCGCCACGATCGCCCTCGCCCTGTGGATGAAGCCGTGGGCCTCGGGCTCGTTGACCGGCCCCAAGCCGGATCCGGTCGCCGATAGCCATCGCATCGATGTCGTGTTCGCGGTCGACACGACGGGCTCGATGGGCGGCCTGCTCGATGGGGCGAAGCGCACGGTGTGGTCGATCGCGTCGCACATCCGCGAGGTCGACAAGAACGCCGACGTCCATATCGGCCTGGTCGCGTACAAGGATCTGGGCGACGTCTACGTGACGAAGGACTTCCCGCTGACGAGCGATGTCGATGGGGTGTTCGCGGAGCTGTCGAGCTACACCGCCGAGGGCGGCGGCGACGTGCCGGAGGATGTCGACGCGGCGCTCGACGACGCGGTCCACAAGATGGCGTGGCGCGATGGTGCGAAGAAGATGATCTTCCTGGTCGGAGATGCGCCGCCGGCGAGCCGCGGGGAAGTGCCGCGCTTCGAGGTCAGCGCACGCGACGCGGCGACCCAGGGCATCATGATCAACACGATCCGCTGCGGCACCGCGAGCGACACGGCGGAGGCCTGGAAGCAGATCGCCTCGATCGGTACCGGCGAGTTCTCGACGATCCAGCAGAACGGCGGCGTCCAGCAGATCGCGACGCCGTACGACCAGAAGATGGCAGAGCTGTCGCGCTCGATCGATGCGACCGCGGTGATCTACGGCGACGCGGCGACCCGCGGCGCCTACGAGGGCAAGATGGCGGTCCAGGCCGCGGCGCCGGCGGCGATCGCGGCGGATCGTGCCGACTACTACGCGAAGGCGCCCGCGAAGAAGGGCATGGGCCGCGCCAAGGAGGACGTCGTCGGCGGCGTCGCAGGCGGCACGGTCGCGGTCGAGTCGCTCGACAAGAACATGCTGCCGGCGGACCTCAAGGACAAGTCGAACGACGAGATCAAGGCCGAGATCACGACGCGCGCCGCCCAGCGCGCCACGGCACAGGCCGAGCTGGCCCAGATCGCGAAGCAGCGCACGGAGTTCCTCAAGGCCCACGAGAAGGAGGCTGGCGACGGTTTCGACGTCAAGGTCAAGCAGACCGTCGATCGCGAGCTCGCCAAGTAGTCGCGAAGTCGAGAAACAACGTTTACCGACGGCTCGGGGGGTGCTAAAGCCCCCCGATGCAGTTTTCGGAGCTGGGTTTGATCGCGCCGATCGCGCAAGCGGTGGCGGCGGAGGGGTACGTGACGCCGACGCCGATCCAGGCGATGGCGATTCCGCACGTGCTGGCGGGGCGTGATCTGCTGGGCCTGGCCCAGACTGGTACGGGCAAGACGGCGGCGTTCGCGCTGCCGATCTTGCAACGTCTCGCAACCGCCTCGGGTCGGAATGAAGCCGGGCCCGGTAGGGGCCACCGCCACACGCGTTGCCTCGTGCTGACGCCGACCCGCGAGCTCGCGGCGCAGATCGGCGAGAGCTTCCGGACCTACGGCAAGCACCTGCCGCTGCGCCACACCGTGATCTTCGGCGGCGTCGGCATGGATGCGCAGAAGCGCGCGCTGCGCGAGGGCATCGATATCCTGGTCGCGACGCCCGGGCGCTTGCTCGACCTCGCGGGGCAGGGGCTCCTCGATCTGCGCGCGCTCGAGGTGTTCGTGCTCGACGAGGCGGATCGCATGCTCGACATGGGCTTCATCCACGACGTCAAGCGCGTGATCGGCCTGTTGCCGTCGCGGCGCCAGACCCTGTTCTTCTCGGCGACGATGCCGCGCGAGGCCCAGGAGCTCGCGGATCGGCTGCTTCACCAGCCCGAGACCGTCGCGGTGACGCCGCCCTCGACGACCGCCGAGAAGGTCGATCAAGAAGTGTTCATGGTCGAGAAGGCCGACAAGCGTGCACTGCTCGTCGAGGTCCTCCGCGACACCGCGATGAAGCGCGTGCTGGTGTTCTCGCGCACCAAGCACGGGGCGAATCGCATCGCCGAGCACCTCGAGAAGGCGCACATCGGCGCCGACGCGATCCACGGCAACAAGTCGCAGAACGCCCGCGAGCGCGCGCTCGCGAACTTCAAGGCCGGCAAGATCCGCGTGCTCGTCGCGACCGACATCGCCGCGCGCGGCATCGACATCGACGACGTCACCCACGTCGTCAACTTCGATGTCCCCGAGGTCGCGGAGACCTACGTCCACCGGATCGGCCGCACGGCGCGCGCCGGCGCCTCCGGCATGGCGATGACGTTCGTCGAGACCGACGAGCGCGCGGACTGGCGCAGCATCGTGAAGCTGACTCGTCAGGATATCCCGGTCGTCGACGGTCATCCGTACCAGTCGAGCGTGCCGATGAACGTCGTGCCGCCCTCGGTCTCGCCGCAGCAGCGCGCGCGCAACGAGCGGCGCGAAGAAGGTGGCGGCGGCGGCGGCCGGGGCCCACGCGGCGGTGGCGGTGGCGGTCGTGGGGGGCACCGGGGTAGCAGCGGCGGCGGTGGCGGCGGTGGCGGTCGCAGCAGCGGTGGCGGTGGTGGCCGCGGCGGCTATCGCAACTGAGCGTCGGGCCGACCTGTCAGGTCCAGTCGTTGATCACGCTGCGTAGCTCGCCGAGCCGCGCGCGCGACAGCGAGCCGACGGCGGCGATCGCGAGGTGCGCGGGATCGAGCACCTGCTCGGCGACCCGCTGCAGATCCGCGAGCTTGACCGCCGCCATCTGCTCGAGCCGCTGCGACAGCGACGGCGGCTCGTAGTACAGCGCGGTGCCGCCGAACCAGCCACACATCGCGGACGCGTCGTCGATCGCGGCGAGCGTCTCGTAGCGGTAGCGCACCCGCGCCTTCGCGAGCTCGTCCTCGGTGATCTGCCCGGCGCGCAAGCCGTCGAGCAGCACGAACAGCTCCCTGACCAGCTCGCAGACCTTCGCGTGGGCCGTCGCGCTCGAGATCTCGAACAGCGCGGTATCGGCGAGCGGCTCGATCGCGGCGTGGACGGAGTACGCCAGGCCCTTCTGATCGGCGAGCGTGTAGTGCAACCGCGTCGACATGCCGTCGTCGAGGATGCGCTGCAACGCGACCAGCGAGATATACGCGGGATCGAGCTCGGGGATCGCGCGGAACACGACCGACAGCGCGGTCTGCGACGACGCGTCCTTGACGTACTCGAGCTTGGGACCGCCGTGCAGCCCCGGGGCGGCCGGGACCTCGGCGCGGTGGCCGGCGGGCATCGCCGCGAGGGCGCGCTGGGCCTGCGCGACCACCGCCTGGTGGCTGACCGGCCCGGCGACGCACAGGTTCGCGTTGCGGGCGCCGAAGTACGCGGCGTGGTGGCGGCGCACATCGGCGAGCGAGAACCGCTCGACGTTGCTGCGTGGACCGATGATCCGCTGGCCCAGGGGATGCGCGCCGAACACCAGGCCGCGCGCGATGTCGTCGACGTTGATCTCGACGCCGTCCTCGTCGTAGTCCTCGTTGATCTCCTCGAGGATCAGCCGGCGCTCGAGCTCGATATCGTCGAACCGCGGTCGCGCGAGCAGCTCGCCGAGCACGTCGATCGCGTCGCCGGCGAGCTCGGGCTCCAGCGCGAGCTGGTACAGGCTGTAATCGCGGCCGGTCTCGGCGTGGAGCTGCGACCCGAGCTGCTCGACCGCGGTGTTGAGCGCGAGCGAGGTGGGGTAGCGCTCGGTGCCGCGGAACAGCATGTGCTCGGTGAAGTGGGACAGCCCGTTGTCCTCTGGGGTCTCGAACCGTGATCCGACCTTCACGAACAGCGCGCAAACCGCCGTGTGCAGGTGGGGCAGGGGGACCGTGGTGACCGCGAGCCCGTTATCGAGCGTCGTCGTCTCGACGGCGGTCCCGAATAGGGGATCGAACACGAAATCAGGCTTACCATGTGGTATCAACAGGGCGATCCGATGCTCCTCAAAAAGATCGTGATCGCCGAAGACGACGACGCCATCGCGCACATGGTCAACATGGCGCTCGGTGACGCCGGCTTCTTGTGCCTGCGGGCGCGGGACGGCGACGAGGCACTGAAGCTGGTGAAGGCGCACGACCCGGACTTGTTGGTCCTGGACGTGATGATGCCGCGCATCGACGGCCACGAGGTCGCGCGCCGGCTCAAGGCCGACGTCATGTGGTCGCGCACGCCGATCCTGATGCTGACGGCGCTCGCCGGCGTCGACAACGAGGTCACCGGGCTCGAGGCCGGCGCCGACGCGTACATGCCCAAGCCGTTCGACCTGCGCGAGTTCGGCGCGCGCTGCAAGGCGTTGATCCGCGCGGCGCGCCGCGAGCGCGATCGCAACCCGACCACGAACCTGCCCGGCTCGCGCGCGATCGACGAGGAGATCGAGGGCGCGTTGAAGAGCGGCAAGCCGACCTCGGTCGTGCACGTCGATATCCTCAGCTGGGACGCCTACGCCGACTCGATCGGCATCGGGCGCTCCGAGGACACGGTCCGCAACCTCGGCCAGTGGCTGCTCGATGCGGCGCGCAAGGCCTCCGGCGGCGGCGCGTTCGTCGGTCACATCGGCGGCTCCGACTTCATCGCGGTGCTGACGCCCGAGCACTGCGAGCCGTTCGTGCACGATGCCGAGACCGCGTTCGATGCGCACCGGGCGACCTTGCCCGGCGACGCGAAGGCGCTCGCGCTCGTGCTCGCGATCACCAACACCGAGGGGCTGACCCTCAACGGCGGCGCCGACGAGCTCGGCCGCCGGCTCGGCAAGGCGATGAAGGCGGCGAAGGCCGCGGGCCAGACCGGCCACGTCAAGTTCACGGGCTAGCTGCTTGGCCGGTTCGGATCCGCACGACACCGATCCGCTCGCCGATACCGCTGCTCCCGCCGTCCCCGACGCCGCCGACGCGCGCACGAAGAAGAAGCGCGCGGTCCACACCGGCGACACGCTCTCCCACAATGGCGTGACCCCTCGCTACGAGCTCGGCGAGGACGTCGGCGAGGGCGGCATGGCGACCGTCTATCGCGCGCAGGACAGGGAGCTCCGCCGCGACGTCGCGATCAAGGTGTTGTTCCCGCACCTCGCGCGGCGGCCCGAGATCGTGCGGCGGTTTCATCGCGAGGCGCGCGCGGCCGCCGCGCTCGAGCACGCGAACATCCTGCGGATCTACGACGTCGGCGGCGACGAGGACTCGGTCGATCCGCCGTTCATCGTCATGGAGCTCGTGCGCGGGACGACGCTGCTCGGCGAGATCGAGCAGCGCGGGCCGATGTTCGCGGAGGTCGTCGCGTGCGTGGGTGCGGTGCTCGCGGACGCGCTCGTCGCGGCGCACGCGGCCGGCATCATCCATCGCGATCTCAAGCCGGCGAACGTGCTGGTCGCGCCGGGCGGCCGCGTGTTGCTCGCCGATTTCGGCGTCGCGCGGCTCGAGACCGAGGACTCGCTCGTGACCAAGACCGGCGCGCTGCTCGGCACCCCGGCATACATGAGCCCCGAGCAGGCCTCGGGTGACGTCGCGACCGCGCGGAGTGATCTGTACTCGCTCGGCGCGACCCTGTACCAGCTCGCGACCGGCACGTTGCCGTACGCGGGCTCGCCGGCGAAGGTGATGGCGCAGATCGCCACCGGCACGCGAGTCGCCGCGGTCAAGAAGCGCGCCGAGGTCGGGCCGGACCTGTCGCACGTGATCGATCGCTTGATGGCGATGGAGCCCGCCGATCGCCCGGCGAACGCGAAGGAGGTCGCGGCGGAACTGCGCGCGATCGCCGCGAGCGGTGGGCTCGGCGAGCCGGCCGACGAGCTCCGCGCGTACTTCGCGGATCCGCCGGCGTTCGTCGCCGCGAAGACGCCGGGCGTGGTGGCGGCGTTGATCGCGGCGGGCAAGCGGGCGATCGCGGAGGCCAAGCTGCCGCGCGCGCTCGCGATCGCGGATCGCGCGAGCGCGCTGGCGCCGGACGATCCCGCGGTGACCGCGCTCGTCACCGAGGTCACCGAAGGAGGCCGCAGCACGGCGCGGCGCCGGATGCTCGGGTTCGTGGGGCTCGGCCTCGCGATCGTCGCCGGCGGCACGGTCGCGGGCGTGACCTGGCTCGGGCACCGCGGTGCTGGACCTGCCGACGCGGCGAACCTCGCGCTCGAGCGCTCTGATGGAGGCGGGGCGGTCGCGCCAGGTCCACGCGACGCGGCAGCCGCGGTCACGTTCGTGGTGCCGGGCACCGGCGATGGCGGCGTCGTCGCGAGCGGTCGCGACGCGGGTGTGGTCGCGGCGGTGCGGTGGCGCGACGCGGGTGTG
>JBDTEH010000138.1:0-21056 GCA_039922635.1 Kofleriaceae bacterium | reverse complement strand
CCTGATCGTCAACGGGGGCGATCACGATCACGGTAGCGTTCCCGGTCACGTGCACGGCCATGATCACGGGGCCGATCACGATCACGGCCACGGCCACGGCCACGGCCACGCAGGGACAGGCTAGATCTCGGTGAAGGCTTCGCCGTCGTACAGCCGGAGCTTGGGTCCAGCGACGACCTCGAGCCGGATGCCGAGCAGCGGCGATACGAGCCCGCCGCCGGAGACAGCGACCGCGCGATACGAGCCGGCAGTCAGCGTGAGGACCTCGATCGCGCGCGTTGCCGGCTCGATCAGCCAGACCTCGGTCACGCCGATGCGAGCGTAGAACGGCAGCTTGTTCCGCGACTCGTCGTGGGGCGACAGCACCTCGATCACCAGCTCGGCGCAATCCACTCCTCGGTCTGTAACTTGTTCGGGCCGCACGAGCATGCCATCTGGAACCCGCCAGTCCTGCCCCGGTCCGTACAGGCCACCGGGCTCGGGAAACACTTCGAGTCCACGCTTCAAAGCCATCGGCTCGAGGGCAACCATCAGGCGAAATGCGACCCGAACGTGTCGTGAGGTCGGTGGCGGGACCATGTGCAACTCCCCGTCCCAGAGCTCGTCCTTCTTGTCGTGGCCGAGGCGGCGCCGTTCGTCGAGAAACGATGCAGGCACCTCGAGCCATACCGCACGCATGGACAAACTATATCCGGGCACGCAGCAACTCCACAGCATCATCGATAGCCATCGATGCCATGGCGAACCCCTTGAAATCGCGCGCCGGGTCGTCCGAGCGGTCCGCTCCTCGGACGGCCGCAGCCGGCCTTCGGCCGGACATGGCGCTAGCTTTCGATCATGTGGCCCGCGCACATCGTCACGCTGCTCCGGATCCCGCTCGCGGTCGCGGTCGCGGTCGCGTACGGCCGCCCGGCGGTCGTCGTCGCGCTGATCGCGGCGGCGGCGGTCAGCGACGCGGTCGACGGTAACCTCGCGCGCTGGCTGCAGCGCCGCGGCAAGCGCGAGCCCGACATCGGCGGCTGGCTAGATCCGCTCGCGGACAAGATCTTCGTCGCGGTCGTGCTCGCCGCGATCGCGATCCACACCCGCTCGGTCGCGATCGTCGCGTTGATCGGGGCGCGCGAGCTCGTGCTCGTCCCGCTGCTCGCCATCTACCTCGCGACCCGCCGCCTCCGGCCCGCGCTCCACGCCGATTGGCTCGGGAAGCTCGCGACGATCGCCCAGTTCGTGGCGCTGACGATCGCGGTCGCCGCACCCGCGCGCGTGTGGCCGGCGGCGATCGCGACCGCGGCACTTGGCCTCACCGCGGCCGTGCACTACGCGGTCGCGGCCGCTCGCGCGCCCGCGTA
The DNA here is from genome assembly GCA_039922635.1 of Kofleriaceae bacterium. Lineage (GTDB taxonomy): Bacteria > Myxococcota_A > Polyangia > Haliangiales > Haliangiaceae > JABFXX01. The sequence continues at coordinate 19,707 of JBDTEH010000138.1, read as the reverse complement.
GCCGACATGTAGTCGGGATCGACCGTTCGCACTGCAACCAGTCGTCCGCGCGCCGAGCCCCGTGGTCGCCATGTGATTTCGCGAGGTCACGCGCGGCACGACACTTGATAGGCGCGACGGCATGAAACTGATCCACGTTCTCCTCCTCGCGGCGTTCGCGTCGCTGGCGATCTCCTGCGCCGACGATAGTTCAGGCGATGAAGACACCAGCATGTCGGAGCAAGCCCTGTCGAGCTCCGAGCAAAGCGCGTTCAACTTCTTCGTCGCCAAGGGCCTGACCAAGGCGCAGGCCGCCGGCATCGTCGGCAACCTGATCCAGGAATCGAACGTGATCGCGACCGCGAAGCAATACGGCGGCGGCCCCGGTCGCGGCATCGCCCAGTGGTCGGTCGGAGGCCGCTGGGACCACGGCACCGATAGTGTCGTGCACTTCGCGAGCGTCCATGGGCTGAGCGCCTGGTCGCTCAACACGCAGCTGGAGTTCATCTGGTACGAGCTCACGACCTACGGCTACGGCTATAGCTCGCTGCGCGCCGCGACCAGCGTCACCAGCGCGACGATCGCGTTCGAGGACAAGTACGAGATCTGCGGCAACTGCCAGCAGGCGTCGCGGATCTCCTACGCGAAGGACGTGCTCGCGGCCTACGGTGGGTCGAACACCGGCGCGCAGTGCTACTCGGGCACGCTGAAGAAGGAGATGCCCGCCAACGCGTGCGTGGAGAGCAAGTTCGACCGCCTCTGGTACCAGTGCTCGAACGGCGCGTGGGTCGATCGCTGGACCGACCCGACGGCGTGCAACGGTGTCCACCCGCTGTGACGTGACGGCGCGCGCCGAGGCGCGGTTCAGTACTGCATCGCGATCGCGAGGTCGCGCGTGCCCGACGTGAAGTGGAACTTGCACGCGTCGAACGACGGGGCCGAGAACCGCGGCTTCGCGTTGTTGGAGAACCCGTAGCCCTCCTGCGGGATCCCGAACAGGTTCTTCTGGAACACGTTATCGTTGTTCTCGTCGTGAAGCAGGACGATCGCGTAGTCGCGATCGCGGCGGACGCCGCGGAACCTGCACGTGCCAGCGCGCGCGGCGGGTAGCGCGACCGCCGCCGCGATCACGTGGTCCTTCGAGTCCGGGAAGCCGGTGCCGTCGTCGAACAGGTAGCAACGCACCGTGCCCTGGTCGCTACGCAGTCCGGACACCGCGACGACGAGCTCGTCGACCACCGCACCGGAGCCGGTCCCGGCGACGGCCACGTACGGTTGCGGTGTCCCGGCCGCCGAGCCGCAGCCGGCGAGCGCGACCACGATCGTCCAGGGCAGGCGCATGCGTGGTGAGTGTGACCGGATCTGGCGCCAGGGAAAGGTCAGCCGCCAGGCGCCGTATGTCGCCCGCAAGTTCGATCGCGATCGCGGATTGCGATACCGTTGCCGCGTATGGCGATCGCGCTGGGTATCGACCTGGGGACCACGAACTCGTGCGCCGCGGTCGCCACGCCGACCGGGGTCGAGTTCATCCTCGGCTCGCGTGCGGAACGCGTCCACCCCTCGATCGTGGCGTTCCCCGGCTCGGGCGGCGTCGTGGTCGGCGCCGACGCCAAGCGCTACCGGCTGACCGAGCCCACGAACGTGATCCACTCCGCGAAGCGGTTCATCGGCCAGAACATCCGGGCGCCGCTCGTCCAGCTCGCGCTCACCGGGGTCCGCTACAAGGTCACCGAAGGTCCGAACCAGCAGCCGATCGTCACGGTCCGCGATCGCCGGATGACGATGCCGGAGATCTCGTCGCACGTGCTGCTGTACCTCAAGCGCTGCGCCGAACGGCAGCTCGGCACCGCGATCAGCGACGCGGTGATCACCGTCCCTGCGAACTTCACGGATGCGCAGCGGAGCGCGACCAAGGAGGCCGGCCGGCTCGCCGGGCTCAACGTCACGCGCTTGATCAACGAGCCGACCGCGGCCGCGCTCGCGTACGGCTTCGGCCGCAGCCAGGACCGGCTGATCTGCGTGTTCGACTTCGGTGGCGGCACGTTCGACGTCTCGGTCCTGCGCATCCACGACGAGATCTTCGAGGTGCTCGCCTCCGATGGCGACTTCTTCCTCGGTGGAGACGACCTCGACCGCGCGCTCGCCGAGGTGCTCGCGGCCGAGTGCAGCCGCCATCTCAACTTCGATCCGCGCCAGTCGCCGGTGCTGATGATGAAGCTGATGATGGGCGCCGAGGCGATCAAGTGTCACCTCAGCGACAACGACGCCGCCGAGGGCGAGATCGACGGCATCGATCTTCCGAACGGCGAGGTCGGCTCGTTGCCGTTCTCGCTGAGCCGCCAGCAGTTCCAGGAGCTGATCGGCGGCTACATCAACCGCACGCTCGAGGTGACCAAGCAGGTGATCGCGCAGGCCGGGCTCTCGGCGACCGCGATCAGCGACATCTTGTGCGTCGGCGGTTCGACCCGGATCCCGGTGGTGCGCACGCGCCTCGCGGAGCTGTTCCGCCGCGAGCCGAACATCTCGATCAACCCGGACGAGGTCGTCGCGCAGGGCGCGGCGATCCAGGCGGGCTCGTTGTCCGGCGCGATCATCGCCGGCACCGGCATGGGCGCGCGCGACGCGGTGCTCACGCAGGCGCATTCGCCGCTGGTGTACGGCGGCGCGAAGCCGCCGACCGCGCTCGTCCGGCCGGTGCTGCTCGACGTCAACCCGTCGACGCTCGCGATCCAGACGGCGGGCGGTTACGCCGAGCGCCTGCTCGACAAGAACTCGCCGATCCCGATCGAGCGCTCGCGCGTGTTCACGACGGCGCGCGACAACCAGACCCGGGTCGAGATCGACTGTTGCCGCGGCGAATCTCGGCGCTACTCCGAGAACGAGCCGCTCGGCAAGCTCGTGCTCGAGGAGCTCCCCGCGAAGCCGCGCGGCGATCTCAAGATCGAGGTCTCGTTCCGGGTCGACGCCGACGGCATCCTCCACGTCAAGGCCGCGGATGCTGACTCCGGGCAGCGCCAGGAGGCGTCGCTCCACGTGATCGGCGCTCCGGCGGAGGGTGACCGCGCATGAGCTCGCGCTCGGACGTCCTCTTGTGGGCCCGCCGGATCACGGGCATGAAGAAGACGCCGCCGCACCAGCTGCTCGAGATCGAGCCCGATGCCGGCCTGGACGCGGCGCAGGAGGCGTTCCACAAGATCGCGCGCATGGCGCATCCCGACCTGCACCGCACCGGCCTCGATCCCGACGACCTCGAGCTGGTCACCAGCGCGTATGCGATCATCGCCAACGCGTATCAGAGCTTTCGCAGCCATGCGATGACGACGCAGCGGATGCCACGCCTCGATCCCGACGACAGCGCGCCGGCTCAGGGCAACGCGGTGCCGGCGACGCCCTCTGGAACGCCACCGGTCACCACGGGGGTGGCCGGCGCGATGTCGAGCAAGGCGCTGACCTACTACCGCAAGGCCGAGCTGTGCCTCAAGCGGGGCGATCTCCGTGGCGCGATGCTGCAGCTCAAGATGGCGATCGGCACCGACCCTGGTTCAACGTTCTTGCGCACGGCCTTGCACGAGGTCGAGAACGAAGTCCGTAAAGGCCCTTAGCCATTTCCGAGCTGGACAGCTCGGTCTGGTTATGTCTAGTCCACTCGCCGCCGCGCGTATAAGGTACCCGCCGTGTCACGGATGACGACCACCGGAATCGCGATCTCAGGCCATGGTGTCTGGCACCCAGACACCGTCCTCCACAACGACGAGCTGGTCGTCGCGTTCAACGAGTTCGTGCGTCGCGAGAACCTCAAGTACGCCGACGAGATCGCGGCCGGCACGCGCCAGGCGCTCAAGGACTCCGGCAGCGAGTTCATCGTCAAGGCGTCCGGCATCAAGACCCGCTACGTCGAGGACAAGACCGGCTTGCTCGATCCCGAGCGGATGTGCCCGAACATCCCGGATCGTCCAGAGAGCCAGATCAGCATCCAGGCCGAGTACGCGAAGAACGCCGCGGTCAAGGCGCTCGCGAGCGCCGGCCGTGCCGGCGAGGAGATCGATCTCGTCGTGCTCGGGTGCACGAACCTGCAGCGGCTGTATCCGGCGATCGCGATCGAGGTCCAGGATGCGGTCGGCGCGCGCGGCTACGGCTACGACCTCTCGATCGGTTGCTCGGCCGCGACCGGCGCGACGATCATGGCGCAGCAGGCGATCCAGTCCGGCGCCGCGCATTGCGCGCTGGTCGTCGTCCCCGAGCTCACGACGCCGCACATGAACTGGCGCGAGCGCGACAGCCACTTCATCTTCGGCGATGCCTCGGTCGCGTTCGTGGTCGAGCCGGTCGAGCGCGCGCGGCCGGGCTCGTGGGAGATCCTGTCGTCGCGGATGATGTCGAAGTGGTCGAACAACATCCGCAACAACGCCGGCTACCTCAACCGTTGCGATCCTTCGACCCAGTTCGAGATCGACAAGCTGTTCCATCAGCACGGCCGGCGGGTGTTCAAGGATGTCGTGCCGCTCGCCGCGAAGTTCATCACCGAGCACCTCGCCGCACACGACCTCACGCCCGACAAGATCGGGCGCTACTGGCTGCACCAGGCGAACCAGAAGCTCAACGAGCTGGTCGCGGAGTACGTGCTCGGCAAGCCGGCCTCGAAGCAGCTCGCGCCGATCATCCTCGACGAGTATGGCAACACCGCCTCGGCCGGCTCGCTGATCGCGTTCTCGCTGTACAACAGCGACCTGCCGGCCGGCACGCTCGGCGTGATGTCGTCGTTCGGTGCGGGCTACTCGCTCGCGTCGCTGCTGCTGCGGCGGACCTAGATGTTCCACTGGCTGACCGAGCGGCGCCGCAAGCATCTACTCGAGACCCCGTTCCCGGCCGCGTGGATCGAGATCCTCGAGCACGACGTGGCGATCTATCCCCGGCTCGCGGCCGAATCGCAGCAACGCCTGCGCGACCTCGTCCAGGTGTTCGTCGCGGAGAAGCACTGGGAGGGCTGTGGCGGGCTCGAGCTCGACGACGAGATCCGCGTCACGATCGCGGGCACCGGCTGCCAGATGTTGCTCGGCCGCGATCACGACCTGTTCGCGCGCGTCGAGACGATCCTGGTGTACCCGAGCACCGTGGTCTTGCCGCCGCAGCCGGTCGGGGTGTTCACGTTCCCGCTCGGACCGGTCGGGCCGACCGCGATCGTGGGCCAGGCGACCCAGATCGGCACCGTGATCCTGTCGTGGGATAATGCGCTGCGTGGGGCCATCAACGCCGAGGACGGCCGCAACACGGTGATCCACGAGCTCGCCCACCAGATCGACATGCTCGATGGCCGCGCGGACGGCACCCCACCGATGGATCGTCCAGAGTTGCGCCGGTGGGGCAAGGCCTTCGAGGCGGCGTTCCTCGCGCACAAGGCGCGAGCGACACGCGGCGAGCCCAGCCTGCTCCGGGACTACGCGATCACGAACGAGGCCGAGTACTTCGCCGTCGCGGCCGAAGCATTCTTCGAGAAGCCGACGCAGCTCCGCGAGGCGTTGCCCGACGTGTATGCCTCGCTCGCGGCGTACTTCGGACTCGATCTCGCAAATAACTAGCGGCCCGCGAAGGTTGTGCTGGCGTGGCCCGATCGCCACGTTACGCTTGACGCTTCCACCTACCGAGGAGCCGACGTGAGCAGCGAGATCTTCAGGGACCGTACCGAGGGAGCGGCCGCGAAGCGCCAGGAGTTGCTGCGCCGGCGACGCGACGAGCTCGTCACCATGCCGCACGCGGTCCGCCGCGTCGTCGTCGCACGATCCGCACGGATCGCGGCGAGCATGGCGATCACGCTCGGTGGCATCGCGTTGATCGCGGCCGCGTCTTCGCCGAGCCTGGCCGGCCGGCTCGCGAGCGTGATGCCGGGCATCCAGCCGGCACCGCTGTCGACGTTGCTGTCGGGCAGCTGGATCATCGGCCTGGTCGCGTGGGCGATCAGCCGCGCACGCGTCGAGCATCGCTTCGCGGTCGCGATGTCGAGGTACGTGCTGCCGTCGGGCGACCTCGACCAGGACGTCGAGCGCCTCGATCACGAGCACCCCGACGACATCGCACGCACCATGGGGCTCGAGCTCGAGGTCAGGTCGGCCGCGTGGCCGATCCTCGCCGCGGGAGTGATCGTCCCGGCGACGGCGCTGTGGGCCGCCCGGATCCTCCGGACCCACACGTGGCCGGTGATGTCGGACTTCGAGGTCGCGCTCGCGATCCACGCCAAGGCGCTCGCCCTGATCGGCCTCGCGAGCACGATCGGCGCGATCGCGATGACCCGCAAGGCGCTGCGCCGGCCGGTGATCGCGACGCTGGCGCTGCCGGTGGGAGCGGTCGCGACAGCCCTGACGTTCGTCGCGTTCGGCAGGTCCGCCGGAGCCGCGTGGCTGCTGTGCGGCGGTGCGGTCGTGGTGACCGCGATCGGCCTGGTCGCGCGGAAGCTGCGCGCCGAGCGGGCGCTGCTCGAGATCGACGATCCCGCGGCCGGCAGCGAGCTGTTCACGATCCGCGGCGCGATCCGCGAGCTCCGCGCCGGCCTCGTGACCGCAGCTGCGCACTGGCGCCGCGTGCCGCTCCGGCTTCGCATGGCGACCGGCGTGGTCGCGCTGCTCGGGTGCACGTGGGGCGCCGTCCACTACTGGCGTGGCTACGCGCACGGTCCGGTCACCGTCGCGATCGCGAACCCTCTACCGACCGTCGGCGAGCTGATGCCAGTGGCGCAGAACCTCCCGATCAACCCGGTGGTCGCGTCGACGATCAAGGTCGATCGCATCGGCAGCCGGTTCTGGGTCGAGGCGCTGCTCGATGCAAACGGCGACGCGGTCATCCCGATGATCGGCTTCAAGACCGTCCCGGAGGGCTGGCGCGCGACGCTCGCGATCGAGATGGTCAGCGCGGATCCCCTCGGCTTCGTGACCGAGACCGGCGACGTGCATACCCTCAGCCCGGCCAGTCCGCGCACGGAGCTGACGATCGACGCCTGCACGGCACCCAAGGCGCTCGCCGTTCACGTCGAGCAGCCGCGTAGCCCCGGCAAGAAGATCGTGTTCTGGGTCGTCCCGACCCTGACCGTCGCGACCTGCAAATAACCGCGGGCGGCCGAAAACCGGCCGAATTCTCGGGATCTGCGATGTCGTACAGGTGATGTATGGTGCCCGCGATGTTGCCGGGTCCCACCCACGCCTCCGAGGGCACCGCCGCCGGCGGCGGCCAGGGCGCGGAGATCCTGTCGCGGGCGCTCGCCCGGTTCGGTCATGCCGAGCTGCGCCCCGGTCAGGCCGAGGTGATCGCCGATATCTTCAGCGGGACGCCGGTGATCAGCGTGATGCCGACCGGCGCCGGCAAGTCGCTGTGTTACCAGCTACCGGCGGTCGTGCTCGGCGAGCGCGGCGGGGTCACGCTCGTGGTGTCGCCGTTGATCGCGCTGATGAAGGACCAGGTCGATGCGCTGCATGGCCGCGGCATCCCGGCGGTCGCACTGACCTCGCAAGCGAACGCCGAGGAGCAGCGCGAGATGCTCCAGGGGATCCGCGCCGGCATGTACACGCTCGTGTACGTCGCGCCGGAGCGGTTTCGCTCGCCACGCTTCCTCGAGGCGTTGCGCGAGATCGCCGCGAACATCGCGCTGGTCGCGATCGATGAGGCGCATTGCATCTCGGAGTGGGGCCATGATTTTCGACCGGACTATCGCCGGCTCGGCCAGGTCATCCAGGAGCTGCGGCCACCCCGGCTCGCCGCGTTCACCGCGACCGCGACCCCGGAGGTCCGCGAGGACATCGCGGTCCAGCTCGGCATCACGGGCGCTTCGCTGCACGTGCGCGGCTTCGACCGGCCGAACCTGTACTACTCGGTCGTCGCGTCCGGCGGCACCGCCGACAAGACCCAGAAGCTGATCGAGCTGGTCCGCACCCGCGAGAGTGGCGTCGCGCTGGTCTACGCCGCCACCCGCAAGAACGCCGAGGTGTACGCGAAGGCGCTCAAGCAGGCCGGGATGCGCTCGCGGGTCTATCACGCGGGGCTCGAGAACGGGATCCGCGAGAAGGCGCAAGACGTGTTCATGGCGAACGGGCTCGACGTGATCGTCGCGACCAACGCGTTCGGCATGGGCGTCGACAAGAGCGACATCCGGCTCGTCGTGCACGCCGATATCCCGCGGAGCACCGAGGCGTACTACCAGGAGGCCGGGCGCGGCGGGCGCGATGGCAAGCCCACGCGCTGCGTGCTGCTGTTCAACCACGGGGATATCCGGCTCCAGGAGTTCCTGATCGACGCCTCGTTCCCGTCCGCGGAGGTGTTGCGCGGGCTGTGGAAGCTGCTCGCCCAGCAACCCGCGCTCGGTGCCCTGATGCACGATGACGAGGAGCTGGAAGCCAAGCTCAAACCGCACCTGCCCGGCTCGCCGAGCAACGCGACGATCGGCGCGGCGATCCGGATCCTCGAGCGCCACGGCATGCTGTCCCGCGATGATGCGCGCCTCGCCGCGCAGCGCCCGCAGGCCGGCACGTATCCGGTGCTCGATGTCGAGTCACTGCAGCGGCGCGCGGACCTCGAGCGCAAGAAGCTCCGCTCGATGGTCGACTACGCGTACAACCCGCGCTGCCGGCGCCAGCTGATCATGGAGTACTTCGGCGACGAGGACTGGGCCTCGCGGGACCGCACGTGCGGCGCCTGCGATAACTGCGATGCCGTCGCACACGGCCGCACCACCGGGATGTCCGAGGCCGAGCAACAGGCCGCGCGCGGCCTGCTACGCCTCGTCGGGGCGCTGCACGGCCGGTTCGGTCGCAAACGGATCGCCGCGCTCGCGAACGGCACCGAGGAAGACGCGAGGTTCGCGGACCTCCCCGAGCGCGCGTGCATCCGCGGGTGGTCGGACAAGCAGGTGATGGACCTGTTGCGCGCGCTCGAGGGCGCGGGCCTCGTCGAAGCGTCGCGCGGCGAATATCCGACGCTGGCGATCACCAAGCGCGGCGATCTCGCGGCGATCGGCAAGCTCGAGCTCGGCGACCTCGGCATTCGCATGCCGACCGTCACCAAGCGCGTCCGCAAGCGGCGCTGAGCTCGGTGCGGTGGTCACGCGCGCTCCGCGCGTGAAAAATTTCGAAAAATAATTGTCGACTCCCAAGACCGGTGAGGAGTTGCAGGCGTACACGCCCACCAACCCGCCGAAGTCATTGAAAGATCTCGAGTGGGCGACCGCGAGCTGAAGTCCGCGATCAAATCGTGTCGGCATGCTCACAACCTTGGGTTGCTCTGTGCTGACCAGAATTGTGCGCTGCCGGCACAAATCCCGGTCAGGTCTTGCTCACTTTGTAACGCGGGTCGCGACTCGGCTCGGTGTGGACCTTGGTGGCCCTTGAGGCCGACATTTTGTTTGCTGGAGAGTGGGCCGCATGAGGCTGGTCTGCATCGCGTTGATCATCTCCGGTTGTTCCACCGACTTTGCTCCGAAGCCGTGCGCTCTCGACGAGGACTGCGCCAGCGGCGACGTCTGCGAGCTGCGCGACACGACACCCGTGTGCGTGAAGGCTGCGGACGCTCCGATCACGATCGGCCAGAGTGCGCCGGTCAGCGGCACCAATCAGCAGCTCGGCACCGACATGAAGCTCGGCGTCGAGCTCGCGCTCGACGAGCAGAACGCCGCGGGCGGCATCCGCGGCCGCCAGCTCGTGCTGAACTTCCGTGACGACGCCTACGACCCGCCGACCGCCGAACAGGCCGCGCGCGCGTTCACCGACGTCGTGGTGTCGTCCTCGGATCCGCCGAAGTGCCTGTCGACCTCGACGCCGGAGCCCGATGGCCACGGCAACACGACCGCGATCTCGACGACGGCGTTGTCGCGCGGTCCGAACGCGGTGCTCGCGTTCCTCGGCAACGTCGGCACCCCGACGATGGTGCGCGCCGCCCCGGTCGCGCTCGAGACGGGCACGGTGTACTTCGGCGCGTTCACCGGCGCCGACAAGATCCTGCGCGACGGCACGATGACGGACGGTGATTGCTCGAAGTACGTGTTCAACGTCCGCGCCGGCTACGACCAGGAAGCCCAGGCGTCCATGGACCTGTTCAAGAAGCGTGACGTCACCGGCTACGCAAACCTGATCTCGTTCGACCAGAACGACACCTTCGGGGACGCCGGCTATAACGGCTTCGTCACCGCGTACGCGACCGACTTCGGTGCGCTGACCGGCTCGCAGAAGATCGCTCGGTTTCGCTACACCCGTAACGACGACACCAGCGTGCCCGCGCAGGCCGCGATGGCCGAGGCGTACATCGCCGGGGTGCTGTCGACGACCACCGGCACGCAGCCCTTCGGCATCCTGATGACCGACACCTATGGCGCCGGCGCGCAGTTCATCCAGTTGCTCCGGCAGTGGCAGTTCGATGGCCAGCAGGCGTCGCTCGACAAGCCGGACCGCCTCAAGCTGTACTTCAGCAACCTGTCGTTCGTCGGCCCGAACGCGCTCTCGGATCGGCTCGTCGGCATGGGCACGATCACGACCCCGACCGGCCAGATGCCGTTCACCCAGGACGTCACGGTCTCGCAGGTGGTGCCGAACTACCAGAGCGACACCAGCGACGTGGTGATGGCCTACAACAAGGCGATCGCGGGCGCGGGGGCGACCCCCTCGTTCACCTCGCTCGAGGGCTACGTCGACGCGAAGATCTTCATCGCCGGCCTGATGACCCACGACGGTCCCTTCACCCCCGAGAGCCTGATCGCCGCGTTCGAGAAGCTGCCCCAGCTCAGCCTCGGCCTCGGCGCGACCGCGACGTTCTCGTCGGCGAGCCACACCTACTCGAGCTCGGTCTGGGGCACCAGCATCCAGCCGACCGGACAGTTCAAGAATCTCTACTTCTGGACAGCCGGCAGCGCGATCCAGTTCTTCGAATGAGGGCCGTATGACCGATCTACCCACCCACACCGATCCCGGTCGCCAGGCGATCGTGATCGGCCGTTACCTGCTCCACCGCCAGATCGCGCGGGGTGGCATGGCGACGATCCATATCGCGCGCCTGGTCGGTGACGAAGGCTTCACGCGGATCGTCGCCGCGAAGCGGCTGCACCCCGAGTTCGCCGAGGATCAAGACTTCGTCCAGATGTTCCTCGACGAGGCGCACATCGCCTCGAAGGTCCATCACCGCAACGTCGTGCCCGTCCTCGACGTCGTCACCACCGGCGACGAGGTCGTGCTGGTCCAGGAGTACGTCCACGGTGCGCCGCTGCACTGGCTGCTGCGGACCGCGCACGAGGCGAAGACCCACGTCCCGATCAACATCGCGGTATCGGTCGCCACGCAGGTGCTCGCCGGCCTGCAAGCCGCACACGAGACCACCGACGAGCTCGGCACCGCGCTCGACGTCGTCCATCGCGATGTCTCGCCGCAGAACATCATGATCGCGACCGACGGCACGGCGCGCCTGCTCGACTTCGGCATCGCGAAGGCGACGATGGCGGCGCACGTCACCCGCCAGGGCATGTTCAAGGGCAAGCTCGCGTACTCCGCGCCCGAGCAGATCCGCGGCAACGCGACCCAGCAGAGCGATATCTACTCGCTCTCGGTCGTGCTCTGGGAGCTGCTCGTCGGCCACCGCCTCCACCACAGCGCGCAGTCCGAGGGCGAGTTGATCGCCGAGGTCATGACCGGCTCGCTGGCGAAGGTGACCGAGGTGCTCGCGCCCGAACGCGACTGGCTCGGCGAGAACCGGTGGAAGCAACTCGAGGCGATCGAGCCGATCATCCAGCGCGGCCTCGCCGTCGAGATCTCGAAGCGGTGGCCGACCGCGGCCGCGATGGAAGCGGCGCTCGCGACCGCGGTGCAACCCGCGTCCTCGACCGGCGTCGCCGGCTGGCTCAAGACGCTCGGCCGCGAGTTCCTGTCGGGACGCGATCGCGTGATCGCGCTCGAGGAGGCAAGCTGGCGCCGGACCGCCGAGCGCATCCCGCGCCGGATGACCCAGGGCGTCGGCCGGCTCACCACCGAGCCCGGCACGACCGCGGCCGCGCCGCCGGCGATCGCGCGCCATCGCACGCGCCTGCTCGCCGGCGCCGGCCTCGGCACGTTCTTGTTGGCGCTCGCGTTCATCATCTGGATCACGCGCGCGCCCGGGATCGATCTGCCTGCCGCGGCGGCGACGCTGCCGGCGCCGCCCACCTCACCCGTGGCGACGACGCCACCGCCGGCCTCTGGCCAGGCTCGGGCCGAGCCCAGCCCCAGGCCTGACCCCAGATCCGAGACCGCGTCCAGGGCTGACCCCAGATCCGAGACCGCGTCCGCGGTCCCGCGGGTGTCGCCATCGAACGCCTCGGGCTCCGCGCTGGGCGAAGCCACGGCCGCGAAGCTCGCGGCACCGCCGGTGCGCGCACCCGCGAACCCCGCGCGCAACCGGGTGGCACTCCGGTCGCGGCAGCTCCAGCGCGAGGCCGCGCTCAGGGCCCCACCTGCGCCCGCCCCCCAGAAGGTGGTCGCGGCGCCGGCGCCGACGCCCGCCGCCGAGCCGGCGAAGCCCGATTGCAACCCGCCGTACTACTTCGACGGCACGAAAAAGATCTTCAAACCCGCCTGTCTCTAGCCGCCCGACAAGCCGCCTGTATAGCCAAGGAGCCCCATGAAGCGCCTGTTCGTGATCGCGATCCTCGCGACGTTCGTGCCCGCGGTCGCTACCGCCGGCGAGCTAACCAAAGAAGAATGTCTCGACGCGCACGGCAAGGGCCAGGACGCGAAGGACCAGGGCAAGCTGACGCTCGCGCGCAAGCTGTTCCTGTCGTGCGCGCAGCCGTCATGCCCGACGCTGGTGTCGAATGACTGCGCGCGGTTCGCGGACGACCTCGGCCGCCAACAACCGAGTGTCAGCCTCGCGGCGCGCGACGGCTCCGGCAACGACCTCCCGGACACGACCGTCTATATCGACGACGTGCTCGTCGCGACCCGGCTCGATGATGGCCGCCCGCACGAGATCGATCCGGGCAAGCACGTCATCCGGTTCAGCAACGGCGGCAAGGATCAGGTCGTCACGATCGTGATCGAGAGCGGCGAGCAAGGGCGCACCGTCGCCGCGGTGTTCGGGCCGCCCAAAGGTAAGCTCACCGCCGGGAGCTCGAGCCCGGCGGCGCCCAAGCCCGAGGCCCCACACGCCAGCCACCCGACCGGCGCGAAGGTGTTGATGGTCGGCGGCCTCGTCGTCACCGTCGCCGGTGCCGCGTTCGGTGCGTTCGAGCTGTCGCGCGTGCCGAACCAATGCTCGATCTCCACGAACCAGTGCGCCGCCGCCCCGGGCGATCCGGTGTTCGCCGACGCGCAGAGCGCGGTCCACAACGCGAACCTCGGCTGGGTGGTGACCGGGATCGGCCTCGCCGCCACGATCGGCGGCACGATCTGGTACTTGACCGGCGTCAAGCACACCGACCAGGAGCACTTCGCGCTCGCCCCGTGGACCGCGCCCGGTGGGGGTGGGCTGGCCTTCGGTGGCCCGTGGTGAGGCAGTTGCCGCGCAGGAGTGAATGGACCGACGCGACCGACGTGACGCCGCTCGAGCTGCGCAGCGATCCACCACTCGAGATCCACGGCGCCATCCCACGTGCGATGGGGACCCAGCCGAGCTCGCCGATGCGGCGGCCCGCCCAGCTCGCGACCCTGCTGGTCGGCTGCCGCGATCAGCAAGGCGTGGTCGCCGCGCTCGCGCAGTTGCTCGAGAGCCATGGCGTGCGCGTCCAGAACGCCGACCAGCACGCCGATCGCAACGCCAAGCTGTTCTTTCAACGCCTGCGCTTCGATCTGTCGACGCTGGCCACCGACCGCAGCGCGCTCGAGGCCAGCGTGCGCGAGATCTGCGAGCGGCTCGGGATGGAATACCGGCTGTACGGCGACCGCCAGCGCCGCACCGCGATCCTGGTCTCGAAGCAAGATCACTGCCTCTACGACCTGCTCGTGCGTCACCGCAGCGGCGAGCTGAGCTGCGAGATCGCCGCGATCATCTCGAACCACCCCGACGCCGAGCCGATCGCGAAGCACTTCGGGATCCCGTTCCACCACCTGCCGATCGTGAAGGATCGCCGGCACCTGCAAGAGGCGCAGGTCATCGACCTGCTCTATCAGTACGGCGTCGAGCTGGTCGTGCTCGCGCGCTACATGCAGATCTTGTCCGCCGGATTCGTCGAGCGGTTTCCGACCAGGATCATCAACATCCACCACTCGTTCCTGCCCGCGTTCATCGGCGCGAACCCGTATCGCCAGGCCCACGAGAAGGGCGTCAAGCTGATCGGGGCGACCAGCCACTACGTCACCGCGGATCTCGACCTCGGGCCGATCATCGAACAGGAAACCGATCGCTGTTCACATCGCGATACCGTCGAGGATCTCGTCCGCAAGGGTCGCGACCTCGAGAAGCGCGTGCTCGCGGCGGCGCTGCGCTACCACCTCGAGGACCGGATCATGGTGTACGCCGGAAAGACGGTCGTGTTCGACTGAAGCCGAGCGTATGCTCGGCCCGTGCGGTGGATCCTCGTCGCGGTGGTCGCGAGCGGTTGTGGGTTTTCGGCGCACGCCGTGACCAACGCCGGCGATGACGACGGTGACGCGACCGCACCGGCCGACGCACCGAGCGACGCCGCGATCGATAGCGCACCGGTCGCTCCAGCGGCCTGCCTCGCCGACCCGAGCTTTCAGCCGATCAGCGCCAGCGCGCACACGTACAAGCTCACGCCGGCGAGCGACTTCGATACCGCGTTCGATGCGTGCTCGACGGCCGGCGCGCACCTCGTGGTGATCCACGATCCCGCGGAGAACGCGCTGGTCCGCACCGCGAACGGCGACGGCTGGATCGGACTCGACGATCTGATCACCGAGGGCGGCTTTCACTGGGCCGATGCCTCGCCGGTCGACTACACGAACTGGAACCAGGGCACGCACGAGCCCAACGACGCGAACGGCAACGAAGACTGCGCGTACGCCCACGCCGATGACGGGAGCTGGAACGACACCGCGTGCGACAACAGTCGCAAGGGCCTGTGCGAGTGCGAGCCCGGCTATCGCGCACCCGCAGTGCCGGCTTGCCGCACGATGGCCGGCGCGAAGCTCGAGAACGGACGGCGCTACTTCGTGCGCACGACCGCGGCGAGCTGGGACGTCGCACGCGGCGACTGCGCCGCGATCGGCGCGTACCTGATCGCGCCGTCCGATGACACCGAGAACCAGCTCGTCGAGCACGCTGACAAGCTCGACCTCGGCGCCGATGGCTGGATCGGCCTGTCCCAGGACGTCCAGCTCCCGACCCAGTGGGACTGGCTCGACCACGCGCCGTACACGTACTCGAACTGGATCACCGGCGGCGCCCACACCGGGCCGGGCCAGGCCTGTGTCGTCGTCCACGCGAGCGACGACAAGTGGGAGAACCTGTCGTGCGACTCCCAGCACCCGTACGTCTGCGAGTGCGATCCGGGCGAGCCTTAACCCGCCGGCGCCGGGCGGGGCCGGATCGAGATCACGACCGACTTCGAGGTCGGCGTGCGCGACTTGTCCGCGAGTGAATCCAGCGGCACCAGCACGTTGGTCTCGGGGAAGTACGTGCAGCAGTTGCCGCGCGGCAGATCGTACGGCACCACGATGAACGCCTCGGCGACCCGCTCGCCATCGTGCCACTCCCCGACCAGATCGACGATCTGGCGCTCGACCAACCCGCGCTCGACCATGTCCGCCGAGTTGACGAACACGACGCGGCGCTCGCCGCGCACGCCGCGGTAGCGATCGTCGAGGCCGTAGATCGTCGTGTTGTACTGGTCGTGGCTCCGCACGGTCATCATGCGCAGCCGGCCCGGTGGGAGCGCGAGGTCCGGTGGCTCGGCGATCGTGAACCGCGCGCGGCCGTCCTTGGTGAAGGTGCGGTCACGGCCGTGGTTCGGCAACAGGAACCCGTTCGGCGTGCGCACGCGTTCGTTGAAGTCGTGAAACTCCGGGAGCACCCGCGCGATGTGATCGCGGATCCGATCGTAGTTCGCGGCGAGGCCGTCCCAGTCGACGGGGCCGCCGATCAGCGCCTTGCCGAGCTGCGCGCAGATCGCGGGCTCGCTGCGCAGGTGCTCGCTCGCGGGCTCGAGCACGCCATGTGACCGGTGCACCATGCTCATCGAATCCTCGACGGTCATGAAGCCGGCGGGATCGCGCTCGCTGCGCCCGAGGCACGGCAACAGCAGCGCGCGCTGGCCGGGATACAGGTGAGTACGGTTGAGCTTGGTCGTGATCCCGACGGTGAGCTCCGTGCGCTCGAGCCCCGCGGCGGTGCGCGGCGTATCCGGCGTCGCCATCAGGAAGTTGCCGCCCATCCCGACGAACACGCCGACCCGGCCCTGCTCCAGCAGCTCGCAGGCCTCGACCGCGTCGCAGCCGGGCTTGTGTGGCGCCGTGAACCCGAACTCGGCGCCCAGCGCATCGAGGAACGCGGGCCGCGGCAGGTGGTAGATGCCCATCGTCCGATCGCCCTGCACGTTCGAGTGCCCGCGCACCGGGCACAGGCCGGCCCCCGGCCTGCCGACGTTGCCGCGCAGCAACATGAGGTTGACGAGCTCCTGGATCGTCGCGACCGAGTGCTTGTGCTGGGTCAGCCCCATCGCCCAGCACGCGATCACCGCGTTCGCCTGCATGTAGAGCGCGGCGATCTCGCGGATCCGCGCCTCCGCGATCCCGCTGCCGTGCACGATCGTCGCCCACGGCATCGCGAGCACGTGCCGGCGATACGCCGCGAAGTGGTCGGTGAACTCGCCGACGAACCGCGCGTCGACGACGTGACCGAGCCGCTGGCGCACGGTGGTGTCCTCGTGCGAGCGCGCCGCCGCGTCCTCGTGCTCGAGCACGACCTTCGCGAGCCCGAGCAAGAACGCCTGATCGCCACCGATCTGGATCTGGACAAACTCCTTCGCGATCGCGACGCCGCTGAACAGCTCGAGCGGATGCTGCGGGTGCGCGAACCGGCGCAGCGCGACCTCCTCGAGCGGGTTGATCGCGACGATCGTGCAGCCGCGCTTGGCCGCGGCCCGCAGCGTCGTCATCATGCGCGGATGGTTCGTGCCGGGGTTCTGGCCGATCACGAAGATCAGATCGGCGTGATCGAAGTCCTCGAGCGTGACCGTGCCCTTGCCGCTGCCGATCGCGTCCGACAGCGCGACGCCGCTCGACTCGTGGCACATGTTCGAGCAATCGGGGAAGTTGTTGGTGCCGAACATCCGGCCGACCAGCTGGTACAGGAACGCGGCCTCGTTGCTCGTACGCCCCGACGTGTACAGCACGCTGCGCTCGGGCCCCGCCGCGCGCAGGTCCTCGGCGATCAGCGCGAACGCCGCCTCCCAGGTCGTCGCCCGATAGTGGCGGCCCTCGAGCACCATCGGGTGCGTGATCCGCCCGAGGTGGCCGAGCTCGAAGTCCGAGAGCAGGCGGAGCTCGTCGATCGACCGCGTCGCGAACCCCTCCGGCGTCAGCCGGATCGACGTCGCCTCCTCGGCGATCGCCTTCGCGCCGTTCTCGCAGAACTCGAACGTGTCGCGCTTGGCCGGCTCGGGCCACGCGCAGCCCGGGCAGTCGAACCCGGCCTGCTGGTTCATCGAGAGCAGCGCGCGCGAACCGCGCTTGACCGCGTCGTTGTCGAGCAGGTGCTTCGAGGAGGCCCACAGCGCCGGCAGACCACCCGCCACGCGCGGTACGTCGGTCAGGTGGACGTCCGCCCGCGGCGGCTCGTGCGGCTCGTCGTCGGGCTCGTCTGGCTCGTCCGAGGTACGGCTCACCATTCCATACGGAACGTGGCGCCGGCGCCGGTCGGGCTGACCACCGGGGTGATCGCGAACGGCTCGTGGTGCTTGCGGCGACCACTGATCTGCGTGCTCTCGGCCTCGGAGTGGCGCGTGAACATGAAGATGCCTGCGACGGCGAAGATCGCGCCGCCAGCCATCATGACGCCGCCGATCTTGGTGTTCCGGTAGCCATCGCATGCCTTCGCGAAGTCCCCGTTGTGGTTCATGCTGGTAGCCGGTGCGAGGCCGCTCTGGCCGCACTTGTCCTGGTCCCACTTCGCGATGGTGCCCCCCACCAGGGTGACACCGGCCGAGTCGGTGTAGGCGCCTTCGTCGCTGTGACCGAGGGCCAGCACGATCCCGCCGCCGATGATCGCGGCGACGCCGACCCCGGCAAGGACATAGCCCGCGGTGTGGAGACCGTTGCCGCCGTGGTGCGACACGCTGCCGGTGATCTCGTGGTTCTCGGTGCCATCGCCGCCGCCGGGTGGGTTGACCTGGTCGGGCGATGGGATGATCTTGGAGTCGAGCTTCGACAGGTCCGCGGTGATGTTCGTGGTCTCGCCGCCGGTGCACTGGATCTCGCCCTTGGTCCAGCGGTGGTAGTCCTTGGCCTCGACGGAGATCGTGTACTTGCCGTCCGACAGGCCGTTGACCTGGCCGACGCCGTTCGTGATGTTGCCGGCCTCCTTGGTGCCCAGCAGGATGGTCGCGCGGTCGACGCCGGGGGTCTTGACCGTGATCGTGCAGCTATCGCTCTGACCGGTCAGACCGTTGTAGATCGACTGTGATTTCTTGAGCAACGTGGCGGCGTTCGTGCTGGTCGGCACGGTGGTCGGCGCGGTCTTCTCGCGATGGCGCTGCTTGACGTCGAGCAACGAGATCGTGATCTCGTAGGTGTTGCCGCGCTTGACGACCGAGCCGTACATCAAATAGTCGACGCCCAGGTCGCCGCCGATGCCGGACATGCACTTGAGGTCTTTATCGTCGTCGCAGCCCTTGAGCAGCTTGAGATCGATCAGCTCTTTGTCAGCGCCGTTCGCGAGCGTATAGGGCCCGCCGAGCTTGGCGCGGCCCCGCAGGTCCTCGGTCAAGGTCTTCGCGAACGTGACGTCGTCGCTGCTCGGAGCACCGGTCTTGTCGATGACCTCGAGCCCGAGGATCCCGACGGTCGGCTTGGCCGCCGCCACGGCAGACGCCGCGCATACCGAAAGTAGCGCCACACAAGTAAGCCTGAACACGCGGGTCATGGGTTCCCCTTGGCCGGCGATTATACACGTCTGGCCGGTTCCGTTCCTGGCTTGCCGCAGATCGCCGGGCTACCGTTGACCGGCCCGACCATGCGGACGCTATCGGCGCGAATCCTGCTCGGTTTTGCCGCCCTCGCGGTCGCTTTCGGCGCGATCACGGTCAACGTCGTGGTGAACCTCACAGGCGTCGAGAGGGCGATCCACAGCATCCGGGTCGGCCACCTGCCGCTGGCCCTCGCGGCGAACACCCTCGCCCGCCGCGAGGAGGACCTCAAGTCGTATATCGACGACGGCTTCCCCCAGGAGACCAGCTCGTACGGCGCGAACGTCCGGCTGCGCACCGCCCGCAGCCCGCGCGATGCCGCGTTCAAGGCCCTGGGCCACACGGTCGACAACCTCAGGGGCAACGACATCCCGATCGACGCGGGAACGACCGAACGGATCGCCGAGATGTCGGCGCTGCTCGACGGCATGAAGGCGCCGTACGAGCAGCTCTCGATCGCGTTGCGCAAGGGCGAGGCGCTCGATGCCGATACGGTGACCGCTCCGGTCCGCGCGATCCACGACGGCGAGCGCAAGTTCTCGCAACAGACCGTCGCGCTGTCCAGCGCCCTGCAGAACGTCGTCACCGACCGCACCAAGAGCCTCGAGGAGGCGCAGCACTTCGTGCGGTTCGTCGCGATCGGCCTCGGCGTGATC
>JBDTEH010000137.1:0-4083 GCA_039922635.1 Kofleriaceae bacterium | reverse complement strand
CTCGCGGGTGCGCGGCCAACGTGTCTTGTTCTTGTCGGCCACGGTCGTCTCGGCGAAGCAGCGCGATTTTATCATCGGCGGCTGCACGTATCGAGCGAGGCTCCCCCCGCTTGTCGGCGAGTACGGTGGCCACAGCACGCCGAACAGATCTTGCCCGCATCGCGAACGAACTGGGCAGAGTCGGGCTGCGAGACTTCCGAAGCAACGTCCGAGTCCGGGACACGACGTCCGCACCGCGGACGGCTCGGACGTGCGGGCGCGGGATCGCAATGACTTGGCGGTGGAATGAAGCTTGCTGTGCGAGTCGTCGTGCCGTCGTTCGGTCACGAGATCCTCGTCGAGCTGTTTCGCAACCGCCCCGAGCTCGCGTGCGAGCTGTTGGCAGCGTGCGCGGGCATCGAGGCTCGCGGAGATCAGGTCGAGCTCGGCTCGGTCGACTTGTCACAGGTCGTGTCGGTCGAGTATCGCGCGGATGCGGTCGTGGTGATGCGCGACCACAACGAGGCGATCGTGGGCGCCGTGATCGTCGAGGTCCAGTTGCAGCCGGACCCGGCGAAGCGGTGGAGCTGGCCACAGTACGTCACTGCGTTGCGCGCGCGTCTCGAGTGCCCGGTCGTGCTGCTGGTGATCGCACCGGAGCGTTCGGTCGCGAGGTGGGCGCGCGAGCCGATCGAGACCGGTCACCCGGGGTACGGCCTCTCACCGATCGTGGTCGAGATGGCGGATGTGCCTCGGATCGACGACCTGGCCGTAGCTCGACAACGACCCGAGCTCGCGGTGCTGTCGGTGCTCGCCCATCCCGAGCTCGAAGTTGCGCGGGCCGCGCTCGCCGCGATTTCGACGCTGCCGGGCGACCGTGCTGGCCTATACTTCGACTTGATCCTGGATGTCCTACCTGTCGAGCTCGGAAATAGGATCGGAGCGAACGTGTTGAAGAACTACGAATTTCGGAGCGCGTTCATGCGCGAGCAACTCGCGAAGGCTGTCGCGGAGGCGCGCGCCGAATTGCTGCGGGAAGGGCGGGACGAAGGGCTGCGGGAAGGGCGGGACGAAGGGCTGCGGGAAGGCAAGTGCGTTGGCTTGCGTGTCGCGCTCCTGGGCGCCGTGCGGATCCGCGTGGCCGCGCCGGTGCCGGAGCTGGAGGCTCGGATCGCGAAGCTGACCAGCGTCGACGTTCTCGAAGACCTGATCGAGGCCGTGGTTCGCGCGGCGACGGAAGAGGCCGCGATCGCCGCGCTCGACCGACTCGCGCCCTCGTTCGTTCCGTGATTGCTTGATCTGCCTGTCGTGAATCGCGGCGCGGAGGCGCCGGCCGCGGTGCTGTCAGACCGGAGTGCTACGCCCGGCGCATGAATGGTGCAGCGGCGGGTGCGAGCTACGGGGATTTGCTCGTCACGTCGTTGATCGTGCTCGGCGTGGTGTGCGTGGCGGCGTTCGTGGCGGTACGCGTGTTCGGCCGGTTGTTGTCGACCGGCCGCGCGCGGGGGGCGCACCTCATGAACGTGGTGTCGCGCGTGCCACTCGAGCCGCGGCGATCGCTCTACGTGGTCGAGGTCGCCGGCAAGACGTTGCTCGTGGGGACGAGCGAGATGGGCTTGTCGGTGCTCACGGAGCTCGATGCGCACGAGGTCGCCGCGCGCCAGCACGTCGCGCCTGGCTTCGGCGAGGTCCTGCGCACGGCGTGGCAGCGGCGCAAGGGCCTGTCCCGGGCGCCGCTCTCGCCAGTCGTGGAGCCACCTGGTGTCGAGCGGGCGCGCCGAGCTACTCGCGATGGTGGCGACGAGGTCGGGCTAACCGACGTCCAGCGGTCGGCGGTGGCTGCAACGGCCGCGACGGCTACAACGGCAGCGACGGCAGCGACGGCCGCGACGGCCGCGACGGCCGCGACGGCCGCTGGGCTCGAGGCGATCGAGACACACGCCGTGACCGATCGCGCCGGCAGTCCGCCCGGCGACCTGGCGGTGCGCGAGTCCGTGGGGCTGGCCGCGAAATGACCGGCGCATGAGCAACGCGGTCATCCTCGCGCTCGTCGCGATCGTGCCGCTCGTCGTGTTGACGCTGACGAGCTTCGTCAAGATCTCGGTCGTGCTGTCGCTCGCGCGCAACGCGATCGGCGCGCCCGATGCGCCGTCGGGGCTGGTCGTGACCGGGCTGTCGCTGATCCTGACGTTCTTCGTGATGACGCCGGTCGCGCTCGACATGGTGCGGGCGGCCGCGGTCGCGCCCGCGACACCGGCGACACCGGCCTCGGCGCCGGGCTCGCCGGACGCGGCGTGGCGGAGCTTGATCCCGGCGGAGTACCAGCCGCAGGTCGACGCGGCGGAGCGCGGCATCGCGCCGCTGCGCGCGTTCTTGATCAAGCACTCGGCCGCCAAGGACCTCGCGACGTTTCGCGAGCTCGGCGCCAAGCTCGGCCACGACGTGGCCGGGGACGAGCTGTGGGTGATCGCGCCGGCGTTCGTGACCAGCGAGCTGCGCGAGGCGTTCACGATCGCGATCCTGATCTTCATCCCGTTCCTGGTGATCGACCTGGTCGTCGGGCTGTCGCTCGCGTCGCTCGGGCTGGTCTCGACGAACCCGCAGACGATCGCGCTGCCGCTCAAGCTGCTGCTGTTCGTCGCGGTCGATGGCTGGCGGCTGTTGCTCGATAGCCTGCTGCGAGGCTACTTGTGATGGCGAGCGTCGTCGCGGTCGTGCGCGAGGGCATGCTGCTCGTGCTGCTGCTGGCGGCACCCGTGCTGGTGGCCGCACTGATCGCCGGGATCGTGAGCGGCCTGCTCGGCGCGTTCACGCAGATCCAGGATCCTGCGGTGTCG
The DNA here is from genome assembly GCA_039922635.1 of Kofleriaceae bacterium. Taxonomy (GTDB): domain Bacteria; phylum Myxococcota_A; class Polyangia; order Haliangiales; family Haliangiaceae; genus JABFXX01. Next base: position 1,267 of record JBDTEH010000137.1, on the reverse strand, counting down.
CTGGTCCCGCGCGTCGCGGCGGTCGGCGCGGCGATCGTGATCTTCGCGCCGGCGATCGCGCACCAGCTCGTGGTGTTCGCGGACAAGCTGTGGCCGCTCGTCACGGCCGCGGGCCGGGTTTCGGGCACGGGCTAGATGTCGGCGACGCTGATCGTCGTGCTCGCGCTGCGCGGCGCCGCGGCGGTGGGCGTGCTGACCACGTTCGTCGGCGGCGTGCCGCGCGTGGTCCAGGCGGCGCTCGCGGTCGCGCTGGGGCTGTGGTCGGCGCTGCTGGTCGCTCCAGCGGCGGCCCCGCTGGCGGCTGGGATCCCGTGGGAGCTCGCCGCGCGCGAGCTGATCATCGGCGCGACGCTCGGCATCGGCGCGGCGGTGCCGCTGCTCGCGGCGGCCGCGGCGGGGCGCATCGTCGATATCGCGGCGACCGGACGCCCACAAGGTCCCTACGCGGCGCTGTTCGGCGTGCTGGCGGCGGCGGTGTTCGTCGGCATCGATGGCCACGTCGCGGTGATCGACGCGATCGTGACGAGTCACCGCGATATTCCCGCGCTCGTGGCGACGCGGCTCGACGCGATGGCGGCGCTCGGCCGGCTCGTGCCGACGGCGGTCCGGCTCGCGGTGCCGTGGCTGGTGACCGCGGCGGTCGTGCAGATCGCGGCCGGGGTGGGCACGCGGCTCGCGGGCCGCGCGAACGCGAGCGTGCCCGGCGCCGTCGCCGTGCCGGCGGCGCTCGTGATGATGACGGCGAGCCTGGTCGCGACCCTCGCGGTCGCGACCGCGGCGGTGATCCGCCACGCGCTGTGAACCAGCGACGGGAACAAGCCACGCGGCGCGGCGGTTTTACGGTCGTGATGACCGAGTCCGAGCTTCTCGCGCACTACCTCGAACGAGGTGCGGAGCCGTGGAATGTCTCGCTCGAGGCGGCGTGGCTCGACTACGAGCTGCGGGCCTGGATGCGGCCGCGGCTGCCGGGCCGCTGGCCGGCGAGGCTGTGCAACATCGGCATCGGCGTTGGCCTGTTCGACGACTGGCTCGGCCACGAGCTCGGCACGTCGATCACGAGCGTCGATCGCGATCCCCAGATCTGCCGGACGTTCGCGGCGCGGCAACGCCGCGAGCGTCATCCCTTTCCCGCGAAGGTCCGCTGCGGTGACCCGTGCGATGGGATCCTCGGCATCGCGTGGTTCGAGACGATCACGATCGTCGGCTCGACGCTCGCGGAGACCGGCGATCGCGCGGAGCTCGAACGCGCGGCGCTCGCCGCGCTGGT
>JBDTEH010000136.1:0-21832 GCA_039922635.1 Kofleriaceae bacterium | reverse complement strand
CGCGATCAAGTCGGGCCCGGCATCCAGGCCGCGCTCGCCGCGGTCCGCAGCGGGCTCACCGTGGTCGATACGGCGCTCGCGCACCAGCTCGTGCCCCCCGCTCCGATCCGGACCAGCAATGGCAAGGGCCGAGGCGAGCTGACCGAACGCGAGCGGCAGGTCGTGCAATTGCTGTCCGAGGGCCTGTCGAACAAGCTGATCGCGGATCGCCTCGGCATCAGCGATCACACCGCGAAGTTTCACGTCAACGGCGTGATGATCAAGCTCGGCGCTTCGACCCGGACCGAGGCGGTCGTCGAGGCGATGCGGCGCGGCCTGATCCGGCTGTAGTCGTTCGCCGGGGGCCCTTTGGCGGTTTCGGCCGGTTCGGGATCCAGCCGTACATCCCGAGGTCGATCAGCCCCTTGTCGCCCACCTCGACCCCCTCGTCCTCGAGGAGCTGGCGCTGGATCGCGGCACCGACCGGATCGAGGATCTTGATCCGACCTCGGCGTCCGCTCGCCTTGCCGATCACGCGCTGCCACGGCAGGCCCTCGGAACGCCTGGCCTTGAGCGACGCCCCGGCGATCCGCGCGCCTCCCGGCACGCCCGCGAGCTCGGCGACCTGGCCGTAGGTCGCGACGCGCCCGCGCGGGATCGCGCGAATCACCGCGTGCATGCGCGTGAACAGCTGCTCGAGATGCCCGCGATCTTCGCTGCGCGCCACCGGGGGAGCGTAGCGAACCCCGCGGTCGGCCTGGCTCGTGGGCGCGGAATTCGGATCGATCCGGACGTCGAACTTGCGGTACGACTGTGCTCGGTGCAGATCCGCGTCCTCTACTTCGCCGTGTTTCGCGAGCGCCTTGGACGCGCGGACGAGCCGCTCGAGCTGCCCACCGGGGCCACGGTCGCCGATGCGCTCGCCGCACTCGCGCAACGTCATGCCCTGATCGCGGAGCTGCGCGGCAGGTTTCGTGTCGCGGTCAACGAGGCGTTCGCGGACGACACCACCGCGCTCGCCGACCGCGACGAGCTCGTGCTGATCCCGCCGGTCGCCGGAGGTGCACATCACGTGCGGTTGACCGCCGAGCCGCTCTCGCTCGATCGCTGCGTCGCGGCGGTCGGCGGCCCGGGCATGGGGGGCATCGTCACGTTCACGGGCATGGTCCGCCTCCACTCCCATGGCGCGACCATCGATCACCTCGAGTACGAGGCCTACGCACCGATGGCGATCCGCGAGCTGACGCGCCTGATCGTCGAGATCGAAGCAGAGCTGCCGGGCGTGCGCGTCGCGGTCGAGCACCGCACCGGCTCGCTCGCGATCGGCGAGCTCGCCGTCGCGATCGCGGCCGCGGCACCCCATCGCGCGGAGGCCTTCGCGGCGTGCCAGGCGATGATCGATCGACTCAAGGACTCGGTGCCGATCTGGAAGAAAGAGCTCGGCACCGCCGGCGAGCAGTGGGTCGGCCTGGGCCCGTGACAGGAAGCTGACACCCGGCAGCGTACGGCAACAGCGTGCTGCCGGTTCGCACGCGGCGCGACTCGGGTGTCACCTGGATCATGAAGCTCCTCGCCGCGCTCGTCCTGACCACCGCCTGTAGCCAGCACCTGTACTCGCCGCCGACCCAGGCCTACGCGATCGCGCCGGTCCACGCACTCGGCACCGACCAGCGCGCCGTCGACCTCGACGGGTCGACCCACTCGCAGGTGTTCGATCCCGGTTACGACGCGGGTAGCGCACGCCTGCGCGCCGGCGTCGGCGACCACACCGAGCTCTCGATCGAAGGCATGACCGCGATCGTGAACGGCGGCGGAGTCTCGACCGCGGACCGCACCGTGTATGCGGGGCGCGGCGGCGTGCGGGTCAACCCCGATCACGGCGCGATCTCGTTCACCGCGGGCATCGGCGCCGGCTATGCACCGGCGGCAGGTGCGTTCGCCGCGATCGACGGCGGCATCTCGGCGGGCTACGACAACTGCTACGTCGTGCCGATCGCGTCGGCCTCGCTGTTCGCCTCGCAGCCGTTCGAAGCACGCGCGGTCGACGTCACCGTCGACGCGGATCATCCGATGACGTCGACGCCGTCGCGGACCGCGGGTGCGACCATTCGGGGAGGCCTGCGGGTCTCGCTGTCGCCCTCGACCTGTCATGCCGGCCACGAGTCGCCGTGGCTCACCGCCGGCTTCGACGTGACGACGCTGGTCGACTCGAGCTCGAACGCACAGCTCATGGGACTCGGTGCGGGGTTCACGTTCCCGCTGTGAAGCGCTAGGGCACGCGACGATCGGACGGTACGCCTTCGTGCGGTTCGTGCGGTTCGTGCGGCTCGTGTTCGGCCGAGCCAGGCGCGGCGCCCGCACCCGCGGCATTGCCCTCGGGCGTCAGGGCTGCCGAGCCCGCAGCGCTGCTCGGCACGACGCCAGCCGCGCCGGCGCCAGGCGGCGACGCGGACCCCGGCGCGGTGGGGTTCGACGGCGGCGGTGGTGGCGGCGGCGGCTCCGGCATCGGCGGCGGTACCATCTCGTGGCCCGGCTTCGGCTCCACCGGCGGCGGCATGATATGCGGGCGCACTCCCATGCCGCCGCCGGGGTGCGGCGTGAAGTCCTCGCCGTTGCCGATCTTCGAGGTCGGCGCGTTGGGACCGCAGTCGGCGTTGAGCCGCTTCATGTCCTTGAACCGATCCGAGAGCTTGATATGGAACAGGCCGTCCTCGCGCAGCTCGGCGCCGGTCGTGGAGATCGCAGCGTACGTCTTGCGGGTCTCCTCTTTCTTCAACAGGTTGTCGCTCGCCTTGAACCGCAGGCAACCCGCGACGACCGAATCGTCGAGCGTCGCCGCCATCGTCATCTCGTACTCGACATGAAGCTCGCCATCGGGCGAGGTGACGTTGAACTTGGTCACCTCGAACTTACCGGGCCGGTAGCTCGAGGAGTGCGCATCCGGCTCGCCGACCGCGGCGGTGAACACCGCGTGGACATCGAGCGTCGCGATGTGGACCTCACCGAAATCGATGCCGTCGCCGACCATCACCTGGTTCGTGCGGTTCTTGAGCAGCGGCTTGAGCTTGGTGTGGCCATCGCCGAGCGTGCAGCCGGTCGGACACGACAGATCGATCGTGCCGTCGGCCTTGGTCCAATCGGTCGTCGTCCTGCCCATCTTGGTCTTCGCCACCGGCAGATCGAGATCGACCGCGAAGTCGAGCTTGCCGGTCATCGGCAAGCCGAGCGCCCCGCGCAGCGGCAGGTTCGCACCCGGCAGATCGGTGCCTGCGATGTCGATCTTGACGCCGGCCTTGCCGAACTTGGGCAGCGTGATGTTGCCCGCGATCCGCCCCGCGCCGATCTTGGCGTCGAGATCGACCGAGATGTTCCTGCCGATCAGCGACAACAGACTGAGATCGACCTCGAGCTTCTCGACGAACAACGTGCTCGCGATCTCCTCGGGTTGAGTGACGCGCGTGCGCAGCGTGACCGCCTTGAAGTACACCCGGCCCGGCTTCCAGCCGCGCTCGACGCTGCCAATCGTGACATCGTACTTCGCGGACAGACCTTCGATGACCTTGTCCTTCATGCGCTCGTACGGAAACGTCGCCTGCAGCGCGAGCGTGAACGCGAACAAGGCGATGACCGCGATCACGACGTAGCGCACCACGAGCGAACCGCGCCGGCCGAGGCGCTGTGTGATCGGGGCGGTCACGCGGCCGATCGCCGCGAAGACTCCCGCGAACGGTACCTGCGCCACGGTCAGCCACCCTTCTTGTCGGAGCCCGAGCCCGAGCTGCTGTCGCTACCAGATCCCTTCCCGGGCGGCTCCTTCGCATAGTTCGAGATCTCGATCGTCGCGGACAGCTTGTCCTTGTCGCGGAAGTCGCGGCGGAGCTCGAGGTGGGTGATCGCGACAGCGCGCGAGTCGGTCTCGACCGCGCTGAAGAAGTCCTTGAGCTCGTCGATCGTCATGTGGTCGAGCGTCACCGACGACGAGTTGGTGACGAAGCCGTTCTTCTCGACCTGCTGGTGCGGCGTGATCGTGCTCTTGAGCTCGAACCTCGCCTTCTTCGCGGCGTTGTTGAGGTACGTATCGAGCGACAAAGGCTCGGTGCCCATCGTCGCGGCGATGTCGTCCGCCGCGGTGTGGGTCTGTCCGCGCGCGCGCATGTCGGCGAGGACGTTGAGCGCCTTGCGCGCGTCGTTGTTGCGGTGCTCCATCGCATCGAGCCCGTCGTGGATGGCGAAGCCGAGCCACAGCGCCAGCGTGATCGGCGCGATGATCGCTCCGATCACGACGAGCCGGCGCTCGCGCGGCGAGATCCGGTCCCAGAAGTCTCGTGCTTTATCTTGGATGGTCGACATCGCTACCTCACATGCACTGCGAGTTGATGGTGAGATGGAACTTCTTCACGCCGTTCTCGCCGGTCTCGAGGGCACCCTTGTTGAACTCTTTGAAGCAAACGATCTTCTTGAGCTCGCCGACGAGCAGATCGATCTCCTCCGGCGACTTCGCCTGACCGCTGAGCTCGACCCTCTGCGCATCGATATCGAGCTTGTCGACATCGAGCGTGATCTTGTCCTTCGGCGGGATCTTGCTATTGACCTCGAGCAGCAGGTCGTACGCGGTCATCTTCGGCATCGGCGAGCCCGCGCCCGCGACGCCACCCGGGCCATTGAGCTTGAGCACCTCGGCGGCGGTCTTCGGCGCGCCGAACTGCTCCTGGGTCTCGTTCGCGAGCCGCTGGGTCAGCGTCTTCTCGGCCTTCTTCAAGCGATACAGATCGGCATACGCGCTGACCGCGGCGAACGCGCAGATCGCGAGCAGCGAGGCACCGAGCGGCACGGCCTTCGCCCGCAGGAACGACAGGTCGACCTTGACCGCGAGCGCACCGGAGCGCAGATCGAACTGCGGCCGGCCGCCGGCACAGTCGTACGCCATGCCGATCGTCATCGCCGCGGCATCGACCGGGAGATCGTGCGCGCGCTCGCCGAGCTTCAACCCGCACAGCGCGGTCGCGTCGTCGGCGGTCATCCGCCAGGCCGGCATGCCGAGCTGCTCGGTCATGAACGAGCCGATCCCACGCAACCGCGCACCGCCACCGACGAGCAACACCGCGAGCGGCGCGTACCCCGTGCGCGCACGGCACGCCGCCAGCGTCTGGCGCAGATCGCGCGCGAACGGCGTGAGCTCCTGGACCAGCACGTCGTGGATGCGCTGCCACGCCGGGTTGGTCGCCGGCTCCGCGGTCGAGGCGATGAAGCCATCGGCATGCTTCGCGGCCTCGGCCTTGTCGAAGTCGAGCCGCCAGAAGCTCGCGATCGCCTGCGTGACGTGCTTGCCGGCGCGCGCGATGCTGCGGCTGAACACCGCCTTGCCGGCGACCACGACGACGACGTCCGTGCGCTCGTGACCGATATCGATCACCGCGACCGCACCATCGGTGCGCGCGCGCATCAGCGAGGGCACGCGCTCCACCAGCTTGGTCGCCGCACCTGCCGGGGCGAGGATGCCCCGGGGCTCGAACCCCACGTCCTTGCCGAGCTCGATCAGCTGCTCGGCGCGATCGCGCCGCATCGCGTACGTCAACACGCGCATGCCCTCGGCCGGCGCGGCGACGCGGCCGCGCTGCAGCGGTGCCTCCTCGAGCCCGGTCGGCACCGGGGGCGTCGGGATCGGCTCGAACGTGTAGACCATGTCCTCGAGGTCGACGGGCACGACGCCCTCGAGCTCGCCGCCGACCGCCTTGTCGAGATCTGCGCGGCGCAGGCTCTTGAACCCGAACTCGAGGATCTGCGTGAACACGGTGTCGCCGCAGACGCCGATGTAGCCGGTGTCGTCGCGCAAGCGGAGCTCGTCGATCATCGCCTGCAGCACGCGCTTCGCACGGACATCGGCCGAGTCGTCGCCGGGCGGCACGAGCCGCTCGACCACGTTCAACAGCGTCGCACCGCGGAGCCCCGGGCTCGCGACCGCGAGCTTGACGCTCCACGCACCTAGATCGACAGCAAAGACACGTGACGCCATTTCAGTCTTCCTTGAGATAGACCCAAGCCCCGTTCGGGACCGGCGTCTTTCTCGCGTTCTGGGGCACCACCTTGGTGTCCCACACGCCGGTGATCGTGGTGCGGATCGGCGGGAACACCGGTGCGCCATCCTTGTTCTTCGCCTTGCGCTCGATCTCGCCCCACGCCTCGACGCGATAGGTGCGGCGCGGTCCCGCAGTGGCGATCTGCGCGAGCTTGGTCTTGTCGAGCTCGAGCCCGATCTTCTCACCCGGCTGCAGGCCGGGCAGGCCCGCGGTCAGCGCCGCGGCGGCCGCGCTGCCCTGCATCGTGCCGGCGCTCGACGACGCGAGCGCGGACACCGACGCGCTGGGATCTTTGACGAACGTGATGAAGTCATCGATCGTCGTGAAGTTCTCGCCGAACTCGCGTGCCTTGCCGATGTAGCTCGCGAGCAAGAACAACCGGCGCTGGTCGAGGATCACCGGGTCGTTCGGGTTCTTCGCCGACAGGAACAAGATCGCCGCGATCAGCTGGGTGTTCGACACCGCGGTCAGGTTGGTCTTGCAGCCGCCGTAGACCGTGAACGCGTCACCGAACAGCGACCAGAACCGGTCGTCGACACCGCGCACCAGCTTGAGCTCGCCGACGGTGTCGATGTAGTTGTTCTTCGCGTAGTAGCGATCCTTCAACGACTCGTAGCCGTAGTCCTCCTGGGTGCCACGGTCGCGCGCGTGCATCGTGTCCTGATCGATATAGTCGAGGATCGCGGCGACCTGGGTCGCGCGGTCGCGGTGCCAGCCCTGCGCGTCGTTGTCGTCGAACACCGAGTCGTACGCGGGGAAGTAGATCAACGTCGCGATCGCGGCCTGGATCGTCTGCCACGACGCGTCGACGTTCGCGCAGTTGACGTTGATCTTGTCGTCCTCGGTCTTGATCGGCCCGTTGAACCCGCACGTGCCGATATCGGCGCCGAGGCCCTTGACCTGGCTCGAGGAGAACCCGATCGCGGCCTGGACCTCCTCGGGACTGCCGCAGAACGGCAGCACCAGCTGATCGGCGTAGTCCGTGATCTGCACCAGCCCGCGCAGCTGCTTGATGTTATCGAGCCGCTGCTGGATCCGGATGATCAGCTCGCCGAGGTTCTGCGCGCTTGCCGCGAGGAACTTCGAGCGTACCTGATCGCGGTAGTTCGCCGCCGCGATCAGGTCGGTCGAGGTCGTGGTCCCGAACTCGTTCGAGATCACGAGCGTGATCGCGATCGCGATCAACACGGTCACCAGCGCGATGCCGCGCTGATTTTTGCGCTTGGGTTGCTTCATGTCGGTGAGAAGTTGAGTTGTTCCTGCATCATGACCCGGGCCTCGGTGACGATTTTGACGTCCTTGCCCTCGCCGTTCTTGAACGTCACGGTGATCCGCACGCGGCTCGGCAACTGGCCGCGCTGGCCGTCGCTCTGGGTCGTGTCCCAGGTCTCGAGCCACTCGAGGTTCCGCCAGTTCCAGTACTCGAACTTGACGTTGACGATGTCGTGCAGGAGCACGTCGTACTCGCTCGGCTCCTCCTCGGGCGGTTGGTTCGAAGGCCGGCGCTGCTCGCGGCGGATCCAGTCGACGTTATCGGGGTGCTCCGGGTCGTTGCGCGACAGGTACTCGATCACCGTCTGATCGGACTCGGTGGCATCCGCCCACAGGGCGCGGTGCCCGAGCGTCGAGAACCGGATGCTCGGCACGGGCGTACGCGGCTTCGCGACGAACAACGTGCGCGGGTGGGTCTGCGTGATGTCCTCGTTACGCGACAGGTAGGCCTCGTCGAAGTCGCGCACGACGCGGTCGAGCGCGAGCCGGACCTCGTGGTTGCGCTCCTCGTACTTCTCGAACGTGCGCCGCGAGTCCGAGGTGTTCGAGATCGTGCGCCACGCGAGCGTCATCATCACGACCATGATCGCGCTCGCGATCATGACCTCGATCAGGGTCAGGCCTGCTTGCGCGCGCCGGATCATTGCTTCACCGATCCCGAACCGAAGCTCGTGCCCGAGCCGCGCCCGGGGGTGCCGCTTCCGCTCCCGCTGCCACCCGAGGTATCGCCGAGGTCGGTCGCGCCGGCGCCAGACAGCACCTGGTCCATCGCGCTGGGGTCGGTATAGAACGCGACGAACGTGAGGTCGCGGTCGTAGCCGAGCACCTGCCACTTGAGCTTCAACGTCACCTTGCGAACGGAGACCTTCAGGATCTGCTGGAACATCGTGTACTGCGATTGGATCAGCGCACCACCCTCGGCGCCCATCACGCCGTTGCTCGACGCGGCCGCGGAGCCGCCGCCGAAACCACCCATCATCCCCATCATTCCGCCGAGCGCGCTGTTCTGGAAGTTGTTGAGTGGATCGACCGCCGAGCCGAGCGAGAAGTCCGATCCCGAACCGAGCGCGCTCGACCCCGAGCCGGCACCGGAGCCCAGGGCCCCGTGCCCTGCCGCGAGCGCCTGGAGCTGATCGAACGACGGCATCTCGACCGCCTCGACCTTGTAGCTATATTTGACCTGCGGCCAGCCCTGGTCGTCGAAGCCCTGCCAGTCGTCGTGCGACTGGTCGGTATCGGAGAAGCCGTCCTTGAGCAGCATCTCCTCGATCTCGTACATCTCGCCGCGACCGAGGTCGGTCGCGACGCCCATCATGTGGGCCTGCTCCGCGTTGAAGATGCTGCTCGACGAGCTCCTGATCAACACGACGAGCGCGAGCCCGAGCAACGCGAGCGCGAACATCACCTCGATCAGCGTGAAGCCGCGCGGCCCCCGCGCCACAGTACGCGTCATGGTAGGCCGGCGGCTCATCGCGTATCGCTCTCCTGCTTCGCGTCCTTGTCGCCCATCGCGTTGCGCATCATGTGGTCGTTGACGTCCTTCAACACGCCGTCGCGGAGCTCGACGCGACCGGTGAGGCCGTAGACCAGCACGCTGAACACATCGGTGCCGTCGGTCAGCTCGATCACCGACTTCTCCGAGCCGCCGGTCGGGAAGAAGTAGATCGCGACCTGCCCCTTGGTCGCGCTCTCGTCGCGATGCTGGACCCAGATCTCCTTGAACTTGATCCCCTTGTCGGCGCGCAGCGCGCGGACCCAGCCCTTCGCCTTGCCCTTGGCATCGGACTCGGCCGCGCCCGTGATCGTGTCGCTCGCGGTCACGCACGTGCGATCCGCGATGTGCTGGCCCGCGACCGCGGTCGCGCGCTTCGCGGCCTCCTCGGGATCGCCGACCTGCAAGGCGTCCTGCGGCATGTTCGAGAACGCGTTCTTGCCCTTGTCGAGCGCGCGCTTCTTGGCTTCCTCGTCGGGGCGGACCAGCTCGTTGCGCTGGATCGCGACCGCCCCCTCGCAGACCTCGACCGAGTAGATCCCCTTGTCCATGTCGATCACCACGCGATGCATCTCGCCGTGCTCGATCGCGAGCGAGCTGGCGCGCCGCAACACGGCCGAGAGCTCGGTCGAGTTCTCGACGAGATCCGCCTTCGTGATCATGCGGAACCCCGAGCGCACGAGCACCATCGCCGCGCCGATGATCGCCAGGACGATCATCAGCTCGAGCACGGTCATCCCTCGAGAGGGTCCAGAACTATGTCGACGAGCGCGCATGGTGATCTCGGGTGTGGCGGTTACCAGCTCTTGATGTCGTCCTCGGTGCCTTCCTTGGCGTCCTCACCGTTCGACATCACGGCAAGACCCTTGGCGCCCGCCGGCAGGCTCGAGCCGCAGTACATCTTGTAGTCCTGGCCCCACGGGTCCTTGATGTCCTTGTTGTTCATGTACTCGTTCAGATCGGTCAGGGCCTTCGGGCACTGGTCTTGAGGATGCGAGGTCAACCAGGTCGGGTAGGCCTCGTTCGCGTACTTGCTGACCGTCATCTTCGCGATGTCGACCTTCGACTCACCGAACAGCTTCATGACGCGCGGACCGACGACGAGGCCCATGACGAGCGCGAGGATCGCGAGCACGATCATGATCTCGAGCAGCGTCATTCCGCGCTGCGCGACGCGACGAGCTTTCTTCAACTTGCGAGTGAACATAGCGATCTCCTTACTTGGGGCCCTGAAGCTGACCGAGGTCCATGATGGGTTGCAGGATCGAGAACACGATGAAGGCGACCGCACCGCCCATGATGACGAGCATCAGCGGCTCGAGTAGCGCCGTGAACCGAGACAGCTTGGTGTCGACCTCGGTCTCGTACGTCGTCGCGACGCGCTCGAGCATCTGCTCGAGTTGACCCGCGCGCTCGCCGACCGCGGTCATGTGGATCATCGTCGCCGGGAACTGGCCCGACTTCTTCAAGGTCTGGGCCAGCGATTCGCCCTCGGTGACCGCCTTCTTGGCGTCCTCGATGGCCTGCTGGATGTGGACGTTGCCGACGATCTGCTTCGCGGTATCGAGCGAGCGCAACATCGGCACGCCGGACTGCAACATCGTGCCGAGCGTGCGTGCGAACCGGCCGACGTTGATCGTGCGGATGAGCTCGCCGAGCACCGGCAGGTTGAGCACGAACCGGTGCCACACCGACTTGCCCTCCTTCGAGGCCTTCCACTTGCTGAAGATCACGCCGGTCGCGATCATCCCGAGGAACAGCCACAGGATGTTCTTGCCGAGGAAGTTCGACGACCAGATCAGCATCCGCGTGTTGAGCGGCAGCGTCTTGCCCTCCTGCGTGAACATCGATGTGATGTTCGGGATGACCTTGATCATCAGCACGGTCATGATGCCCATGCCGACGACGACCATCACCGCCGGATAGATCATCGCGCTCTGGACCTTGCTCTTGAGCTTCTGCGCGCTCTCGAGGAAGTCCGCGAGCCGCGTGAGCACCTCGTCGAGGTTACCGGCGACCTCGCCGGCACGCACCATCGACACGAACAGCTCGTCGAACAGCTTGGGGTGCTTCGCGAGCGCGTCCGCGAGCGCCATACCTTCGTTGACGTTGGTGCGGACCTCCGAGATCGCCGTCTTGAGCCGGATGTTCGAGAGCTGCTCGACCAGCGCGCCGAGCGTCTCCGCGAGCGGGATGCCGGCGCGGATCAAGGTCGCCATCTGGCGCGTGAACGTCGCGATCTCGACCTTCTTGACGCCGCCGAACAAGCCGCCGAAGTCGACGTCCTTGGACAGGCCGGCCTTCTTCGCGTTGCGCTCCTTCGCGAGCTTGCCGCCCTTGCTCAGCTCGAAGCTCGTGACCAGCACGCCGTCCTTGCGCAGGATCTGGCGCAGCGTTTTCGGGGTATCAGCCTCGCGCATCCCGTTGACGTTCTTGCCGCTCGTCGCGAGCCCTTTGTAGGCGTACATCGGCATCAGTCAGAAGACTCCGCGGTCATCAACATGACCTCCTCGGGGGTTGTCATACCGAGCACGACTTTGCGAGCACCATCTGCGCGCAGCGCGACCATGCCGTTCTCGATCGCGACGTTACGGATCGCACCGGCGTCCGACTTCGCCAGCGCGAGCCGGCGCACCGCGTCGTTGATCATCAGCAGCTCGTAGATCCCCGTACGACCGCGATAGCCGAGCTCGTTGCACTCGGGGCAACCGACCGGCTCGAACACCGTGCCCGGCGGCGGCGGACGCATGCCCTTGACGTCGGGGAAGTGATAGCCACCCGCGTAGAACGTCGCGGGATCGAGGCCGAGATCGACGATGATCTCCTCGCTCGGACGTACCGCGCGCGCACACTTGTAGCAGGGCTTGCGGACGAGCCGTTGCGCGAGCAGGCCGACGAGCGAGCTCGCGACCAGGAACGGCTCGATCCCCATATCGACGAGGCGCGTGATGCCACCGGCGGCGTCGTTGGTGTGCACCGTCGAGAACACGAGGTGACCGGTGAGCGAGGCCGTGATCGCGACCTCGGCCGTCTCGCGGTCGCGAATCTCGCCGACCATGATGACGTCGGGGTCCTGGCGCAGGAACGAGCGCAAGCCGGACGCGAATGTCAGGTCGATCTTCGAGTTGACCTGGGTCTGCGAGATGCCCTCGAGCTGGTACTCGACCGGATCCTCGACCGTGAGGATGTTGATATCGGCCGCGTTGATCTCGGAGAGGCACGCGTACAGCGTCGTCGTCTTGCCCGAGCCGGTCGGGCCGGTGACCAGCAAGATGCCGTGCGGGCGCTTGATGATGTCGCGGATCGCCTTGAGCTGATCGTTCGCGAAGCCGATGTCGGCGAGGCCGAGCAGCACCGAGCTGCGATCGAGGAGCCGGATCGTCACGCTCTCGCCGGCCGCGGTCGGCGCGGTCTCGACACGCATGTCGACATCTTTGCCGGCCATCTTGCGCCGGATCCGGCCCGATTGCGGCAGCCGCTTCTCGGCGATGTTGAGGCCGGCCATGATCTTCACGCGCGCGAGGATCGATTGCTGGAACTTCTTCGGCGCGCGCTTGGCTTCGCGCAACAAGCCGTCGACGCGGTTGCGGACGATGATGTCCTTCTCGCCGGGCCGGATGTGGATATCCGAGGCGCCGTCCTTCGCGGCCTGGAACATCAGCGAGTTGACCCAGCGGATGATCGGCGCCTCGTCGTTGGCGTCGAGCATGTCGACGAGCTCTTCGTTCGCGTACTCGGAGTCCTCGCCCTCGTCTTGCTTCTTACCGCTCTCCTCGAGCTCGGCCCCGCCGCGCAGGCGCGAGTAGGTCTTGTTGATGTGATCGATGATCCGGTGCGTCGCCGCGACCACCGGCTCGACCGGCTCGCCGAGCAGCACCGCGACGGCGTCGATCACCTCGACCGCGTGCGGATCGGCCACCGCGATCACGACGCGGCCGTTGTCGCGCCGAAGTGGCATGACCTCGCGCTGGCGCGCGAAGTTGATCGGGATTTTGTCGATGAGATCCACCGGGATGTCGTCGGCGCGGGGGAGGTCGCGCAGATACTCCAGGTCGAACTGCACGGCGAGTGCCAGCGCGAGCTGATCCTCGTCGCACAGCTTCATGCGGACGAGGACCTCGCCGAGCAGCCCACCTTCCTCGCGCTGCTTCGCGAGCGCGCGGTCGATCGCCTCGGGCGCGACCTGGCACTTCGCGACGAGGATCTCGCCGAGCAACGGGGAGGTCGCCGCGAACGCGACACCGGTCCACGCAGGCGTCGACGGCGCCGCCATTACCGCGACCTCCTCGTCGAGGCGGCCGCCATCACTTGTTCCCCTTCGGCGACGCCGGCGGCGGGGGCGTCTTGTCATTCGTCTTGTCGTTGCCACCCTTGTCGGTCGCGTTCGGGGGACCGCCGGTGCCATGGCCTTCGACCTCCGGGCCCTCGATGTCAGAAGTTCCGTAATCGACCGCGCCCTCCATGACATGCTGGCGCTTGCCCGCGGAGTTGAGCAGCGCGGCATCCTCTTCGACGCTCTTGAGCGTCACGTTGATCTCCTCGACGAGGCCGCGCTTGCGGCGATAGTCGACCTTCGGCTCGTACTTCGCGTCGTTGAGGTTCGCGAACGACTCGGTGAACTCGCGGTACTCGCGCGTCTTGCGCTCGCGAATGTTCTGCAGATCGAGCTGATCCTTGATGATGTACGGGGTCAGCAGGATCAGGAGGTCCGTCTTCTTCTTCGACTTCGTCGTGTACTTGAACAGGTACCCCAGCAGCGGGATATCGCCGAGCAGCGGCACCTTCGTGACGTTGAACGCCTCGCGCTCCTGGATCAGGCCACCGATCACCACGCTCTCTTGATCGTGCACGACGACCTGCGTCTTCAATTTGCGTTCCGTCCAGGTCGGGCCGAGCTGCGGATCCTTGCCACCGAGATCTTTCGTGTTCTGCTCGATCTCGAGGCGCACCGCGTCGTTCGACGAGATGTGCGGCGTGACGTTGAGATCGAGCGTCAGCTTCTCGCGCTGGATGTTCTGGCCGATCGAGCCGAGCGGTGAGGTCGCACCACCGGCGGCGCCGGCCGTCGGCAGGCCACCGAACGACAGGCCGGCCTGGTACGGGATGTTGTTGCCGACCGAGAACTCGGCCTTCTCGTTATCGATCGCGATGATGTGCGGTGCCGACAGGATGTTCGTGTTGTCCTGGGTCGCGAGCGCCTGGAACAGCACCGCGTACGACGGGATGCTCGTGCCGAGGAACGTCTGCGAGTTGGTCAGCGGCGAGCCGACGAGACCGCCGATCAGACCCGTCAGCGATGCCAGCGACGACACGTTGAGCGACTTCAGGGTCGAGGTCTGAACCCCGCCGAGCACCAGGGCGCCGCCGTTGTTGACCGGCAAGCCGCCGTGCGAGCTGGTGCCGAGGTCGAGCTCTTTGTTGAGCGTGACCTCGAGGATCAGCGCCTCGATGAAGACCTGCCGGCGTGGGTGATCGAGGCGCTGGATCACGTTCTTGATCGCGAGGTAGTCGCGGCCGCTCGACATCACGATCAGCGAGTTGGTCGGATCGTCGTTCGTGATCCGGACCTGGCCCTCGAGCGCGGCGCCGAGCTCGCCGCCCGCCTGCGGGGTCGGCGGCGGCGGCACGCCCGGACGTCCGCCCTGCGCCGGACGTTGCGCGCCCTGCGACAGCGCCGTGTTGAGCGTGGTCGCGAGATCCTTCGCGAGCGCGTTCTCGAGGTTGTAGACGCGGATCGCCGCGCCGCCCTCGGTGTCGAGCAAGATGTCGAGCCGCTCGACCAGCGACTTGACCCGCAGGTAGCCCGCCTCGCTCGCGACGACGATCAGCGTGTTGGTGCGATCGTCGACGAGGATCTTCGATGGGACCGCACCCTCGACCTCCTCGGTATTGGCGTTCTGACCGGCGGCTGCCTGGGGCATGCCGCGGCTGACCGGGGCGTTGAGCTTGCCCCCTCCTCCACCGCCGGTGATCCCGAGGATCTCGTTGAGCTTCGCGGCGAGCGCGGTCGCATCGGAGTGCAACACCGGGATCGTGTAGACGCCCTCGTTGTTGCCGGGCACGTCGATGATCTTCGCGAGCGACATCATGTCGCGGACCTGCGACGCGTAGTCGGTGATGATGATCATCGAGCCCGCGGCCTGGACGTTGCCGGCCGGCGAGCGGATCGAATCGAGCGCCGTGCGCAAGGTCTCGACCTGCGCGTACGACGGCCGCAAGATGTAGCGCACCATCTGATCTTCGTCGGCAGGCATGCCCTTCTTGAAGATCGGCACGGTCTCGCTCTTCGCGGTCGCCGATTCGACGATGCGCAGGATGTTGCCCTTCGGCACGACGGTGAGGCCCATCGTCGATAGCGCGACGAGGAACACCCGATACGCGTCCTGCTGGGTCATCTTGAGCGGCGCGATGATCGTGACCTTCTTGCCGGTCGACACGATGCGCGGATCGAGGATGAAGTTCTTGCACGTGAACCCCATCACGAACGTGATCAGGTCCTTGAGCTCGGTCTCCGGCTTGAACGTGACCGCGACCGGACCCGACTTCTTCTTGCAGCTGTACAGCGTGTCGTCTTCGCCGGCGACCTTGTCCTTGTCGTCGGTCTTCGGCTGCGCGAACGACGTGAGCGGCGCCAAGACGACGCCGCACAGAGCTACTACGAGGATTAGTTTCTTCATGGAGAATTACCGGATCGAGTACGAGATCTGCTCTTGCTTGCCGCGGCGGGTGACCGTGACCTGCAGCGACGTCGCTTCGCGCAGCTTGGTGTAGACCTCGAGCGCCTTGTCGGCCGAGGTCAAGTCGAACCCGTTGATCGATTGCAACGTGTCACCGTTCTGAAGGCCGAGCTTCGAGTACACCGAGCTCGGACGGATCGCGTAGAGCTTGAAGCCGTCGGGCTTGCCGTCCTTGACCGCGGGCACGACGCGCGCACCCTTCGCGACACCCATCGGATTCGCGAGCACCTTGTCGACCAGGGACTTGTCGATCTCGTAGTGGTTCTCGTCGATCTTCTTGATCCCGTTGTCGATCGAGGCCTGCATGTCGTCGGCCGAGCCCACGCTCGGGGTCGGCTCGGACCTCGCGACCACCGGCGGCGGCGACCCGTTGAGGCCGAGGCGCTCGTGATGGCCGGCGTTCTCGAACTCGACGTACTTGTAGTGGATCTCTTTCAAGATCCCGGGGTTCGCGCCGGGGATCACGTCCCCGAGCGAGTACGAGCCCTGCTTCTGGGTCTCGGTGTTGATGATCGTCGCCGACGACTCTGCGTCATCGACCGAGACGCTCGTCGCGACCAGCTGCAGCGGCAAGCTCGTCGTGATCACCGACGACGGATCGATCGATGACTCGGTCTCGACCGGCGGCGTGCAGTCGGAGCAAAACATGTCGCGCAGCGCGAACGGCGTACCGTCCTTGCTGCGGGTGGCCTTGGTCTGCGTCATCGGGCTCGGCGCGACGATGGCGAGCTTCGGCGCGACCGCCGCGTCGTTGAGGTACTTGGCCTCGACCACGTGGCTCGTCGCCTTGGCCGCGAACACCGCACACACCATGACGACGACGGCGCCGAGGACCCAGAAGTACCGCTTGATCAGATCCTGCATGACCTACTCGGCTCCGTCATCTGGGACATCCGTATCACCACCGTCGCCTTCGGGTTGTTCGAGCCGGCGGTAGATCGTCCGCGTCGCGATGCCGAGCAACTTCGCGGTGAGCCGCTTGTCCCCCCGGGTGTGGCGCAGCGTCTCGTGGATCACGCGCATCTCGATCTCGGCGAGGGGCATGCCGATCGGGAACGTCAGCGACGTCGCCGATGCGGTCCCGGGCGTCGCGTCGCGGATCTCACGGGGCAGCGCATCTTCGTCGATCATCGACTGGCCGGCACGGGTCAGCACGACCGCGCGCTCGATCGCGTTCTCGAGCTCGCGCACGTTGCCCGGCCAGCCGTACTCGCCGAGACGCTCGAGCGCGGCCGCGGAGCATCCCGCGATCGGCTTGCCGTTCTTCTCGGCATAGACCTGGACGAAGTGCTGCGCGAGCAGCGAGATGTCGTCGCGGCGATCGCGCAGGGGCGGCACGTTCACCGGGATCACGTTGAGGCGATAGTAGAGGTCCTCGCGGAACCGGCCGGCCTTGACCTCACCCGCGAGGTCGACGTTGGTCGCCGCCACGATGCGGACGTCGATCCGGCGGGCCTTGCCGCTGCCACCGAGGCGCTCGATCTCGCCCTCCTGCAGCACCCGCAACAGCTTGACCTGCACGTGCCGGCTGATCTCGCCGATCTCGTCGAGGAACAGCGTGCCGCCGTTCGCGGCTTCGAACCGGCCGTCGCGCGCGGTGGTCGCGCCGGTGAACGCGCCCTTCTCGTAGCCGAACAGCTCGCCCTCGAGGATCGACTCCGGGATCGCGGCGCAGTTGACCGCGACAAACCCACCCTTCGCGCGCGCCGAGTTCTCGTGCACCGCGCGCGCGAGCAACTCCTTGCCGGTGCCGCTCTCGCCGAGCAGCAGCACCGTGGCCTCGCTCGGCGAGGCCTGCATGATGATATCCATCGTGCGGCGCCACGCGAGTGAAGTGCCGATGATCGAGCGCCGGCGCTTCTCGGAGAGCTGCGCCTTGAGGCTACGGTTCTCGACCAGCAGCGACTGCTTCTCGAGCGCGTTGCGGACGATCCGCACGACGTGCGCGCGCTTGAGCGGCTTTGTCACGAAGTCGTACGCGCCTTCTTTCATCGCATCGACCGCGGTCTCGACCGTGCCGTACGCGGTCATCAACACGACCTCGGTCTCGGGCGCGATCGTCTTCGCGGCGCGCAACAGGTCCATGCCCGAGGTCTGCGGCATCATCAGATCGGTGAGCAGCACCCCGACGCGATGCTTGCGCAGCAGGTCGAGGCCCGCGGTGCCATCACACGCCGAGAGCACGTGCATGCCCTCGCGCTTGAAGATCTTCGCGAGCGACTCGACGATCGCCGGCTCGTCGTCGACGACCAGGACGATGCCGCCCTCGGCCGGCGCCTCCTTGAGCGAGGTCGGCTCGTCTGCAACCGGCCCACCGCTCGGACCGGTCTGGCCGGTCTGGCCGGTCTGGCCGGTCTGGCCGCTTCCCCCCTCGACTTGAGCGGCGGCAAACCGACGGAACGGGCTCTGGGCAGGCTGGTTCCACATACCGGCAGGAGTATTAACAAGGTCCGAGCCAAGTGCATTCCTGGCAAACACTTGGAATTCCTTGCCTCTCTCGCACGGGGAGCCGGGTCGTCTTGCCATCGTGTCAGGTGATTCGTGCCGCGCTGACAAACTGGCAGGTTAGCGATCGAAGCCGCGCACGCGACCCGGTTGGGCACTAAGCTCGTCGGATGCGGCGGATCGCGGTGGCCGGGTTCGCGATCGGCATGGCATCTCCGGCGCCGGCGCGTGCCGATTCGTCGGTCGTGGTCACGTTGACACCCGCCGGCGAGCAGCTCGCGACGTACTTGAAGTTGTCGGCCGATCAGCTCACGCAGAACGCGGAGGACAAGTTCAACGCGCTGTTTCAGACCGCGAACCTGCCGGCGCTGTTATCGGCGTTCGCGTCGACCACCGCGATCGCCGATCGCGGGCTCGGCGTCGACTACGCGGTGATCGGCACGCCGTTGATGGTCGGCGTCGTCGCCAACGGCGCGGTGCCGACCGATGCATCGCTGTCGAACACCGACGAGCGGGTGATCGGCGGCTTCGTGTTCAACTTCGGCGTGATGATCGGCGCGAACCTCGGCCGCTGGGGCGCGCCGCGCTGGACGCTCTTCGCGAACGGGTTCTACGAGACCGCCGGCTACAAGGACCTGCAAGGCGATCTCACGACCGGCGGCGTCCACGCGCAGTATCGCGCGATCGAGGGCACCCACGGCCGCGTCCGCTGGATCGGCCTCGACGTCACGACCGGGCTCGAGCTCGCGAAGTGGACGATCTCGACCAAGCGCGACGCGCTGCAGATCAACTTCAAGGTCGCCAACATGATGGGTGACTCGGAGCACCTCGAGTTCGACGCGAAGGGTGTGATGAACGTCGAGGCCAACGCGACCACGATCCCGCTCGAGGTCACGACCGGGCTATCGCTCGGCGATCTCTTCGTCATCTACGGCGGCGGTGGCCTCGACCTCACGCTCGCGACCGCGACGATCGACGTCGATCTCGATGGCGATCTGTTGATCCGCTCGAATCAGCAGAACGTCGGTCACGCGACGGTGGCCGCGAGCGGACGAGCCTCGCCAGGCACCACGACCGCGCACGCGCTCGCGGGCATCGAGCTCGAGGTCCCGCACGCGAACGTCTACGTGCAGGGGATCGCGACGCCGAGCGACGAGGGCGTCGCGCTCGGCGTGCGAGTCACGTTCTGACGCGACCACTCTACGGTCCGGCGCCGGTCAGATCTTCATTACATGACTGCACGACATCGCGAAGCTCGTCCTTGCAGGGCTTCGTCGGCAGCTTGAAGCGGTCGCAGATCTTCGCAGTCCAGACGTCGAACGTGACATGCAGGCCGAGCCGGACGAACCTCTCCTTGTCGTTCAGCGGATGCCCGATCGAAGCCCATGCGACCGCCCTTCGCACTCGAATGTCGCTGATGGTAGGTTCCTCGCGCATGGGCGTGTGGTACCGGCTGGTGTTGGCGTACTGGCGACGTGGCGAATCACCCACCTGCTCCACGCCGAAGATGGCCCGTGGAAGCTGCTCCTGCGGTTTCGCAAGGCGGTGCGCGCGAGCCTCGGCACGCTGTTCGATTGCTTCTATTGCCTGAGCTTGTGGATCGCCGCCCCCCTCGCATATCTTCTGGGCGAGAGTTGGGAGGAGCGGTTGTGGTTACTCCCGGCCCTCTCGGCCGCGGCGATCTTGCTCGAGCGGACGACGACGCCCCCGATGCCCGAGTTCATCGAAGATCCGGAGGACCCCGATGGGATGTTGTGGAAAGAGAAGCACGATGACCGCGAATGCGACCGCGAGCCCGGCGAAGGCGATGCCACGACCTAACGCGTCGCCGCACCCGTCGTTCCAGTACATCGGTGGCAGCGGGCTGACCGTGCAAGGTCCCGCGAGCAAACGGCTCTATCGGTTCGCGTCGGCCGGCGCGATCGTCTCCGTCGACGCACGTGATGCCGCGTCGCTCTCGCGCATGCCGCAATTGCGCCGCGTATGAGCTACGGCGGCTCGCCTTCACGTGTCGATGAAGTGGCCCGCACGCCCCACCACATCGATGTGCACCTGGAGCTCTTGCGCGGCGTCCGGCGTGCACGGGTCACCGGGGTTGGGCGCGATCCGTTGGGTGATGCGGCCGTGACGTGACACGGTGATCACCGAGCCGGGCTGGTCGGTCGTGAAGCGATCAGGATCGCAATGCCACTGCGGCACGCGCTCGGCGGTGTCCATCAAGCGCGTGACCTCGGCGGGCGCGATGGTTGTCCATTGCGTGTTCTTCGGGACGTTCGCGACGCCCTGATACTGCACGGCTCCGTCGGAATAGAGGGTGAGCGTGAAGACCTGACACCAGCCGAGGCAGCCGGTGTGCTCGACACGCACGAACGTATCGGCGGTCTTCGTGTGCGGGGGCACGCACGCGGCGAACACCAGTGCGAGAGCGACGTACTTCATCGCTCCAGCTCCACGGTGACCGCTACGCCTGCGCCGGGACCGCCCCCGCCGTGCACGGGCACGAAGATGATGCCCTCGGCGCCCACGCGTATCGTGTGCCAGTGGCGCAAACCGATCTTGCCAGCGAGCTCGAGGTCGACGCGAGGATCGAAAGCTCCGTGCAGAGCATTTGTCCCTTGCCCGCGGATGGCGATGCCGCTGTACGTGCTGCACGTAGTCGGTCTCCACTTCGATGATGATGAGAGGTCAGCGGACTTCGCGGCATCGTCGCTTCAGTTCGGCGTCGTACATACCATCGCCGGGTGCGTAAAGGCGACCTTGCGACCGACCGAGGTCCCACGCTTGCCATTGGTAGTGCGAACCGGGCGTCCTCATCGAATGCGGTGAGATCGATATTCGAGTCGTGCACGAGCTCGGCGCGCTCGACGTCCTCCGCGATGTCGGGATGCCCGCACGCGGTCGCGAGCGCTGACCACGTCTCTACGTTCGACCTTCGCCACGGTTCGCACGGGCCAGGCTCGACCGAACATCTCGACCTCTTCCTCGGGAAGCCGCCAGTACCGGACCGTTGCTGTCATTGCTCCGTGTAGAGCGATTGGAAGAACGCCTCCGCCGACGCGGCGACCGGCTCGACGTTGCGATCGCGTGGCGCGTCGTGACCCAGAACGCGATCGCCCCGCTCGTTAGATCGACGCAGAGATAGTTGCCGCCGCCGTCCTCGACGAGCGGCACGAACGAGTCAGGCATCGAGTCGCGCGTGTCGTCGAACGCGGTTGCGATCTCGGCGCCCGAGAGGAACGCGCCGAACAGCAGCCCGCGATCTGTCGGCGTGTCGTACAGCGCGCCCTCCGCGAACTGGAAGCCACCGAAACGCTCGAGGAGCCAACGCACCACAGGTGGAAAGAGCCCCTCCGCCGCGGCCTCGATCGGCAGCCATACGTCAGCCGCGATCGGCTCGAGTGCGTCACCGAGCGGTGCGATACCAAGGCGCTTCAGGTGTGCTTCGAGTGCTTCGAAGGCCATGGCGGTACCCTACCTACTTGACCGGCGCGGCAGCACCCGCTCCGTAATCGAATACGTCCGTGTGCTGAACGCGGTGGACGGCCCTTGATCAGTCGACCTTGTAGAGCGACATGAAGAACGCCTCAGCGTTGGGAGCGACCGGCTCTACGTTCCGGTCGAGAAGCGCGTCGTGGATCCAGTATTCGATCGCGCCCGTCGCCAGATCGACGCACAGGTAGTTGCCGCTCGAGTCATCGACGATCGGCACCAACGTATCCCGGATCGATTCGCGCGTATCCTCATAGGTGTCGAGGAGCTCGCGGCTCGACATGAAAGCGCCAAACAGATTCTCGTGGTGACGGGGGTGTCGTAAAGGGCGCCGTCCTCGA
>JBDTEH010000135.1:0-35404 GCA_039922635.1 Kofleriaceae bacterium | reverse complement strand
GCGCGCGCCGCTCGACGATGTCCGGGTCCGCCACGCGGTCGCGTTGCTCGTCGACCGCCGCGCGATCGCGCGCCGCGTGTTCGACGGGCTCGCGCGGCCGATCCTGTGGCCGATCTGGCCCGGTGGTCCGGTGTCCGGACCCGAGGCCGCGGTCCCCGACTTCGATCCCGCGGCCGCCGGCGCGCTGCTCGACGCCGCCGGATGGACCGATACCGACAAGGACGGGATTCGCGACCGCGACGGCAAGCAGCTCCGGATCACGCTGATCGGGCCCGAGCGCGCGGTGCCGGCGGTGCCGAAAGATGTGTCCGGACCGCCGGTGAAGACCGAGCGCGACATGATCGTCGAGGCCGCGCGCCGCGCCGGGGTGATCATCGACGTCAAGACCGGCGGCGAGGCGTTCCTCGATCGCCGCCGCAGCGACGGCACGTGGGACCTGATCGAGGAGTCGTGGGGTGGGATGGCCGATGACGACATCACCCCGCTGGTCGCCGGCAAGGATCCGGCGCGGCCGGCCCAGCCGCGCGTCGACCGCGCGCTCGACGCGATGGGGGCCGCGTGGGATCCGAGCGAGCGCGCCAAGCTCGCGGTCGAGCTCGCCGCCGCGCTCGCCGAGAGCTGGCCGATCGCGGGCATCGTGGCGGAGGCCCCGCAGGGCCTCGTCCACAACCGGGTCACGAATGTCCATGTGTGGGATGGCTGGATCGACCTGCGCGAGCTGGCGTTCGACGCCAAAGCACCCTGACCCGGTTCCGCGCTACATGTAGAGCGTGGCGTCCAGCCTGCGCGGGATCCTCGATGCGACGTTCGCCGACCTCGCGGTGCAGCTGCGCCGACCCCAGTCCGGCGCCGCGGCGGCGCGCGCGATCGCGGACGTCTACGATCGCGAGCTCGCGCTGCGGTTCGCCGCCGCACGCGAGGGCATCTCCGCCCCGCTCGCGCTCGTCGCGACCGGCGGGTGGGCGCGCCGCGACCTCGCGCCGTACTCCGACATCGACTTCATCGTGCTCCACGATCGCGACGAGGCCGCCGCGAAGCAGCTCTCGGATCGGCTGCTCTACCCGCTGTGGGACGAGAAGCTCGCGATCGGCCACGCGGTACGCGAGCCGCGCGCGACGGCGCGGCTCGCCAAGGGCGACCTCGCGACCGCGACCGCCATGGTCGACGCACGCTTTATCGCGGGCGATCGCGCGCTCGCCGAGGAGCTCGTGCGCGCGACGCTGGCGACGCTGGCGCCGAGCGGCAACCCGAACGACTTCATCGGCGCGCTCGCGGCGGAGAGTCACGCGCGCCACGATCGGTTCGGCGCCGCGATCTACGTGCTCGAGCCGAACCTCAAGCAGGGCATCGGGGCGCTGCGCGATGTCGCGACCGCGCTGTGGGCCGCGGGCCTGCGGTGGGTGCCGCCCCACCCCGAGGTCGATCCGCCCGTCGCGCGCGAGCTGATCGCGAGCCTCGTCGAGCTCGGCCGGCTGACCCCGCGCCAGGCCGCGCTGCTCGACCACGCGCGTGACTTCCAGCTCCGGCTGCGCGCGCTGGTCCAGCTCGCGGCGCGCCGGCGCTTCGATCAGCTGACGTTCGAGCTCCAGGAGCAGATCGGACCGGCGCTGTATCCGGACGCGCATGCCAGCGGCAAGGCGGCGGTCGCGCCCGCGGTCGAGGCGTTGATGCGCGAGTACTACCTGCACGCGCGGGGCGTCGTGCAGGTCACCGAGCGGTTGCTCGAGACCGCCCGCGTGCCGCCGCGGTCGCGGTCGCGGACCACGCGGACCACCCGGATCGACGCGACGCTGGTGACCTGCAACGGCGAGCTCGCGTTCGCCGATCCAAGCTCGATCGCGGAGCAGCCGTCGGAGCTGGTCCGGCTGTTCCGGGTCGCGCTCGCGACCGGGCTGCCGATCGCCGGCGACACCAAGGAGCTCGTCGCCGAGCAGCTCGCGCGAGATCCGGCGCCGCTCGCGCGCGATCTGGCCGCCGCGCGGCTGGTGCTCGAGGCGCTCGTCGATCTGCGCGATGGCGGCGTGCCCTCGCTGTTCGAGCTCATGCACCAGCTCGGGATCCTCGGCGCGGTGATGCCGGGGTGGGCGCCGTGCACCGCGCGGGTCCAGCACGACCTCTATCACGTCTACACCGTCGACCAGCACCAGCTGCTCGCGCTCGCGATGCAGAAGCAGCTCGCGCGCGGCGAGCTCGCGGCGGAGCATCCGCTCGCGACCGAGCTGTGGCAGACCGTGCGGCCCGCGCCGGTCCTGCTTGCCACGCTCCTCCACGATGTCGGCAAGCCGCTCGGCAAGGGCCACGCCGAGAAGGGCGCGGTGATCGCGGAGCAGGTCGCGATCAAGCTCGGCCTGGCGGCGGGCGACGCCGAGACGGTCGCGTTCCTGGTCCGCCAGCACCTCACGATGGCGCACCTGTCGCAGCGCCGCGATCTTTCGGACCCCGACGTGATCGCGCGGTTCGCGGAGCGGGTCGGCTCCGAGGAGCGGCTCGCGGAGCTGTACCTGGTGACGCTGTGCGACACCGCGATGACCGCGCCCGACAACCTGTCGGCGTGGAAGGACGATCTGCTGCGCGCGCTGATGATGCGCACGCGGGCACACTTCCGCGGCGAGAGCCTCGGCGATCTGGGGACGGGCCGCGATCCGCGCGCCGAGCCCCTGGACCCGGCGGCGCGGGCGATCCTCGATGGCATCGACCCGCGCTTGCTGGTCCAGCTCACGTCGCGCCAGGCCGTGCGCCACGCGCTGCTCGCCGCGCGGACGTCGCCCGAGCCGGGCGGTCCACGCGTCGGGCTCGAGATCCATTGCTTCCCGATGAAGGGGCACTCCGAGCTCGCGATCGTCGCGCCCGACATGCCGGGCGTGCTCGCCGCGATCGCGGGCACCTTGACCGCGCACCGGGTCGACGTGCTCGGCGCGATCCTCGGTCACGGAGCCCCATCGGGCGCCGACGCCACGCGGCTCGTGCTCGACGTGTTCTTCGTCCGCGATCTCAAGGGCGCCGCCATCCCCGACGATGATCCACGCTGGCCGCGCTTGCTCGACGATCTGCGTACGATCCTCGCGAGCCGGCCCGACCCACGCGCGGTCGCGGAGCTGATCACGCGCCGCCGCCCGCCGAGCGGGCTGCCGCCGCGGGTCACGCCCGGCGTCACGACCGAGATCAAGCTGCACGACGACTCGCTGCAGGCGACGATCGTCGAGGTCTCGACCCGCGATCGGGTCGGCGTGCTCTACGCGATCACCCACACGCTCGCCGAGCTCGGCCTCGATATTTCGCTCGCGAAGATCGCGACCGAGGGCGAGAAGGTCGCCGACGTGTTCTACGTGACCCGCGGTGGCCGCCGGCTCACCGAGGCCGGTGAGCGCGACGCGTTGATCGCGCGGCTGTACGCCGCGGTCGAGCAGCCCGAGGGCGAGCGATGAGCGCGGTCGATCTGCCACCCGGCATCGGCCTGCGCGGCGCGGCGCTCGCGCGGTTTCGCGCGCCGCGCGGTGCGCGCTGGCTGGCGCGGATCTCGCTCGGGGCCGTGATCGTGCTCGGCGGCATCACGTGGGGGTTCGTGTCGCGCCATCCGTATCACCGGCAGACCTCGACCCAGGTCGTGCTGCCGGTCGCGTTCGGCCTGGTCGCGCTGCTCGGCTTCCTCGTGCGCTCCGCGAAGCTCGAGGTCACGCGCGATGGGGTGCGCTGGGGCTGGGACTCGTTCAACTTCACGCAGGACGCGGCCCGCTTGAAGACCGCGCACGTGTGGAAGGATGGCATCACGCTCGAACGGCGGCGCGGTGGTACGTGGTTCCTGGGCGCGCGCGATTGGGAGCGGTTCGACGCGATGGTCCGCCAGCTCCGGCGCGTCGAGCTCCCGTTCGAGGATCACGCGACCAAGGCGCCGCTGCGCGCGCGCATGCAGAGCTACGGCCGGTTCCTCGACGGGATGCTCGTCGCGGCGATCGTCGCGGCGCTCGGCGTCGCGCTATGGGCCGCGTAGCCGGGCCCACAGCTCGGGGCCGGTGAAGTCGCGCTTGCCGCCGGCCTCGGCGGCGCGCACGAGCTCGACGAGCCGCGCGTTGATCGGCGCGGTGCGGCCGTGCTGCCGCGCGAGCGCGACGATCTCGCCCTGGAGGTAATCGATCTCGGTCGTGCGGCCGAGGCGGAAGTCGTCCTGCATCGACGACCGCGCCTGCGGATCGACCGCGGCGACCCGCGTCGCGATCCGGCGGAACGCCCAGTCCGGCATCGGCAGGATCCGCGCGACCCAGCGCGCCGGCAGCGCGAGCAGCTTCGCGATCGGCTGGTGCGCCACCGCGAGGACCTCGAGCGCCTCGCGCTGCGCGGCGGCGAGGCAGCGCCGGAAGTCACGATCGGCGAGCTCGTCGAACAGCGGCTGACCCGACAGCGCGTTGATCGCGTTGTTGAGGTTCATCACCAGCTTGCCCCACTGCACCGCGGGCATGTCGCCGCGCACCTCGAGCTCGAGCTCGGCATCGCGGCACGCGGCCACGAACGGCGCGAGCGCGGGGTGGCGCTCGACCATGATCTCGCCGGAGGTGCCGCGGTGATAGCGCCCGGGCGCGACCCACGCGACGTTGAACCCGACCATGCCGGCGAGCACGATCCGGCCGGGCAGCGCGGCGCGCAGCACCGCGGTGTTGTGAACGCCGTTCTGCAGGCTGATCACGATGCCGCGACCGTGGCCTGCGAGCTCGGCACCGGCGGCGGCCGTCGCCGCCGACTTCGCGGTCACGAGCACGACCTCGGCGTCGCGCGCGGCGCTCGCATCGGTCGCGAGCGCTGGCCGCGCGGTCCAGGTGTGGTCGCCGAGCTCGGTGATCGTGAGCCCATCGCGGAGCTCGTCGAGCACGCGTGGCCGTCCGATCAGCGTGACCTCGCTGGCCGTGCCGTTGCCGGCCGCGGCGAGCCTGCCGCCGACCCAGCAGCCGATCGCGCCGGCGCCGAACACGGCGATCTTCACGGCGCGTGCTCGCGGACCAAGGCGCGAGCATACGCTAGCGGACGGTCACGCCGCCTTCAGCGCGCCAACCGCCTTCGACCCAGACCCGGCGATTGCCGTGACGCTCCCAGCGGCTATCGACATACCGCTGATTCGCGCGCGCGCGCTCGTAGTGGCCGGCGTGCCAGCGCCAGTTGCTGCCCTCGCGATGCCAGTTGCCGTGGACGTAGATGAAGCCAGGCCGGACCGTCACGACCTCCGCGCGCATCGGCGGCGGATCGCTGGTCACGACGTACGCCTCGCCCGCGCAGCCCGGGAGGATCGCCACGCCCGAGACGAGCGCGGCCGCCAGTGCGATCGATTTCAACATGCGCTCGAATGGAGCAAGCGCTGCGCCGCGCTAACTCCGCGTCGCGACTCGAGAGCGACTCCGCGAGGTGCGCGCTAGCTCCACGCCGTGCCAGGGCGCTACGGCTTCGCGCCGTTCGTGATCCACAACAAGAACAGCTTGTAGTTCGGGTCGTTGACGTCGAGGAACGTCGCGTTCGGATGGTTCTGCGGCGGCGTGACCTCGTACAGCGGGTACGTGAGGAACAGCGACGCGGCGGGGGTCGTCAGGTTGAGGACACCGGCGGCCGCCTTGATCGCGGCGAGCGTGACATCGGGCGTGCCGTCGTACGGCAGCACCGCCGCCGGGCCGTTGGCGGTGTGGCAGTTCGCGCAGCCGAGCCCGCCCTTCGCCGCCTTCTGCAGCCGCGGGTAGATGTCGGTCGCGAACGACGGATCGGTGATCGGCGCGGTCGCCGCCATACCGCCGGACAGCCCGCCGTTGAGCGCGAGCGTCGCGCCACCCGCGTCGACGATGATCGTCGTCGAGTTGATCTTCGGGTTGCCCATGCCGTCGAGGAAGGCGGTGTTCAGCGTGAACGTGCCGGCCGGGACGTTGAGGAACGCGACCCGGACTCGCGGCGTCGTGCCGTAGGCCGTGGACGTGGTCACCGCGAGGTCGAGATCGCCGACCGCGCCGAAGAAGTACGGGCCCGAGACCCCGACCACCGGGGCGTTCGCGGAGTCGACCAGCGTGAACGCGGTGAGCGGCAAGCCGGCGTATGGATCGCCGTTGTTCTTCTGGACCTCGGCCGCGACGATCGTGCCGGTGGTCTGCGTGACGTTGACCGACGAGAACTGGCGCGCGACATCGGCGCTCGACGCGACGTAGAGGTCCTGCGCGATGGGCTGATCGGTGACGGTGATGACCGCGCTGCGGGTCGACCGGTAGCTGCCGCGCGAGGTCATCGCGAACAGCTTCGAGCCGACCGGGACGTCCAGCGAGTACGCACCGTCGGCGCCGCTGGTGGCCGCGGCGGCGGGCGTCAGGCCATCGGTCGCGATCGCGGTGGCCGCGAGCGCATCGCCGGTGAAGTAGTCCATCACCTTGCCCGAGACGATCTGCGAGGTGACCGCGCTGCCGCTGCCGTCCCCGGGAGCGTCGTCGCCCCCACCACCGCCGCCTGCATCGGGGTTGTCGCCGTTCGGCGGCGCCTTGCCGACGCAACCGACCCACAGCATCACCAATCCAATTCGAAGCAAGGCGTTACGCATGGGTTACCCGGCAGCGAGAACATCAACATCGATGCCAGGGCAAAAGCGGTGAAATCAGGGCGTTGCGCATGTTGTGAATGGGGTCGTGCACCCCAGGGGTGGGGGTGGGATACCCGACCTCGGGCCCAGGCCTGGCCCCGATCTGCGGGTTGCGGCGGTCAGACCCCTCTACTAAGGTGCGCCATGCTCGAGGACAAGCTTCGTGAGGCGCTGACCTTCGACGACGTCCTGCTCGTGCCGGCGTTCAGCGAGGTCATCCCGCGCGACGTCGATGTCACGACCCGGCTGACGCCCGCGATCCCGCTGCGGATGCCGCTGGTCAGCTCCGCGATGGACACCGTGACCGAGTCCGCGACCGCGATCCGCATGGCGCGCGAAGGCGGCATGGGCTTCATCCACAAGAACCTGACGATCGAAGAGCAAGCGCTCGAGGTCAGCCGCGTGAAGAAGGCGCAGTCCGGCATCGTCGTCGATCCGCTGACGATCGCGCCTTCGCGGACGCTCGAGGAGGCGCTCGCGATCATGCGCCACCACCGGATCAGCGGGTTGCCGGTGGTCGATGCCGACAACAAGCCGGTCGGGATCCTGACCAACCGCGATGTCCGGTTCGAGAAGCGGCTGAGCCTCCAGGTCGGCGAGCTGATGACGAAGAACCCGGTGCACGTCAAGGAGGGCGTGTCGCTCGAGGAGGCGCGCGAGTTGCTCCACAAGCACTGGATCGAGAAGCTGCTGGTCACCGATGCCCGCGGCGTGCTCAAGGGCCTGATCACGATCCGCGATATCGAGCAGGCCGAGGCTCACCCGGCCGCGGCGATCGACGACCTCGGCCGGCTCCGCGTCGGCGCGGCGGTCGGCGTCGGAGCCGATCGCGATGCCCGGATCGAGGCGCTGATCGCGGCGGGCTGCGATGTGGTGTGCATCGACACCGCGCACGGTCACTCGAACGGCGTGCTCGAGGCCGTCAAGGCCACCCGCAAGAAGTTCCCGAAGCTCCAGCTCGTCGCCGGCAACGTCGCGACCTCGGAGGGGACACGCGCGTTGATCGAGTGCGGCGTCAACGCGGTCAAGGTCGGCGTCGGGCCGGGCTCGATCTGCACCACGCGGATCGTCGCCGGGGTCGGCGTGCCGCAGCTCACCGCGATCGCGGATGCGGTCGCCGCGGCGAAGGGCACGGGCGTCGCGATCATCGCGGACGGCGGCATCAAGTACTCGGGCGATGTCGCCAAGGCGCTCGCCGCGGGCGCCGATACCGTGATGATCGGCTCGTTGTTCGCCGGCACCGACGAGGCGCCGGGCGAGGTCATCCTCTACCAGGGCCGCAGCTACAAGAGCTATCGCGGCATGGGCTCGATCGGCGCGATGAAGGAGGGGTCGAAGGACCGCTACTTTCAGGCCGATGTCGAGTCGCCGCAGAAGCTCGTGCCGGAGGGGATCGAGGGCCGCGTGCCGTACAAAGGGGCGCTGCGCGAATCGATCTACCAGCTGGTCGGCGGGCTGCGCGCCTCGATGGGGTACATCGGCTGCGCGACGATCGCCGAGATGCACGCGCGGGCGCGGTTCGTGAAGATCTCGTCGTCGGGGCTCCGCGAGAGCCATGTTCACGACGTGATCATCACGAAGGAAGCGCCGAACTACCGCGTCGAGTAACCGCCGAAAGGCTAGAAAGCGTCATGGCCCATCAGCTCGTCGTCGTCCTGGACTTTGGTTCCCAATACACGCAGCTGATCGCGCGCCGGATCCGCGAGCAGAACGTCTACTGCGAGATCCATCCGTACACGCTCGCCAAGGATCTGACCAAGCTCCGCGAGCTCGACCCGATCGCCCTGGTGTTGTCGGGCGGGCCGTCGTCGGTCTACGAGGAGGGCGCGCCGCAGGTCCCGGCCGGGCTGTTCGAGCTCGGCCTGCCGATGCTCGGCATCTGCTACGGCGCGCAGCTCACCGCGCGCGTGCTCGGCGGGGTCGTCAACCCGGCGGATCGCCGCGAGTACGGCCGCGCGACCGTGCGAGTCCTGGGCTCGGGAGCCGGCGTCGGCGTGTTTCGTAACCTCGGCACCGGCGAGGAGCTCGCGGTGTGGGCGTCACACGGCGACCACGTCGATGGCCTGCCGGCCGGGTTCGTCCATACCGCCGAGAGCGACAACTGCAAGTTCTCCGGCTTCGCGAACGAGGCCAAGCAGATCCACTGCGTCCAGTTCCACCCCGAGGTCGTGCACACGCCGCGCGGCGCGGAGCTGCTCGGCAACTTCCTGTTCGGCGTGTGCCACGCCAAGGGCGACTGGTCGATGGCGAGCTTCGTCGACGAGGCGGTCGCGAAGATCCGCGCGCAGGTCGGCCCGGAATCCGAAGGTGGGCGCGTGATCTGCGGCCTGTCCGGCGGCGTCGATTCGAGCGTCGCGGCCGCGCTGATCCACAAGGCGATCGGCGATCGGTTGACCTGCGTGTTCGTCGATAACGGCGTGCTCCGCAAGGGCGAGCGTGACTACGTCGCGCAGATCTTTCGCGACCACTTCAAGGTCGACCTCCGGGTGATCGACGCCGAGGCGCGGTTCCTCGCGGCGCTCGCGGACGTCACCGACCCCGAGAAGAAGCGCAAGATCATCGGCGGCGAGTTCATCGCCGTGTTCGAGGAGCAGTCCAAGACGATCGCGAACGCGCGGTTCCTCGCGCAGGGCACGCTGTACCCGGACGTGATCGAGAGCGTGTCGTTCAAGGGCCCGTCGCACACGATCAAGAGCCACCACAACGTCGGCGGCCTGCCAGAGCGCATGAACCTCGCGCTCGTCGAGCCGCTGCGCGAGCTGTTCAAGGACGAGGTCCGCCAGCTCGGCCTCGAGCTCGGCCTGCCCAAGCACATGATCTCGCGCCAGCCGTTCCCCGGTCCGGGGCTCGCGGTGCGCTGCCTCGGCACGCTGAACCGAGCCCGGCTCGACGTGCTGCGCGCGGCCGATGCGATCGTCGAAGAGGAGATCCGTGCGGCAGGGCTCTACGAATCGATCTGGCAATCGTTCGGCGTGCTGTTGCCGGTACGCTCGGTGGGCGTGATGGGGGATGCGCGCACGTACGAGGAGACCCTCGCGGTTCGCGCGGTGCACTCGCGCGACGGGATGACCGCGGACTTCGTCCACCTGCCGTACGAAGTCCTCGCGCAGATCTCGTCGCGCGTGATCAACGAAGTGCGCGGGATCAATCGCGTGGTCTACGACATCACGTCGAAGCCGCCCGGCACGATCGAGTGGGAGTAGCGCGGCACGCGCGTTGCTCTACCAGCGGGGATGAAGACGGTCCTCTGGCTCGCAGCTGCGGCGGGCGCGCTCGCGGTGAGCGCCCTCGCACTCTCGGTGTTTCGCCGGCGCGGCTTCGCCCGGCCCATGCTCGCGATAGCCGGCGCGCCGCTCGATCTCGATCAGACCCAGGTCATCGAGATCGTGCTGCTCGACCCGCCGGGGCCGCTGTTCCCCGATCCGGTGACCGAGGCGCTGCTCGAGCGGCTCGCGACCGACTCGCTGTTCCTGAAGTGAGCGGTGGGCGCGGAGCGCGCTAGTATCATCCGGATGCGGACCTTGCTGGGTGTGGCGATCGCGCTCGCGGGGTTCGCCGCGGTCGCGGGCACCGCACACGCGAGCGTCGCCATCGATTGGCGCGATGGGCTCGTGACCGCGACCGGCGTCGGCATCGCCGATCGCCACGCGCCGAACCCGGCGGTCGCGCGCGGGACCTCGCGGCGCGCGGCGGAGGAGGCGGCGCGCGGCCAGCTCGCGAAGGGCGTGGGAGGGTTGCCGCTCGCGGGCGGTGGGACCGTCGCGGCGCGCGCGACCGGCGCGGCGAAGTTGCGGCTCGAGCGCGCGGTCGCCGACGCGATCGCGGTCACGGCGGAGCCACAGACCGACGGCGCGTGGATCGTGACGATGGCGGTGCCGATCGAGGCGATCCGCCAGGCGCTCGATGCAGGGCCACGCACGGTCGGCAAGGCCGGCGACCCGCCACCCGCCGTCGTGATCGTCGAGGGCGTGAAGGTCAAGCCGGCGATCGGGTACGCGATCGGCGGCGTGAAGGCCGCGACGATCTGGGTGGCGGCGAAGGACGTGCCGGCGTGGGCGAAGGACGCGCCGCACGTGATGGCGACCGGCGCGAAGGCCGGTGCGATCGAGCTCGGCGCGCCGGCCGGCACCGAGGCGACGATCTACGTGATCCCGCAGTGATCTCCAGACGGCGAGATACCCGCACGCTCATGTTCCCCGGCCCCGGCCCCGGCCCCGGCCCCGAGCCGTGCCGAGCCGAGCCCGAGGTGACGAACGTCGACCGCTCGGTTGGAGAGTCGAGCGCGCACTTGCTAGGCTACCGGGCGTGAACCGCGGTGTCCTCGTCTGCATGCTGCTCGCTCTGGCCGCCGGCCGCGCGCACGCCGAGGACGTCGTCGCGTACGAGGCCGAGGGCGACGCCGCGGTCGGCGGCGCCGATGCGCGGACCGCGGCGCTCGATGACGCCTTCGCGCGCGCGGTCGGCAGCGCGCTCGGCGACCTGGTCACGGGCGACGTGCGCACCGCGCACAAGGGCGAGCTCGACCAGGAGATCATCGGCCACGCGCGGTTGTGGGTCGCGAAGTTCACGGTCACGAAGGACCAGACCCAGGACGCTCGCCGCGAGCTCACGGTGTCGGTGCGGATCGATCGCGACAAGATCCGCGCCCGGCTCGACGAGCTCAAGGTCCCGACCAAGGACGCGACGCCGGCGGCAGACGGCCAGCGTGCCGTCACGATCCTGCTGCGCGTCGCGACGAGCAAGGGCAGCCACGCGAGCTTCGGCAAGAGCGCAGATCACGACACGATGGGGCTCGGCGGGCTCGCCACGATGTTCCGTGGCGCCGGGATGGCCGTGCGCCGCGCCCCCGACGCAGGGACGGTCGCGCCCGATGGCGACGTGCCGATCGGCGATGCCGACGCCGACGCGCTCGCCGACACCGCGAAGGCCGACCTGGTCGCGATCGCCGGGGTGACGGTCGGCGATCCGGTCGCCGTCCGCGGCCAACCGCAACCGGCGGTGCTCGTCGCCGCGCACCTGCGCCTGTTCGATCACCGCGCGCACGCCCTGGTCGGCCAGAGCAGCGCGCTCGCCGCTGCCGGCGCCGGCGATCCACGCTATGCGGTCGATCGTGCCCTCACCGCCGCCGCCTCCGACGTTCTGCCGCCCGCGCCGAGGAAGCTCGGCGAGGCCGCGGCGTTCACGGGCGACGACACGCCGTTCGTAGAGCCGGGGGTCGTGCTCGTGCGGCTCGGACCGACCACCCCGTTCGGGATGGTGCTGGTCGAACAGAAGTTCCTCGCCGGCGCGAAGGGCGTGCGCGCCGCGAGCCTGCGCCGGCTCTCGCCCGCGGGCTGGGTGATCGGGGTGACCACGAGCGAGTCGATCGAGCGCGTCGCGCAGATCGCCAAGCGTCCGCCGGCGACCGATACGGCGGTGAACGTGAAGATCGCCGCCGGCATCGTCGAGGTCGAGCTGTCGGGATCGCCATGAGCGCGCTGCGCCGATTCGGGCTCGGGCTCGGGCTCGGGCTCGGGCTCGCGGCGTGCGGCGCCTCGCAAGCGAAGCCTCGGTCGAGCGCGAACGATGCGTTCGTGTATCTGACCTCGAACGTGGCCGACGCGCAGGTCTACGTCGATGGCAGGTTCGTCGGCCCGATCAGCCTGGTCAAGGCCGGCATCGCGGTCGACCCGGGCAGGCACCGCGTCGAAGTGCGGCGCGACGATTACTTCTCGCGCTACGCGGACCTCGACCTCCAGCGCGCCGAGAACAAGAAGCTCGACCTCGATCTCGCGCCCGTCCTGCCGTAGCGTCGGGTATGGCCGGCATCGTCAAGGACAGCATCCGGGTCGCCCAGGCGGTCGTGCGCGTGATGGGCGATTCGACCAAGACCCACGAGATCCATCGCGTCGAGGAGATCACCGGGCGCCCGCGCTATCGCCGCTTGCTCGAACAGCTCGCGGCGAGCGAGGACGGCCGTCGCATCCTCGCGCTGCGGCCCGAGTTGTCGAGCGAGCACGTCGACTTCGCCGCGTTGCGCGCGCTGCCCGAGACGACGATCGGCGGCGCCTACGTCCGCCACCTCGACCGCAACGGCCTGTCGGCGGACTATCAAGCGGCGGCGACCCGTCATGTCGACGATCCGGACATGGCGTACCTGATGCGGCGGTTTCGTCAGACCCACGATGTCTGGCACGCGCTGCTCGGGCTCGGCGTCACCGGCCACGAGGAGGTCATCATCCACTGGTTCTCGTTTGGCCAGCTCCGGTTGCCGGTGTCGGCGATGATCATGGTGCTCGGCAGCCTCAAGCACCTGGTGCTCGAGCGGCGCTGGGACGCGCTCCGCCACTCGGCGCTCGAGGCCTATCGCGCGGGCCGCGATGCCGCGCCGCTGCTGCCGGTGGTGTGGGAAGACCGCTGGGCCGAGGACCTCGACGACGTTCGCGCCGACTACGGCATCCGCCCGCTCGAGCAGTGCTGGCTTCACTAGATCCGTGTTAAGCCCCGATCCGGTGAGCTCGCCGCACAACGCGCAGGTGATCGGGATGCTGCGCGCGCTGCTGATCGCGGTGTTCGTCGTGCTGGGCTGGATCGTCCTGCGCTACCTCGCGACCGTGCTCGCGCCGATCCTCGCGGCGCTGGGCATCGCGTACATGTTGAATCCGGTGCTCGATCGCCTGGTGCGGCGCGGCGTGCCGCGCATGCTCGGCGCGGCGTTGCTGCTGGTCGGCGTCGTCGCGCTGATCGTCAGCGCGATCCTGGTGATCGCGCCCAAGGTCGTGAACCAGCTCTCGCAGTTCTTCGATGACCTGCCGCGCATGCTCGACAACCTGAACGGCTGGACCAAGGACCACCTCCACACCGAGCTGCCTTCGGAGTGGAAGTCGTTCGTCAAGACCGCGAAGCACTCGATCGGCGCGGGCGGCGCGGGCGTCGCGGGCCCGCTCGGCGCGCTCGCGACCGCGGCGCTCGGCGGCGTGTTCCACCTGCTCGGCACGCTCGCCGAGATGCTGCTCGTCCCGGTGTTCTCGTTCTACTTCCTGATCGACTGGCCCAATCAGCTCAAGCGCATCGATCACATGATCCCGCCGCGCCGCCGCCACGAGGTGCGCGAGGTCGCCCGCGAGATCGACGGCGTGATCAACGGCTGGGTGCGCGGCCAGGCGATCGTCACGACGCTGCTCGCGGCGCTGTACGCGCTCGGGTTCTCGCTCGTCGGGATGCCGCTGTCGCTGCCGATCGGCCTGCTCGTCGGTGCGCTCACCGTGATCCCGTTCGTCGGCACGTTCGTCGGCGCCGCGATCGCGGCGCTCGTCACGGTCGCCGATGGCGGGTCGATGCAGACCCTCGGTCTGGTGGCAGGTGTGATCCTGTGCCTGCACCTGCTCGAGGCCGGGGCGCTGACCCCGAAGATCGTCGGCCACCGCGTCGGCCTGTCGGAGACCGGCGCGCTGTTCGCCGTGGTCGCGGGCGGCAAGCTGCTCGGCTTTGTCGGCGTCGTGCTCGCGGTGCCGATCGCCGCGACCTGCGCGGTGCTCGTGCGCTACGGCGTACGCTACTACGAGCACACCACGTTCTTCGGCCGCGAGTCCGATGCCGATGTCGTGATCACGCCCGCGATGGCGCTGATCATGCCCGGCATCCCCGGCGCGAAGATCGTCGTCGAGCCGGTGGGAGCCGAGCCGGTCGAGCTCGATCCCGGGCTGGCCGGCGATCCGCTCGCGCCGGCGACCGGATCGATCGACGAGTGGGGGATCGAACCGGAGCTCGGCGCCGCGGGCGCGCCACCGAAGCTCGAGCGTTAGGGCTGCGGATCCGGCTGGGGCTGCGCAGCGTCGTAGAGCTTCGCGAGGCAATCGAGCATGTCGCGGGCGACACCTTGCTGGCGGTGATTCGGATGGATATCGCCCGACGGCACCGCCTTCATCGCCGCCTCCGCGCACGCGACATCCTTGCACGCGCAGACCTGCTGCTTGACCTGCTCGAGCTGGGTCAGCTGCTTGTCCTCGCAGGCTCCGAGGGCCCCGAGGCCCCCGAGGCAAGCCGCGGTCAGCGCCAGTACGACGATGAAGCGCACTAGAGCAGCGAGCCGAGCTTCGCGCCGAGACCAGCGGGCAGGCGGTCCTTGAGCGCGTCGCTCTCGAGCGCCTTCAACGCGTCCTCCTTGTGGTCCTTGAGGAACGCGACGATCTTCTCGGCGGTCGCCTGGTCGATGCCGACGTGGGCGACCATCTTCTCGATGAGCTCTTCCATGCGGGGGACTATAGCGCTTAACACGCCGGCCGCTTGAGGCCGCTGTGCGCGACCGAGAGCTTCATCACCCGGATCATCTCCTTGTCGTCGACCTCCTTGATGATGCGCTGGTAGATGTCGCCGGTCGTCGGATCGACGAACACGATCGCGGGCAGCGTCGACACGCCGTACTTGTTCTTCATGGTCATCTCGAGCTCGTTGTCCTCGGTGGCGTCGACCTTGAGGGGCACGAAGTCGCGCGTGATCTCGTCGTAGACGTCGTCGGTGCCGAACGTCCGCTCCATCACGTGACACGGGTTGCACCAGTCTGCGGAGAAGTCGATCATCACGAGCTTGCCGTCGGCCTTGGCCTTCTGGAACGCGGCGAGCTCGTCGTGCTCGTACGCGAGCTTGTGCTTCGGCGCCTGGCGCCACAGCCAGATCGTCACCGCACCGCCGAGCACGAGCGCGACCGCGACGCCCTTGCGCAGCCGCTCGGGCCACGTGCCGTGGAACGACTTGTGGATCGCGCCGGTGGCGAGGCCGACCAGGATCACGATGGACGCGACGATCACGACCCCGAGCGTCGGTTGCACGAGGTCGCGCAGCGCCGGCAAGAACGGCATCAGGTAGTAGATCGCCGCGAACAACAGGCCGATGCCGCCGATCGACTTGACGTAGTCCATCCAGGCGCCGCTCTTGGGCAGCGACACCGCGAACGCGGCGAGGATGAAGAACAACACGCCCATGCCGAGGCCATACGTGTAGAGCAAGGCACCGCCGCCGACCACGTTCGCGGTGGTCGCGACATAGGCCAGCAGGCCCGCGAGGAACGGGCCGGTACACGGCGCCGCGATCAGGCCGCCGACCAGGCCCATCGCGAACGCGCCGCCGTAGCCCTTGCCGCCGACCGTGTTGAGCTTGGCCTGCCAGCTCGCCGGCAGGTTGAGCTCGAACGCGCCGAACATCGACAACGCGAGCGCGATGAACAGGATCGCGAGCGGGAACACCACGTACGGGCTCGCGAGCTGGG
Source organism: Kofleriaceae bacterium (assembly GCA_039922635.1). Taxonomy (GTDB): domain Bacteria; phylum Myxococcota_A; class Polyangia; order Haliangiales; family Haliangiaceae; genus JABFXX01. The sequence goes on along the minus strand of JBDTEH010000135.1, from coordinate 19,568 downwards.
TGCCGAAATCGCCGGCCTTGCCGATCACCGCGAACGTGACGCCGAGGATCGTGTAGGTCAAGCACATGCCGTTGACGTACGCGACGGCGAGCAGGATCGCGCGCTTGCGCGGGACGTCCTTGCCGCGCGCGCCGAAGATCGCGAGCGTGATCGGGATCATCGGGTAGACGCACGGCGTCAGCGACGTCAAGAAGCCGAACCCGAACGCGGCGAGGATCATCGGCCCCCAGCCCCTGTTCTGGTAATCGGAGAAGCCGCAGTCGCCGCTGGCGCAGCCGGCGACGAACATCAGCACGAGGACGACGAGGAGGAGGAGCGTGGGACGGCGACGCACGGCGGGACTATAGACCCGAGCCGCTCAAACGAGCATTCCCTAGATCGGGAAGGCCGGTGTAGGGTCCTGACGCCGTATGGACCTCACTGCTATCGCGCCACCTCACGTTCGTACACTCGACGTGTATCAACCCGGAAAGCCTGTCGAGGAGCTCGAGCGCGAGCTCGGGATCACCGGCGCGATCAAGGTCGCCTCTAATGAGAACCCGCTCGGGCCTTCGCCGCGGGCGCTCGCCGCCTTGCCGGCGGCGCTGCCGCTGCTGCACCTGTATCCTGACGCGGGCGGCTTCCAGCTGCGCCGCGCGCTGTCGGCCAAGCTCGGCGTGCCGGTCGAGGATCTCGCCCTCGGGAACGGCTCGAACGACCTGCTGTACCAGCTCGTGCTCGCGACGTGCGAGCCGAGCGACGAGGTGCTGTCCCACGCGTACGCGTTCCTGTCGTACCGGCTCAGCGCGCAGGTCGCCGGGCGACCGTTCGTCGCGGCGCCGGTGACCGCCGAGCTCGCGTGCGACATCGACGCGCTGATCGCGGCGATCACCCCGCGCACGAAGCTGGTCGTGCTGGGCTCCCCGAACAACCCGACCGGATCGGTGATCACGAAGGCGCAGGCGGAGCGCGTGCTCGCGGCGGTGCCGGCGCGTGCGCTGCTCGTGCTCGACGAGGCCTATGCCGAGTACGCCGCGGCGTGGCCCGAGGTCGATCACGTCGACGGGATGGCGCTGCGCGCGCGCGATCCGCGGGTCGTCGTGTTACGGACGTTCTCGAAGATCTACGGGCTCGCCGGCCTGCGCGTCGGCTACGCGGTCGCGGATCGCAGCGTCGTCGACTTGCTCGGGCGCGTGACCCGGACGTTCCACGTCTCGAGCTTGGCGCTCGTCGGCGCGACCGCGGCGCTCGGCGATCAGGATCACGTCGCGATCAGCGCGCGGCACGCGCGGAGCGTGCTCGAGCAGCTCCGCGCGGAGGTCCACGGACCGGGCGTGAAGGTGTACCCGTCGGTCGCGAACTTCGTGTTGATCGAGACCGGACGCACGGCGGCGCCGGTCTACGAGAACTTGTTACGGACGGGTGTGATCGTGCGCCCGATGGCGGCGTGGGGCTTGCCGACGTGCCTTCGGGTCTCGGTGGCGTCGGTCCAGGACATGCCGCGGGTGATCAAAGCGCTCAATGACGCGCTCGCATGACCGTGATCTGGAACCCGGCCGGCGGCGGGCCCGTGCGCGTGCCCGCGGCGACCTGCTCGACTTGCTGCTCGGCTTGCTGCTCGGCGTCCTGATCGGCTGTAGTCACGCATCGCCGCAGCCGGCCACGCCGCCGCGGACGCCGACCCCCGGCGAGAACGTGCTCGCGTTGCTCCCCGATGGGGCCCAGGTGATCGTCGAGCTCGATCTCGCGCGGCTGCGCGCGAACGCGGCCGTTGGCGAGACCGCGAAGCAGGTGCTCGGCGCGCTCGGCGCCGACCGACCGGTCCCGGGTCTCCCGGTGGCCGTGCTCGGGTCGCCGCTCGCGAGCGCGGACCGCGTCGTGCTCGCGGCGTACGGCGTCGGCACGGCGCAGGCCGCGACGCTGACCGTGCTGACCACGAAGGCCGAGGTCGCCGGCGGCGTGCGGATCTCGCCGGAGCTGGTCGCGCTCGGTCCCGACGACTGGGTCGGTCAGCTCCAGACCCGCGCGGCGCTCGCGGCGCAGCATCCCCTCGCCGTCCCGGAGGCGGTGTTGAAGCTGCGTGATCACGCGATGCCGGCGGGCGCGACCGGGGCGATCGTGCGGATCACCGCGCGCCTGCCGTTCGACGCGCGCGTCGCGCTCGCGCGGATGACCAACATCGATGCCGCTCCGGCCGAGCTGTCGTTGTGGTGTGATGTCGCCGACGATCTCGCGATCGTGGTCGACAGCGATGCCGTCGATCCAGGCGACCACGATGCCAGGGCGGCGAACAACTCGGCGCGCCGGCTCGCCCACACGATCCGGGGCGTGCTCGGAGCCCTCGCCGAGGCTCCTGTGATCCGCCAGCTCGGCGTGCCGACCAGCCTCGCCGACGCCCGGCTCGTGATCGAAGGCTCGTGGGTGCGCACGATCGTCGACGTCGGTCCGCGCCACCTCGCGCGCGTCGTGGAGCGGGCTCGTGCGATGCTCGCACCGTGAAGCTCGTCTCGAACCCCGCGCTGCAGCCGCTCGACGGTCTGGTCACGATCCCCGGCGACAAGTCGATCGGGCATCGCGCGCTGTTGTTCTCGCTGCTGTCGGAGACCCCGATGCGCGTGCTCGGCCTCGGCGACGGCGCCGATAACGGGCGCTCCGCCAAGGCGATCGCGCAGCTCGGCGCGACGATCCGGCGCGACCCATCGGCGCGTGGAGCGCTCGTGATCCAGGGTGTCGGCCTGCGCGGCATGCGCGCGCCCGAGGGCGCGATCGACTGCGGCAACTCCGGCACGACGATCCGGCTGTTGTGCGGCCTGCTGGCCGGCCAGCCGTTCGCGACCGGCCTGGTCGGCGACGCATCGCTGTCGACCCGGCCGATGGCGCGGGTGATCGATCCGCTGCGCCGGATGGGCGCGACGTTCACCGGGGTCGCGCGCGGCGCCGACCTCGTGCCGCCGTTGACGGTCGGTCCGGCGACGCGCGCGTTGTCCGCGATCGCGATCGAGCTCGAGATGGCGTCCGCGCAGGTCAAGACCGCGCTGTTGCTCGCGGGCCTCTACGCCGACGGCATCACCTCGGTGACCGAGCCAGGCCCCAGCCGCGATCACACCGAGCGGATGCTCGCGTACCTCGGCGCGCCGCTGGTCGTGGACCGGCTGACCAGTCGCGTGACCACGACGGGCTGGAGCGGCCGGCTCGCCGGCGAGGGCTTCATGGTGCCGAGCGATCCGTCGTCGGCGGCGTTCCTGGTCGCGGCGGCGGTCCTCGCCGGCGCGCGCGAGGTCCGGCTGCCCGACGTGTGCGTGAACCCGACCCGCACCGGCTTTCTCGACGTGATCGCCGCGATGGGTGGCGAGGTCGTGCTCGAGGATCGCGATGACCACGGCCCCGAGCCGCTCGCGACGCTGGTCGTGCGCGGCGCCGCGAGGCAGCTCCGGGCGACCGAGATCGCGGGCGATCTCGCGGTGCGCTCGATCGACGAGCTCCCCGTCCTCGCGGTGCTCGCGGCGCGTGCGCGGGGCACGACCACGGTGCGCGACGCCGGCGAGCTCCGCGTCAAGGAGTCGGATCGGATCGCCACGACCTGCGCGATGCTGCGCGCGTTCGGCATCACCTGCGAGGTCCATGCCGATGGCTTCACCGTCGAGGGCCGGCCGGATCGCCCGCTCGCCGCCGCGCGCGTCCACGCCCACGGCGATCACCGGATCGCGATGGCGGCCGCGGTCGGCGGCCTGGTCGCGGACGGCGAGACCGTCGTCGAGGACGCCGACAACGTCGCGACCTCGTACCCCGGCTTCGCCGCCGCCCTGGCGGGCCTGGGCGCCCCGATCTGCTGACGCTGGTAGGGACCGGCGGACTGCGCTACACCACGCCGATGCGGATCGCCGTGCTCGCGTTGTTATGCCTGGGGCTCGCGGGCAGAACTGCCGTCTATGCCCAGCCGGCCGGCACCGACTACGGGCCGCAGGTCCGCGCGATGTTCCGCGTCGCCGCGTGCGGCAGCGACGACGCGATTCCGGACCGGTTCTCGATCCGCACGATCGACAGCCACTGCCGGGAGATGCAGGAGGTCTACAAGTCGTACCGCCGCGCCTGGGCCGATCGAGCCCAGCGCTTCATCGCGGAGCTGCGGCCGAAGGACCTCCCGCACACCGTCGTGTACCCGTTCGGCGGCGGCGACCTGTCCTCGGCGCTCGCGGTCTACCCCGATGCCGAGGAGCTGACCACGATCTCGCTCGAGGCCGCCGGCGATATTCGCACGATCGATGCGATCACCAAGGTCCAGCTCGCGACCGATCTCGACACGATCACGACCGACATCCGCCGGCTGTATCATGCGGCGCACTCGACCACGAAGAGCCTGCAGGAGGCGTCGCACTCGGTGCTGCCGGGCACGATCATGATGGCGCTCGCCGGGCTGGCGGTCCACGACATGGAACCGGTCGCGTTGCGCTACTTCGACATCGAGCCCGACGGCTCGCTGCGCTACCTCACGAACGACGAGCTCGACGCGCGCGCGGCCGAGTTCGCGGCCGACAAGCGCGGCACCAAGGCGCCGAAAAAGGTCACGCACTACTGGTACGAGCAGGACTCGGCGTTCGCGAACGTCGAGATCAAGTTCCGGCCGCGCGGCGACGCCAAGGCCCCGCTGCGGACCTACCGCCACATCGTCGCCAACCTCGACGACTCCCACATGACCGCCGACGATCGCGTGCTGAAGCACCTGCGCGCGAAGGGCAAGGTCGCGGTGATGACCAAGGCCGCGAGCTTCTTGCTCTGGTACGACGACTTCGGTCAGGTCCGTGACTACTTGTTGAAGAACATGGCGTGGATGATCTCGGATGCGTCCGGGATCCCACCGAGCTACGCGGGCCCGGCCGGCTTCGAGCAGATCACGTACGGTGACTTCACCGGGCCGTACTTCGTGATCGACAACAAGAACACGCGCGCCGAGTTCGTGAAGCTGTGGAAGCAGCAGCCGCACCGTGATCTGCCGTTCCGGTTCGGCTATCCCGATGCCGAGAAGCACAACCACCTCATGATCACCCGGCCCAAGCCGAGTGCCACGAAGTGACCTCGGCGACCACGACCACGCTGGGCTGCGTTGCCTCGCCGGGGCAGGCCCGGCTCGAGACCACGACCACGCCGCCATGCGGCAGCGTTGCCTCGCCGGGGCAGGCCCGGCTCGTCGAGACGCCGCACGGGCGGTGTGCGGTCATCGAGCTCGCCGAGGTCGAGCTCGATGCGGCGTGCGCGGCGCTGCCGGCCGAGGAGCGCGACGCGGCGGAGCGGCTCTCGGGCGTACGCCGGCGCGAGCTGATCGCCGGGCGCACGGCGATCCACGCGCTGATCGATCGGGCGCACCCGGTGCTCGCGAACGAGCGCGGCGCGCCAGTCGTGCCGGCGGGGATGACCGGTTCGATCTCGCACAAGCTCGCGCGCGCGGCGGCGCTGGTCGCACTGGCGGAGCACGGACATGTCGGGGTCGATCTCGAGCGGGCGGCGCCGACGAAGCTCGATATCGCGAGGCGGATCCTGACCGTGAACGAGCCGCGCGTCGCCGGGGCCGAGCTGCTGCGGGTGTTCGCGATCAAGGAGGCGATCTACAAGGCGATCGATCCGATCGTGCGGCGCTACGTCGGATTTCAGGAGGTCGAGCTCGCGATCGGGCAGGGCGGGGAGGTCCGCGTGATCGTCGTCGATGTGGGCCGATTGCCGGTCGCGATCGAAGCGTGGTGGACCGAGCTCGACGGGCACTGGCTCGCGACCGCGCGCGCCCGCCCACGCTGAGTCCTCACCGCCGCGGCGGCCGAGGCACGTCCCGCTCGAGCACGGTCTTGCGCTCGTTGCGCGCGGCCGCGCGGATCGATTCGTCGCAGATCGCCCGCAGGTGCTCGCTCAGCACCTCGGCGACGCCATCGGCGCAGTTCATCCCGCTGCGGTCCTTGATGTACTTCTTCATCTTCGACACGACCACGAGCATGTCGCGATCGACGACCTCTTCGAGGTGCAGCGCGCCACCGCTGCTCGCGCCCATCGCGTTCGGCGCGTTCGGCGTGCTCGGCGTGCTCGGCGGCGTACTCGCCGCCTCGCCCACCATCCGCCGCACGACCGGCGCCGCCGGTGCGGCCGGCTTCGGCGGCGGGGCGGGATGCGCCGCGTGGTCTTGTTCCCACGCGGCCTTGTTCGGCGCGCGCGCCTCGACCGCCCACGCATCGCGATGCCGCGCGTCCGCGACGTGGCTGTCCCAGCACGACACCGTGCAGAACACGAGCTGGAACTTGGCGCGATTACACGTCGAGACGCTGCACACCCAGTGGGTCGCGTTGAACGGTATCGGGTTCTTGCAGGCGGTGCACTTCAACCACGTCTCGGCCACGGCCGGAACGTGGCTTACTTCCGGCGGCGCCGCAATACGATCAGCACGCCGAGGCCCAGCGGCAGCGATCCGGCCGGGGAGCGACCGGCGTCGCAGCAGCCGCCACCGCCTTGCTCGTCCGCGAACGCGTTCGCGTCGCACGACGCCGGGGGATCGCCGCTGACCGGCGTGATCGCCATGACCCAGTCGAGCTTGCGCGACGGATCCTTGGCATCGGTGATCGTCACGGTCAGCGCATCCGGCTGCTGGCTCGCGTCGAGGCAGACCCGGACCTGGCCGTCGGCGCGCACGGCCGCGGTGCCGCGCTGCGGTGGGGTGGTCAGCGCGAACGTGTGGTCGTCGCTGAGCGGATCGTTCGCGTCGAGGTGGACCTCGACGGGCCCGGTCGGCACGCCGCTCAACGTGCGCGGCGTGGGCTCGGGGCCGCGCGCGAGCGCGATCCCGCTCTGCTGCTCGGCCCAATCGACGATCTTGTCGGGGCGCACGTAGATGCCACCGTCGCCGCACGGCTTGACCGAGCTGTCGTACGACCGCGAGGTCACGCCGGCGAGGAACGTGCCGTACCCGGTGAGCAGGTACATCGGGCCGCCCGAGTCCCCGGAGCAGGTATCGATGCCGCCGCCCCCGGCGCCGAGCTCGCCGTCGGGGCGCGCCGCCGGGTAGCAACCCGAAGACGTCGAGCAATCGAAGTCGGTGATCGTCGACATCACCTCCTGGAGGTCATCGATGTACACGTTGCCAGCGTCGTCGGTCGCGCCGAAGCCGACGAACTGCACGGCGGCCGCGTTCTTGATGTCGAGCCTGGCCCAGCCGGTCGCGATCGGGCGTGGCGCTTCCTTCGCGTCTTGCGCGAGCACGAGGATCGTGACGTCCTCGCTCGATTGCGAGCTCGGATATTCGATCCGGGTCTGGACCGCGATGGTCTCGCCGTCCTGCGGGCGCGCGAGCGAGTTGGTGCCGAGCAAGACGTTGTCGAGCGACGCGTCGTTGCAGTGCCCCGCGGTGATCACGACGTTCGGCGCGATCAGCGTGCCGGTGCACTCCTGCTGGTCGGCGCTGCCCGCCTTGAACATCACCGCGGCGACGTCGGGCCACTTGCCCTGCGGGGCGTTCGTGCCGCCGACCACCGGCGCCGGGCCGGCGATGGCGGGCGCACCCAGCATCATCACGATCGTCGGGACGACCAGCGCACGCATGTTCCGCACTCTCGCACTCTCGCACGATCCGGGCCGGGTCCCGTGTGAGGTGGTTTACAGGCGCTGGCGCCGGTTGCGCACCGCAGCTATCCCCGTCAGTCTACGGCGATGCGTCTGGTCTCGGTTGTTTGCGTCGTCGCTGCGTGTGGAGGGTCGCCCCGGCCCAGCGTTCCCACCGTGAAGCCCGCGGGTGACACCTCGGGGTCTGCTCACCGCGCCGCCGTCGCCGCCATCGTCAAGCCGCTGATCGACGCGCAGATCACGACCGGCATCGTCGTGGGCCTCTACGATGCCGGCAAGACCGAGATCTACGGCTTCGGCAAAGGGCCCGATGGTGCGCCGCCGACCGGCACGACGCTGTTCGAGATCGGCGCGATCACGCAGATCTATACCGACCTGATGTTCGCCGACGCGATCCAGCGCCGCGAGGTCACGCTCGACACCGATCTCAGCGAGCTCCTGCCGCCGGGGGTGACCGTCCCGACGGCCAAGGGCCTCGATGTCACGCTCGGCATGCTCGCCGATCACACCTCCGGGCTGCCGCGCCTGCCGCCCTCGCTCGCCCGCGGGATGAATCCGCAAGATCCGTACGCCGGCTACGACGAGGATCGGCTGTATGCGGATCTCACGCACGCGAGCCTGGTCACGCCGCCCGGCTCGCAGGTGCTGGTCTCGACGTTCGGCGCGGGCGCGCTCGGGTTCGTGCTCGGCAAGAAGCTCGGCGGCGGCGTCACGAACGTCATCGAGGGGCGCGTGCTCGCACCGCTGGGCCTGGCGAGTACGTTCTTCACCGTCCCGGTCGCGGCCAAGGGCCGGCGCGCCGTGGGGTCGAACCTCGATCTCCAGCCCGTGCCGAACTGGACCTGGGATGCGCTCGCCGGTGCGGGCGGGTTGATCTCGACGGCGAGTGATCAGCTCGCGTTGATCGACGCCGAGCTCGACGCGGCCTCGGGCTCGAAGCAGCCGCTGCGCGCGGCGATGCGGCTCACCCAGGAGGATCAGCTCCCGGGCCAGGCCAGCGCGAACGAAGGCCTCGGCTGGCAGATCGACGGCTCCGGCCGGTTCTGGCACAACGGCGGCACCGGCGGCTTCCGCGCGTTCGTCGGCTTCGATCCGAAGCTCCGCCGCGGCGTGGTGATCTTGTCGTCGAGCGCGGTCTCGCTCGTCGATCACATCGCGCTCGATCTCTACAAGGTGCTCGCCGGCGAGCAGGTCACGCCGCTGATCTCGCCGCCGGTCGCTGAGCTCCAGCAGTACACCGGCACGTACCAGCTCGGCGAGTTCAAGCTCGTGATCTCGATCAAGGATCAGCGCATGTACATCACGGGGCAGGGCACCGCGCCGTTGCGGATCATCCCGATCAGCGATCACGAGATGTGGTTCGAGGACCAGCAGGCGATCATCGTGTTCGAGAAAGACGGCGACAAGGTCGCACGCGCGGTGTTCGTGATCGGCCCGCAGCGGCTCGCCGCGCAGCGCGTCGCCGATTAGGGACAGGGCCCGGGCGTCGGCGGGGTCGCCGAGGTCGTATCGAGCAACCAGGTCTGGGCGCAGGCCGTGGGGTCGTAGCCGGTGACCTGCTGGATCGTCGCGAGCATGTCGGCCATCGTCGCCGCACCGCCCGCGTGCGCGGCATAGAACGCGGCGAGTGCCTGGTCGAGCTTGGCGGCCCCTACCATCGGGTTGTCGGCGATGCCCTTGTAGAAGAACGCGCCGCGCATGTAGGGCGCCTCGGTGAACAGGTTGTCCTTGATCACGTCGACCGCGCCGCACGACTGCGGCCACACCGGATCGGTGCCCTTCACCGCGGCGAGCTCGGTCTGATAGGTCATCCACACCGACGCGCCCACCGTCGGCGCGACGACATCGAGCGCGCGGGCCGCGAGGTACGATACGGTGCCCTCGGACAGCACGAAGTCCTCCCAGCACTTCAGGCGAATCCCGTCGCCGAACCAGCCGTGCGCGGACTCGTGGACGTTGGTCTCCTCGTCGCCGATCGCGATCGAGCCGATGTGCACGAACGGGTGGTGCTCCATGCCGCCGAACTGACCGGGGCCCCACTTGACCGACACCGAGCCGTAGTGCGGGCCGAACCGATAGGGCCCGAGCGTCGATTCGAGCCAATCGAACGCCGCGACCAGGTGCTGCGTGCCGGTCATCGCGCTCGCCATCTCGCCGGGGCGGTACCACACCGAGATCAGGGTCCCGGCGGGGGTCGTGCCGAGATCGAGCTGGGTGTACTGATCGATCGACCAGGCGAGCTGATACGCGGGCGCTTGCGCCGGAATCACGGTCGGATAGATCGCCTGCTGGCCGGCCGGGACGTTATCGAGCTCGAGCGAGAACGTCGTGCCGTCGCTGGGCTGGCTGTGGCACGGGAAGATGTTGCCGCAGTAGTACGGCCAGTCGAGCGTGTAGCCCTTCGAGGAGGCTCCCATGAAGCTCTCGTGATCCATCCAGTGATACGCGATCACGACCGGGGTCGGCTGATCGCTCGGGTCGAGCCCGAGCAGCAGTGTGGTGCCCGGGGTGAACTGGATCGGCGCGCCGTGGACGGTGACGCTGTCGATCATCAGGCCCTCGGCCTCGAGCGCGCCGCCGGCGCTGGTCGAGGGCCCGAGCGTCACGGTCGCGACTCCCGTCATCCCGGCGTAGTCGATCACCAGCCCGGTATCGAGGACCTCGCGGCCGGGGTTCGCCGCCGGCGGCGTCTGCGCCGCATCGACGGTCGGGCCCGGCGAGCCACCACACGCGGCGACCAGGGCGGCCAGGGCGCCCACGGCGACCACGGCGCCACGACAGAGCGGCAGGCGAGGCATGCGCGGAGGGTCCTAGTAGCGCTTCACGCTGGGGTCGACTTGCTGCGACCACGCGTCGATGCCGCCGGCCATGTTGTAGACGGTCTTGAACCCGGCCTTCAGGAAGTGATCCGCGGCACCGCGGCTGCGGCCGCCGTGGTGGCAGAAGAACGCGAGCGCGGTGTCCATCGGCAGCGCCTCGATCTGCGCCATCGCGGCGTCGTCGAGGAGCGTGGTGCCCGCGATCTGGGCGACCTCGCGCTCCTTCGGGGTGCGCACGTCGTAGACCTGCTTGATCGTGCCCGCGTCGATCAGCCGCTTGAACTCCGCCGGCCCGATCTCGCGCACGGTCGCCGGGCGGTTTGGATTCTCGATCTTGAAGCCCGCGCCGGTCGCGTCCTCGATGAAGTCGATCGTGACACCCTCGGCCTTCGCCGCGCTCGCGCGGTCGAGTTGCACGGTGATGCCGCCCGCGTCGACCGTGACGTGGGCCGATTCCTTCGGCCCGAGATCGAGCTGGTGCTCCCAGCCGCCGGTGATCGTGAGGTGGATGACGTCGCCGGGCGAGCCCTCCGCGAGCGCCGCCTCGAGCTCCTTGCGCGCGCGCGGCGCCACGGTCACCTTCACGGCCTTGGCCGGCGCGACCAGGGTACCGAGCTGCTTCTCGAGATCTCCGCTCTCGAACATCTGCTTGACGATATCGGCGCCGCCGACGAACTCGCCCTTGATGAACAGCTGGGGGAACGTCGGCCACTCCGAGTACTCTTTCATGCTCGCGCGAACCTCGGGCTCCGCGAGCACGTTGACGGTGCTGTACTTCGGGATCAAGGTGTTGAGGATGTTCACGACGGACGCGGAGAAGCCGCACTGCGGGAAGCTGCGCGTGCCCTTCATGAACAACACGACCTCGTCCTGCTTGACGAGCTGTTCGATCTTTTGGCGAGTTTGCGGCTCCAGAGTCATGGCTGGGCTTCTAGCATGAAGTCGCCGGCTGAAAAACTCGCAATTCGGGTCGTCGGCTCGGTCGCGGATATCGACCCGGCGGCCTGGGACGGGCTCGACCACGGTCCCTCGCCGTTCTTGCGCCACGGCTTCTTGCGCGCGCTCGAGGAATCGGGGTCGACCGACTCCGCGGCGGCGCCCCGGGCCCGCCGCCAGCACAGTGGTTGGACCTCGATCTACGTGCTCGTGGAGGAGGGGGGGCGCCTGGTCGGCGGCGTCGCCGCCTTCCTCAAGGCCCACAGCTATGGCGAGTACATCTTCGACTGGGGCTGGGCGAACGCCGCGGAGCGCGCGGGGATCGCGTACTACCCCAAGCTCGTGATCGCGGCGCCGGCGACCCCGGCGACCGGCAAGCGGCTGCTGCTGGCCCCTGGCGCGGGCCCCGAGATCGTCGCGGCGCTGGTCGCCGGGGTACGCAGCATCGCCGACGACGCCGAGTGCAGCTCGATCCACTGGCTGTTCTGCACCGAGACCGAGCGCGCGATGCTCGCGGATCACGGTTTCTTCGGCCGCACGACGATGCAGTTCCACTGGAACAACCGCGGCTACACCTCGTTCGACGACTTCCTCGCCGCGCTCAAGAGCCGCAAGCGCAAGCAACTGCGCAAGGAGCACGAGCGCGCCCGCGGGGCGGTCGACGCGATCACCTGGAAGCGCGGCGACGAGCTGTCGAAGGACGAGCTCGACGAGCTCGATCGGTTCTACCGCACCACGACGGATAACCACGGCGGCCGCGACTACCTGCGGCCGGGGTTCTTTCACAAGTGCGCTGCCTACTGCGACGCGATGCGGATGGTCCAGGTCACCTCGGGAGGCGCCCGCATCGCCGGCGCGCTGTTCTTCGAGACCGATCAGGCGCTGTATGGCCGCTACTGGGGCGCGGACGCGCACGTCGACCTGCTCCACTTCGAGACCGCGTACTACACGGGCATCGAGCGCGCGATCGAGCGCGGGCTGCCGCTGTTCGAGGCAGGTGCGCAAGGCGAGCACAAGCTCGTGCGTGGCTTCGAGCCAACCGCGACCCACTCCGCGCACTGGATCCGTCACGCCGGGCTCGCGCATGCGATCGAGGACCACTGCGCGCGCGAGCACGTCGCGATGCAGGCCCACCTCGCGGAGCTCGCACAGGCCGGCCCGTATCGCGACGCGGCCGGCGACGACTGATACGTTCCATCCGTGCGCGCGCCAGCGTCTCCGCGGTGGCCCGGTCGGTGGAGTGACCGCCAGATCGTCGTGGCGGCGTTGGTCGCGTGGTTCGTCGTCGGTGGGCTCGCGCTCGCGAGCGGCCCGCCGCTCGGTCACGACGAGGCCGCGTATGCGGTGGCCGCGCGCGGGGATGCGCCGGCGTGGCGCTATCGCTCGACCGGGATGATCGCGATCGCGCGAGCCGGCCTCGCCCTCGGCGGTGGCGAGCTCGCGCTGCGTGGCCTCGCGCTCGTGCTCGGTGCCGGTGTGATCGTCGGCGCGTTCGCGCTCGGCAAGGCGGCGTTTGGCCACCCCGAGCGGTCGCGAGGAGGCACGGCCTCGCCGGAGCAAGCTACGGCCGGCGGCGCGCGCACCGGAGCGTGGGCCGCCGTGGTGCTCGCGACCGCGCACCCGATGGCCGCGCGCAGCGCCGAGCTGATCGGCGACCTGCCGGCGACCGCGTGCCTGCTCGGCGGCGTCGCCGTGCTCCTCGGCGAGCTCGAGCGCGCGCGGCCGCGCTGGCGGCTGGTCTGGGCCGCGCCGCTGTTCGCCGCCGCGTTCTACATCCGCTACGGCTCCGCGCCGGTGCTCGCGCTGGTCGCGGTGCTCGCGCTGGTCCTGTACGCGCGCCGGCTCGCCTGCCTGCCGGTGGTCGCGACCGTCGCCGCCGCCGCGCTGCTGGTCGTGCCGCACGTCGTGCACTCGATCGCGACCACGGGCTCGCCGCTCGGCATCCTCGAGGCCAGCGCGAGCATGCCGCGCCGCGCATATGTCGGTGAGGGCCTGGTCACGTACGTGACCTCCAACCCGCTGCGGTTCTACGGCGCGCTCGTGGCGCCCGTGATGCTCGCCGGGCTCGCCGCGCTGCGCCGGCCGTTCCGGCGTGCGGCGTGGTTCGTCGTGCTGCTGGCGCTCGGCCAGATCGTCGCGCTCGGGATCGATAGCCACGCGCAGCCGCGCTACGTGTTCTTCGCGACCGCGCTGCTCGTCGTCGCGGGCGTCGACGTGCTGCGCGGCGCTGGCCGGCCTCGGCTCGCCGCCGCCGCGTGCGGGCTCGCGTGGCTCGGCCTCGCGATCGCGATCGTGCCGTACCAGCGCTTCCTCGCGAACCACCGCCGCCCGCTGTACGCCGCGGCCGCGACGGTGCGCGACGACGCCGCCGGACGGCCCTGTGCGATCGCGGCGAACGTCGCGCCGCAGCTGATCTGGGCGACCCGGTGTGACGTCGTGATCGCGAAGACCGCTCCGACGCGGCCGGCGCCGTGGCCGGCCGCCACGGTACGCTACGTCGTGTCCGTCCCCCACGCGGTGATCGCGCCCGGCCTGTTGCGCGCCGTCGCCGCGACCGCGCGGGCCGTGCCGCGCGAGCTCGCGGTCGCGAGCCCACAAGCGCGGGTCTGGCGCCTCGATCCGTAGCCGAAGGACTACACTGCGCCATGGCCGATTCCAACTCGCGCGACGGCGCGCGCTACGTCTCTCCGGAGATCACCGAGTACGTGCACCGCGTCCACGCCGCGCACGATGCAGGCCTCGCCCGCGCGTTCGCGACCCCGTCCGACATGCCCGCGATCCAGCTCGGCCAGAGCGAAGGCCGGCTGGTCCACCTGCTGGTCAAGCTGCTCGGCGCCAGGAAGCTCGTCGAGGTCGGCACGCTCGCCGGGTACTCCGCGATCCAGCTCGCGAGCGCGCTGCCGCCCGACGGCCACCTGTGGACGATCGAGTTCGAGCCCAAGCACGCGGCGGTCGCGACCGCGAACCTCGCCGCGGCCGGGCTCGCGGAGCGCGTCACCGTCGAGGTCGGCGCCGGCGTCGACGTCCTGCCGCGGCTCGAGGTCCACGGTCCGTTCGACGCGATGTTCATCGATGCCGACAAGCAGAGCTACGATCGCTACGGTCGCTGGGCCCTGGCCCACGTGCGCAAGGGTGGCCTCGTGATCGGTGACAACGCGTACTTCTTCGGCCGGCTGCTCGAGGACTCCGAGGGCGCGCGCGCGATGCGCGGGTTTCACGAGGCGATCGCGAGCGCGTGCGATTCGGTGTGCGTGCCGACCCCCGACGGGCTCGTGATCGGGATCGTGAAGTGAAAGCCAGCGCACTCGCGCTCGCCGCGTATGGCGCCGCGTGTGCCGCCGCGTGTGGCGCCGCGCCCGCACCCGAGACCGAGCGCGCACCGCCCCCGATCACGGCCGATCCGTCGACCAAGCCGATCGCGGACGCGATCGTGCACGTCTACGACGCGCTCACCGTCAAGACCGTCGCGCCCGGCGATCCCGCGCCGATCCGGCAAGCCGCGGTGCTCTCGCTGGGCTGGACCGCGCCGATCCCGTGGACGACCGATCCGGAAAAAGATCGCGGCCTGCTGCGCGGGGTCGTGCGTGCGCTCGCGCAGAGCGGCAAGCTCCCGGCCGACGCGGTGCTGCGCGCCGCGCGCTCGATGGGCGTGTGGTCCGGCGACCTCCAGACCTACGGCGTCGATCCGGCGGGCTTCGCGGCGCTGTTCGGGTTGATCGCCGGCCAGCCCGTCGTCCAGCCCGGCATGACGTATCACCAGGTCGCGCGACCGGTCACGTCATCCGCCGCGGCCGCCCCCGAGTGGGCGGTCGCCGATCTCATCCCCGGCGGCCCCGCGCAACGCGCCGGCGTCGCCCGCGGTGACGTGCTGATCACGATCGACGGCGCGCCGATCGTGCACGGGTGGAAGGACTTCCAGTACCTGCTCGGCGCCCGCCCCGGGATCCCGGCGAAGCTGGTCGTCAAGCACGCCGGCGCGGAGCGCACGCTGACCCTGGCGCTCGCGCCGATCGCGACGCCGATCGTCGAGTCGCGCATGCTCGGCCGCGGCATCGGCTACCTCCGGGTCTGGACGTGCACGCACTCCGAGGTCCCCAGACTCGACGCGGCCTTGCTCGCCCAGCGCGCGCTCGTCGCTCTCGACCGCAAGGGCGTCAACAAGCTCGTCGTCGATCTGCGCGGCAACGCCGGGGGCTTCCCGTTCGATCTCGCGTCGCTGTTCACCGCGGCCGATCCGCTGATGTACGCGCTGGTACCGTTCGGCGACGATCGGCCGATCGCGCACACCAAGATCGCGCCGTGGAAGGGCACGCACCCGATCGCGGTGCTGGTCGACGAGGGCACCGCCTCGGGGGCCGAGATGGTCGCGCTCGCGCTGCGCGAGGACTCCGGCGCGGTCGTGGTCGGCGAGCCGACCGCCGGAGGCTTGACGTTCCCGACCACCGAGCAGCTGATCGGCAACGTCACGCTGTCGTATCCGAGCGCGAAGGTGGGCACCGCGAAGGACAAGCTCGTCCAGGACGGCAATCGCCTCACGCCCGATGTGATCGCGCCGAACCCGACCGCGGAGGACTACGCGGCGAAGCGCGATCCCCAGCTCGCCGCCGCGCTCGCGAGGCTCACATCTTGAACTTCGCCTCGATCCGGATCGCCCCGTTCGGGGTGGTCTGACAGGTGGCCGGCTGACCGTCGCACGGCCCGCCCATCCACTTGTCGAATTGCTTCGCGACGTGCGGGGTCGCCGTCACCGTCAGCGGATCGCCTTGCACGACCTCGAACGTGCAGTCCTTCGGCATCGGGAAGTTGTCGCAGGTCTGGCCGTCGCTCGTGCTGGCCGAGCCGTCGCCGTCGACGTGTAGCGTGAGCATGACGTACGTCGCGGAGCCCGAGCCCCCACCGGCGTCGCTGCCCGTCGCGGCGTTGCCGTCGGTCGTGGCGTGGGCGCCGCAGGTCGCGATGCCGGTCGCGGCGCACAGGTGATCGGTCGTGCAGGCCTGGCCCGCGATGCAGTCGGAGTCCGCGGTGCACGCGAGCGTGCAGTCCGGCGCGTCGGGGCTGTAACAGGCCGCGACGAGCGCGAGCGCGAGCACCTGTCTGCTCAGAACTGCCATGCGACCTTGACCTCCGCACCGTCGCGACGAGGCACGACGGCGAGGTGTTGCGCGCGCTCGCCACGAACGCCGAGGCCGTACAACAC
The DNA here is from genome assembly GCA_039922635.1 of Kofleriaceae bacterium. Taxonomy (GTDB): domain Bacteria; phylum Myxococcota_A; class Polyangia; order Haliangiales; family Haliangiaceae; genus JABFXX01. Next base: position 3,044 of record JBDTEH010000135.1, on the reverse strand, counting down.
GGCGCCGGTGATCACGGCCGCGCCGCCGGAGATGCCGGCGATCGCCGTGATCGTATCGTCGCGATGACCGCGATCATCGAGCGACCGGAGGTCGGGGGCGCGCGCGCCACCGCGATATGCGTCCGTGACCTCGTTCGCGGCCAGGCGCCCATCGACCGCGAACACGGCCGCGACCGCGAGGCCGACCCCGCCGCCGAGCATCAAGTACGCGCCGGCGCGCTGCTCGGAGCGCGCGTGGGTGGCCTCGGCACCGGTCGGCCCGGCGCTCGCGACGACCTCCGCGCGAGGCGGCTGGGACGGCATCGCCGAGCCGGCCTCGGGCATGCTCGGCGGGTCGAGGTTCGTGCGAAAGCCCATGTGCGTGCACGTCGCGAGCTTCACGAGGTTTGCGTCGACGAGCGCGCGCAGGTCGTCGCGTGGCCCGGTCTCGAGGAACCGCTTGTACATCCACGCCGCATCGTCACAGTCGCCGCTCAGGCGATACACCTGTGCCAGGTTGAACAGCAGGCCCGGGCTCGGTGCCAGCACGTAGGCCGCCTTGTACGCCTCGAGTGCCTCGGCGAACTTGCCGTCGCGCTGGAGCTGGCGGCCGCGGTCCGCGAGCAGGCGGGCCTTTTCGGGGATCGGCATGCCGGCACCCGCGTCGACGAACGAGTCGGCGACCGCGCTCTGGGCCCACAGCGCGAACGCGATGGTCGTGAGGAGGAGCTTGGACATTAGTATGCGTCGACCGAGCCGTCGGGATCGAACGCTGGGGTCGTGTGCGAGCGAGCCGGCGTCGGGCTCACGTGATGCGGGCGATGGCTGTTCGCGTGATCCGCGATCGGCGCGGGTGCAGCGGGCGCCGGCTCGGGTTGGACGACGGCGGCCGCGGGTCGGGCCGCAGCGGGGGCGAGCGTGGGGACAGCCAACGCCGCCGTGGCAGCCGGGGGGGCGGGCGGTGCGGCGGGCGCGGGCACGCTGCGCGTGTCTTGCGCGACCAGGAACAAGATGGCGCTCGCGGCGATCGCACACGCGCCCAGCGCGACGTGCCAGCGGGTCCGCGACTCGAGCACCGGCAGGATCGCCAGCGGCGGGGCCGACGCGAACCGGGTGTGGCGCGGCGCGGGATCCGGGCGCGGCGCGCCCCTGCGGCGATCGAGCTCGTCGCGCACGCGCAGCAGCGTGCCGGCGACGGTCTCGAGGCTCGGGCGAGCATCGGCCTGCTTGGCGAGCATCGCCAGCAACAGCTGCTCGAGCTCGCGCGGAATCGCCGGCCACAGCTCGCTCGGCCGTGGCGGCTCCGCGCGCAGGTGCATGGTCATGACCTCGGCGGCCGTCTCCGCTTCGAACGGCAGCTGCTCGAGGAACAGCTCGAACGCCATCACGCCGAGCGAGTAGGTATCGGTCGCCGGCGTGAGCTCGCCGCCGCGTGCCTGCTCCGGCGACAGGTATTGCGGGGTGCCCACGAGCTGGCCATCGATCGTGCAGCGCACGTCGTTCGAGATCTCTTTCGCGATGCCCCAGTCGAGCAGCTTGACGCGGTCGTGGCCGCCCTCGTCCCCCGGCCCCGGTGGCAGCAGGAACACGTTGTCGAGCTTGAGGTCGCGGTGGATGACGCCGGCCGCGTGCGCGGCGATCAGCGCGTCGCAGATCTGGAGCAGGAGCTCGACCACGCGGTCGGGCGGCACCTTCGACTCGAACGCCAGGGCGCCGAGGCACACGCCGTCGAGGCGCTCCATCACGATGTACGGCCGGCCATCGTCCAGCGTGCCGGTCTCGAAGATATCGACGATGTTCGGATGGCCCACGAGGTTGACGACGCGCGCCTCGAGCTTGATCCGCTCGACCGTGATCCCGGTCGCGAGGAACTCGTGCATCACCTTGAGCGCGGCCTTCTTGCCGATCTCTTCGTGCTCCACGGCATACACCGTCCCCATCCCGCCGCGGCCGAGGCGCTCGCCCACGATCCAGGGGCCAGCCTTCGCACCGACCGGGAGCACGCCCGGTGCTCCGGTCGGGCCAGGCCGGCCAGCATGGATCGCCGAGTGCTCCGTGGACACCATCGTCCGCATGGCGTTGGCCAGTGCACCCTATGTGCCGAGAGAAAGCAGGGCTCATTACGGACTTCGGCTGGTTAGACGTAGCGTTCAGGCGCGGCTGTGACGCCATCGCACGGTGGCCGAATACGGTGGTATCCCACCCTCATGATCGTGACGGCGGAGCAGCTCGAAGCATCGCTCGCCACGCTTGTCCGAAGCGTGCGCGATCCGGCGGTCGGGATCCTCGGTCCGGGCTCGATCTCGTGGCGCGTGGGCGGAGATCTCGCGATCTTTCTGGGCGGCGGCCGCGCCGCGCTGTTGCAGCTCGCACACCCGATGGTCGCCTATGCGATCGATCACCACTCGAAGACCCGCGCCGACGTGCTCGGCCGGTTCCAGCGCACGTTCCGCCACATCTTCGCGATGGTGTTCGGCGAGCTCGACGAGGCGCTCACCGCCGCGCGCCGGGTCCATCGCATCCACACCCGCATCCATGGCGTGATCCCGGTGACGGTCGGCGCCTGGCGGGCGGGCACGCCCTACCATGCGAACGACGCCGACGCGTTGCGGTGGGTCTACGCGACGCTCGTCGATACGACGGTGCTGGTGCGCGCGCGGCTCGGCACGCCGGTCGCGCGCGCCGAATTAGATCGCTATACGATCGAGATGAATCGGTTCGCCGCGCTGTTCGGGATCCCGCCCGCGCTGCTGCCCGCGAGCTGGGCGGATCACGAGGCGTACATGGCGCGCATGCTGGCGAGCGACACGATCGTCGTCTCGCCGGTCGCGCGCGAGATGGCGCGCTTCCTGATCGGTCGTGGCGACGCGAGCGCGCAACCTCCGCTCGGTCGCCTCACCGAGATGCTCGCCGAGCAGATGTTGCCGGCGCACCTGAGCGCGCAGTTCGGGCTGTCGGCGTCGCCACGCATGGTGCGCGCTGGCTTCGCGACGCTCGCGCCGATCTACAACCGGCTGCCCGCGCGCCTGATCGCGATCCCGGCGCAGACCGATGCCACCCGCCGC
>JBDTEH010000134.1:0-32573 GCA_039922635.1 Kofleriaceae bacterium | reverse complement strand
ACGAAACGATCTGGGCAACTGGTTTATTTCATAATACTCGTTATTCTCGCGGTTTGGCGGCAACGACTGATATTATTATTGTTGGTGATAGTGAAGTGACTACACGTGAAGATAAAGGGTCGCGCGCAGCGCGCCGCCGCGGAACACCCACATCTTACCGGGCGTGCCGATCGTCCACGCCTCGTCGCGGGTCAGCGGCACGGTCGCGATCACGGCGACCCGATCGTGCGGGGTCGTGACCTCCGCGAAGTTCACCGTGAGGTCGTCATCGGCGAGTGTGGCCTGGCAGAACGGCGCCTTGCGGATCACGAACGCCAACTTCGTCGCGCACCGCGCGTACAGGTAACGCCCATCGCCGAGCAGGAAGTTGAACGTGCCGTGTTCGCCGATCGTCGCCGAGAGCTCGGCGACCGCATCCCAGAGATGCCGTGGCGTCTTCGGGTAGCTCCGGAACTTGTTCTGCAACCCGGCGAGCAGCGCGCAGAACGCGAGCTCGCTATCGGTGGTGCCGATCGGCTCGAACCGGCCGATCGCGAGGCGACCGAGCTGCTTGACCGTGCCGTTGTGCGCGAACGTCCAGCTCCGGCCCCATAGCTCGCGCACGAACGGATGCGTGTTCGCCAGCGTGACCGGCCCGCGTGTGCGCTTGCGAACGTGCGCGATCGCGAGCAGCGTCTTGATCGGGTTCTGGCGGACGTAGCTCGCGAGCGCCGACTTGGCCGCGGCGTGCGGCTCGAGGAACGTGCGTACGGCCTTGCCGTCGTAGAGCGCTAGACCCCAGCCGTCCGCGTGCGGCCCCTTCGCCCCCCCTCGTAGCGCGAGTCCCGAGAACGAGAACACGATGTCTGTCGGGACGTTGCACTCCATCCCAAGCAACTCGCACATGTAGGGTGAGCTTATCAGGGACCTGATGCGATAGTCGCGCCATGGTTATCGAGGTCAATGGCACATCGCTCGAGGTCGTCGACACCGGTCCGGGGTCGTCCGGCGAGACCATCGCGTTCAGCCACGGCTTGCTGTGGGATACGTCGCTGTTCGCACCGCAGATCGCGGCCCTGCGCGCGCGCTATCGTTGCATCGCGTGGGACCACCGTGGCCAGGGCAAGAGTGCGAGCGACCACCGGACGTGCATCGGGATCGAGCTCGTCACGCAGGACGCGATCGCGCTGCTCGAGCAGCTCGCGCCAGGTCCCGTCCACTTCGCCGGGCTGTCGATGGGCGGGTTCGTCGCGTTGCGGATCGCGGCGCGCAGACCCGACCTGGTTCGTTCACTGATCTTGATCGACACGTCCGCGGAGCCCGAGCCCGTCGAGAACATCGGTCGTTACCGGATGCTCGCGAACGTCGTCCGCGTGCTCGGCCCGCGGATCGTCGGCTCGCGGGTCGCGCCGATCATGCTCGGCCGGACCATTCTCGCCGACCGCGATCGCCGAGCGGAGCTCGCCACCTACATCACGACCATGACCCAGCGCCGCGATATCTGGCGCGCCGTCAATGGCGTGATCGATCGTGCGGGCGTCGCGGCCGAGTTGGGCCGGATCAAGACACCTACATTGGTGATGGTCGGTGACGAGGACCTCGCGACGCCGCGGCCCAAGTCCGAGCAACTCGTAGCGGCGATCGACGGCGCTCGCCTCGAGGTGATCTCGAACGCGGGCCACTCCTCGACCGTGGAGGAGCCGGCACGGGTAACGGCGGGAATGCTGCGGTTCCTCGGGTAGCAAGCTCTCACGGCCCACCGTCCAGTTTCTAAAACTACCGTGATAACGTGTTTCTCGGGGCAGGGTTTATCGGTTGTCTTCCGATCCAGAAAAATCGCTTCGGCTTCTCGTGGTCGAAGATGCAGATGACGACTATCGGATCCTGCTCCGCGAGGTGCGTCGGGCTGGCTACGACGTCACGTCCGAGCGTGTAACGAGTGCAGGCGAGCTTGCAAAAGCGCTCGACCAAACGTGGGACCTTTTGGTCACCGATTGGATGTTGCCCGGGTTCGGTGGCCTGCAGGCGATCGAGGCGGCGAGCGCGCGTGCTGAAGGGATGCCGTGCATCGTCATCTCGGGCACGCCGAACGAGGACGAGGCGATGTCGGCGATGCGCGCCGGCGCCCTCGACTTCCTGGCCAAGGACCGGCCGATGCGGTTCGCGCCCGCGATCGAGCGCGCGTTGCGCGAAGCCAGCGAGATCCGCACGCGGCTAGCCTTCGAGCGCGCGTTGCGGCTGTCGGAGGAGCGCTATCGCTCGGCGTTCGAGCTCGCGCCCGAAGCGCTGCTCACGTTCGATCTCGACAACCTCGAGATCGTCGACGCGAACGTCGCCGCCGTGAAGCTGTACGGTCGTAGCATCGACGAGCTGCGCGAGGTCAACTTCGTCGAGTTGAGCGCGACCGAGCTCTCCGATGGTCGTGCCACGCTCGCGGTCGCGACCGACCTGTTGTTGCGGATGCGCGGCGGCCAACCGGTCGCACCGTTCGAATGGCTGGCGCGGCACGCGAGCGGCGAGGAGATCCCCGTCGAGGTCCACCTCGTGCGGCTCGCCGGCGACTACCCGCGCCTGATCCGGATGACGGTCATCGATCTGCGCGAGCGCCGCAAGCTCGAGGAGATCCGCCAGCGCACGATCGAGCTCGAGCTCCAGAACCGCCGGATCCAGGAAGCCAATCGCCTCAAGAGCGAGTTCCTCGCGAACATGTCCCACGAGCTGCGGACGCCGCTCAACGCGATCATCGGGTTCTCGGAGCTCTTGCACGACGGTCAGGTGCCCCCGACCTCGCCGGAGCACCACGAATTCCTCGGCGATATCCTGACCAGCGGCAAGCACCTCTTGCAGCTGATCAACGATGTGCTCGATCTCGCGAAGGTCGAGGCCGGCAAGCTCGACTTCCGCCCCGAGAAGGTCGAGCTGTCGAAGCTGGTCCACGAGGTCGTCTCGATCACGCGGACGACCGCGGCGCAAAAACGGATCCACGTCACGGCCTCGGTCGCGCCGGAGCTCGTCGAGATCGTCCTCGATCCCGGCCGGTTCAAGCAGGTCGCGTACAACTTCTTATCGAACGCGCTCAAGTTCACGCCGGAGCAGGGTCGCGTCGTGATCCGCTGCCTCCCCGACGAGCCGGAGGCGTTTCGGCTCGAGGTCGAGGACACCGGGGTCGGCATCCACCCCTCGGATCTCGGCAGGCTGTTCGTCGAGTTCCAACAGCTCGAACAGGGCACGGCGAAGCGCCACCAAGGGACCGGACTCGGGCTCGCGCTGACGCGCCGGCTCGTCGAGGCGCAAGGCGGATCGGTGGGCGTACGGTCGACCCCGAACGTCGGCAGCACGTTCCACGCGATCTTGCCGCGCCGGTGCCCGGTGCAGCCATCCGTGGCGCGGACGTTGACGCCGCGAACCCGCACCGGGACGCGGACCATCTTGATCGTCGAGGACGACGACCGCGACCGCGAGCTGATCGCGAGTACGCTGGCGGGCGTCGGCTTCGGTTTCGAGATCGCGCGGACCGGCAAGGACGCCCTCGCGCGCTGTCAGGAACGCCCGTTCGACGCGGTCACGCTGGACCTGCTGCTACCGGACATGAGTGGGCTCGATGTCCTCGATACGCTGCGGGTCGGCGGCTGGTTGCGCGATACGCCGGTCATCGTCGTGACCATCGTCCCCGAGGTGAAGACGGCGATGGCCGTCAGCGAGATCCTGCGCAAGCCCCTCGACGCAGGTGCGCTGTTGTCGGCGCTCGAGCGCGCGGGGGTGCGGCCGGGTAGGGTTCAGGTTCCGGTGGGGGGTGGCGAATGAGCCGGATCTTGATCGTCGATGACAACCCGACGAACCTGAAGCTGGTGAGCTACCTGGTCAAGTCGCACGGCCACGGGGTCGCCACCGCCTGCGATGCCGCGACGGCGCTCGACGCGATCTCGAGTCAGCGCCCGACCCTGATCCTGATGGATCTACAACTCCCGGGCATCGACGGGCTCGAGTTGACGCGCCGCCTGAAGGCCGATCCGAAGACCCGCACGATCCCGATCATCGCGCTCACCGCGTACGCGATGAAGGGCGACCTCGAGAAGGCGCTCGCGGCTGGCTGCGATGACTACGTCACCAAGCCGATCGATACGCGGACGTTGCCCGAGGTGATCGCGCGTCATGTCGCGCGAGTGGAGCGTGGGTCGTGAGGCACAAGATCATGATCGTCGACGACAACTCGGCGACCCGGCGGATGGTCAGGAACGCGCTGGTGCGCGGGGGCTACGAGGTGCTCGAGGCTCCCGACGGCAAGACCGCACGCGAGCTGATGAAGCGAGAGAACCCGCGGGTGGTGCTCCAGGATCTGATGTTGCCGGACACCGACGGCTTCCAGCTCGTGGGTGAGCTCCGCGATCTCGCATCGTCGGACGTCTCGATCCTCGCGTTCTCCGGGTTCGTGTCCAAGCTCGATGAAGCGCGGGTCTCGCTGTCGGGCTTCGACGACATCATCCCGAAGCCGATCGCGCCCTCGCGGCTGGTGCCGCTCGTCGAAGCGCACCTGCCGACCGACGTCGCGGCCAGTGACAAGTTCGGGGTCGATCGCCGGCTCGTGATCGCCGATGACGATCCGATCCAGCTCAAGCTCGCCGCGTTCCGGCTGTCGCGCCTCGGCTTCGAGGTCGAGGCGGTCGCGGACGGTGCCTCGGCGCTCGCCGCGATCCGCCGGCGACCGCCCGATGCGGTCATCTCCGACGTGATGATGCCCGAGCTCGATGGCTTCGGGCTCGCGATGGCGCTGCGCCAGGATCCGGAGCTGCGTAGCCTCCCGCTGGTACTCGTGACCTCGAGTTATGTCGAGTCCTCGGATCGTACGCTCGCCCGGCGCGCCGGGGCGAACGACCTGGTGTTGCGAACTCCGGATCTGTCCGCGCTGATCGACGCGCTGCGCGACACGCTCGCCGAAGACCACTCGGGGCCGATCACGCCGTCTCCGGAGCTGCTGCCGGAGCTCGAGCTCGAGCGCAACCGCCGGGTGTTCCGCCAGCTCGAGCGTCAGGTCACGCTCAACACGGGGTTGGCGAAGCGCTGTAGCTCGCTCGCATCGGAGCTGGTGGTGCTCACCGGCATCGCCGAAGCCGTGCTGCGCAACCGCGATGTCGATGTCGCGCTCGACGAGGCGATCGCGAGCTGCTTCGACGCCGGCGGCGTGACGTACGGCGCGCTGTACCTCGTCGAAGGCGATGCCGTGCGGGTACGCGCGCTCGGTGCGGAGATCACGACGAAGCGGCCGATCGACTCGTTCTTCGATCGCGAGCCGATGCTCCGCAAGGTGATCGACTCGAACACGACGCTCTACGTCAAGAACGGCGATGATCCGGAGTTGCTCGACGATGCGAATGCGCGCGCGATCCTGCTGGTGCCGCTCTCGAACACTGCGGGCCCGCTCGGCGCGCTGATGATGGTGTCGCGCGAGCGCGATCTGGATGAAGGCGACTGGCGGGTGTTCGCGCAGGGGGTCGGCACCCAGATCAGTCAGGTGTTGACGCTCGCCCGTGCGTACTCCGCACTCGAGGCGGCCGAGCGCAAGGCCGAACAGCACGCCGCGGTGCTGCAGGCGGTCGTCGAGAGCGCGCCCGATTTTGTCATGCAGCTCGATCGGCAAGGCACGATCCAGTTCGTCAACCGGACGGTCGAACCGCACCACGTCGACGACGTGATCGGTACGAACTGGTTCGGCGCGCTCAGCTCCGAGGATCAGCCGCGCGCACGCACCGCGTTCGCGACCGTGCTCGAGCACGGCCGGGCGGTCGAGATCGAGGTCCAGGGCCTACGCTTCGATCACAGTAACGGCTGGTACCAGGTCCGCATGGGCGTCGTGAAGAATCACGACAAGGCGGCGATCGGCGTGGTGATCGTCGCGCGCGATGTCACCGACAAGAAGCAGACCGAGATGCAGCTGATGCTCGCCGACCGGATGGCGTCGGTCGGCACGCTCGCGGCGGGCGTCGCACACGAGATCAATAACCCACTCGCCGCGGTGATCGCCAACCTCGACATGGCGGAGCACGACATCCTCCAGCTGGGTGCGCACACGGAGCTCCCGCCCGATCTCGTCGACGAGATCCACGACGCGCGGATGTCCGCGGATCGCGTGCGCGAGATCGTGCGCGACCTCAAGGTGTTCTCGCGCGCCCAGGAGGATCGTCGTGGCGCGGTCGATGTCGAGAAGGTGCTCGAATCGACGCTACGCATGGCGCAGAACGAGATCCGTCACCGCGCGAAGGTCGAGAAGGTCTACGGCCACGTGCCGCGTGTCGACGCCAACGAAGGCCGGCTCGGTCAGGTCTTGCTCAACCTGATCGTCAATGCCGTCCAGTCGATCCCCGAGGGCAACTACGAGAGCAACCAGATCACGATCACGACGAAGGTCGATCAGGAAGCCGTGCTGGTCTCGATCAAGGATACCGGCAGCGGGATTCCGCCGGAGGTCCAGCGCCGGCTGTTCACGCCGTTCTTCACGACCAAGCCGGCCGGGGTCGGAACGGGGCTGGGCCTCGCGATCTCGCATCGCATCATCACCGGGCTCGGTGGGCAACTCGACTTCGTCAGCGAGGTCGGCAAGGGCACGACGTTTCACGTGCGGCTGCCGATCGCGTCCGCGCAGCTACCGCCGATCACCGAGAAGACCCCGCTACCTTCGAAGTTCACCCGCCGCGCTCGCTTGCTCGTGATCGATGACGAGGACTCGCTGGTCCAGGCGATCCGCCGCTACCTGTCGCAGGAACACGAGGTCGACGGTACGACCAGCGCGCGCCAGGCGATCGACATGCTCGCGCGAGGGGAGCGCTACGACGCGATCGTCTGCGACCTGATGATGCCGCAGGTCACCGGGATGGACGTGTACGCCGCCGTGATGAAGCTCGATCCAGCGATGGCGGAGCGGATGATCTTCGTCACCGGCGGCGCGTTCACCGAGTCGGCGCGCCACTTCCTCGATGCGTTGCCTCCGGGTCGGCACATCGAGAAGCCGTTCGATCTGAAGGCGCTGCGAGCCGTGATCAACGAAAGGATCATATAGTCCTGGGGTGAGCGCGGACTTCGACTTCGACTACTTGGTCGTGGGTAGCGGCTTCGGCGGCAGCGTCTCGGCGCTACGCCTCGCCGAGAAGGGGTACTCGGTCGGCGTCGTCGAGATGGGGAAGCGCTGGCGCGCCGAGGACTTTCCAAAGACGACGTGGAACGTGTGGCGCTGGATCTGGCGGCCGGGGCTCGGGCTCAAGGGCTTCTACAACATGCGGCCGTTCAAGCACGTCGTGGTGTTGTGCGGCAATGCGGTGGGTGGCGGTTCGATCACCTACGCGAACACGCTGCTGTCACCCCCGGCGACCGTGTGGAACGAAGGGTCATGGCAAGGGCTCGCGGACTGGGCGAGCGAGATGCCGGCACACTTCGCGACCGCGCGGCGCATGCTCGGCGTCACCGAGAACCAGATCCTCGGCGATGCCGACCGCGTCCTCAAGCAGATGGCCGAGAGCCAGGGCATCGGCGACACCTTCTACAAGACCGACGTCGGGGTCTACTTCGGCGACGGGCCCGGCAAGCGGCACGACGATCCGTACTTCGGTGGCGAAGGCCCGCCGCGCACGGGCTGCATCGGCTGCGGTGGCTGCATGGTCGGCTGTCGCTACGGCGCCAAGAACACCCTCGACCAGAACTACCTGTACCTCGCCGAGAAGCGCGGCGCGAAGATCCTCGCGGAGACCCGCGTGACCGAGCTCGTGCCGCGCGACGGCGGGCGGGATGGCTACGACGTGCACGTCGAGCGCAGCACCGCGCGCGTGTTCAAGCAGCGCCGCGTGCTGCGTGCGCGTCAGGTCGTGCTCGCCGCCTCCGCGCTCGGCACGATGGATCTGCTGATGCGCAATCACCACCACCTACCGGAGGTGTCGGCGAAGCTCGGCCACGACGTGCGCACGAACGCGGAGTCGCTGATCGGCGTGCGGTTCCCGGGCAGGCGGTTCGACATGTCGCAGGGCATCGCGATCGGATCGGGCATCTACCTCGACCGGTTCACGCACATCGAGGCGACCCGCTATTCGAAGGGGTCCGACGTGCTCGGCCTGCTGGCGACGATGCTGGTCAACGGCAAGGGCTGGAAGCGGATCGCCGCGTGGATCGGCGCCGCGTTCCGCCACCCGGTCACGTTCGCACGCGCCGGCTGGCCGTTCGGGTTCGCGCGCCAGACGCTGATCTTCCTGGTGATGCAGACCGTCGATGCGACGCTGAAGTTTCGCTTGAAGCGCACCTGGTACTGGCCGTTCACCCGCCTGTTGACCAGTCACGGCGATCGGATCCCGACGAACATTCCTCAGGCCAACACGTTCGCGGAGAAGGCCGCCAAGGAGATGGGGGGGATCGCGATCACGTCGAGCACGGAGATCCTGTTCGATCTGCCGATGACCGCGCACTGCATCGGTGGCTGCGTGATGGGCAAGGATGCGGCTTCGGGAGTGATCGACGCACGGCATCGCGTGTACGGCTATCCGAACCTGTTCGTCGTCGACGGTGCCGCGGTGGGCGCGAACCTCGGTGTGAATCCAAGTCTGACGATCACCGCGCTCGCGGAGCGTGCGATGTCGTTCATTCCGAACAAAGCCTGAACGCACCGAGACAGGAACTGGCTGGTCCGGCGGCAACTAACCCCGGTCGGGTCCGCCCGCCGCCTGCCATCGTCGGATAGCTTCGGGGTCATGGGGACCGACCGAACGATCACCTCCGACGCCTTCGTCTTCTTCGGCGCGACCGGGGACCTCGCGTACAAGAAGATCTTCCCTGCGCTGCAGGCGATGGCCCGCCGCGGGCGCCTCGAGATGCCCATCGTCGGGGTCGCGAAGTCGGGGTGGAACCGCGACCAACTCATCGCACGCGCCAAGGCGAGCGTCACCGAGTACGGCGGGCTCGACGAGGTCGCGTTTCCGAAGCTGGTCGAGCGTCTACGGTACGTCGACGGCGACTATGCCGATCCCCAGACGTTCGCCGAAGTAAAGACGCACCTCGCGGGCGCGAAGCACCCACTCCACTACCTGGCGATCCCGCCGAGCCTGTTTCCGATGGTGATCGACCGCCTCGCCGAGGCGGGCCTCTCGAAGGATGCACGCGTGGTCGTCGAGAAGCCGTTCGGTCGCGATCTCGAGTCGGCCAGGGAGCTGAACAACACCATCCATCGCGCGTTCACCGAGAAGGCGATCTTCCGCATCGATCACTTCCTTGGAAAAGAAGCGGTCCAGAACATCCTCTACTTTCGCTTCGCCAACGCGTTCCTCGAGCCGATCCTCAACCGGAACTACGTCGAGAACGTCCAGATCACGATGGCGGAGTCGTTCGGCGTGAAGGGTCGCGGCAAGTTCTACGACGAGACGGGAGTCATCCGGGACGTCATCCAGAACCACCTGCTCCAGGTGATCAGCTACCTCGCGATGGAGGCTCCGAGCAGCACCTACGGGGAGGCGATCCGAGACGAGCAGGCCAAGGTGCTCCGGAACGTGCGACCGCTGAGCGTCGAGCACATGGTCCGCGGTCAGTTCAAGGGCTACTGCGACGAGCCCGGCGTCGCCAAGGACTCCTTCATGGCGACCTACGCCGCGCTCCGCCTCTACGTCGACTCGTGGCGGTGGGAGGGCGTGCCGTTCTTCGTACGCGCTGGCAAGGCGATGGCGATGACGTGCACCGAGGTGATGGTGGAGCTGAAGAATCCGCCCCAGGTGGTCTTCACCGAGCCGGCACCGCCGATGGGGAATTATATTCGCTTCCGCGTCAGCCCGAACGTCAACATCGCGCTCGGCGCCCGCGCGAAGTTACCCGGAGAGAAGATGATCGGTCGGGCCACCGAGCTCGCGATCGTCGAGACGCCGAAGGTCGGCGAAGCCGGACGCCTCGGCGACTACGAGCGTCTGCTCGGCGACGCGATGATGGGGGACACCACCCTCTTCGCGCGGCAGGACGTGGTCGAGGCCGCGTGGGCGATCGTCGACCCGGTGATCCACGGACCGTCTCCCATGTACCCGTACGAGCCGGGCTGCTGGGGCCCGAAGGAAGCCGACGAGCTCACGGCCTCGGTCGGTGGCTGGAACACGCCGACCTGAATTTAGCTCGGCACGCGGCGCGTCTCGCCGTTGCCGCTCTCCCACGACGATGTCCAGCGCTGGCGAGATCTGCCGCCGCGTTGCGGTACCTACGAAGCCGTGACAGGGTCTGCTCCCCCTGTAGTCGTTTGTGACGAGTCAACGCCGCGACCTCGATCGAGTAATTACTGCGATCGCAGACCGCAAGGTCGCGATCGATCTGTCGTCGGTCGACATCTGTTTTCTGGTCGCGTTGCACATGCGCGCTGAAGGTGCGGGCCTCACGTCCTTCACCGAGCATCAGCTGGAGGACGTGTTCGCGCACGCGAGCTCGCTCGTTCAGTCCGAGGCGGAACACATTCGCCGGCGGGCGACGCATGCGATCCAGCGGTTGCGCGATCAGCGGATGTTGGCGCGCGTCGATGGTCAGGGGGTGGTGCGCACCGGCGAGTTCGCGTTGACCCGGCTCGCCACCGGCATCGTGGAGTTCTTCCTCGAGGACGACGTCCTCACCCGCACCAGCTTGCACGTCCTGATCGCGAGCCTGCGGAGCGCGATCAACGACGTCCTGGGAGCCGCACGCGCGGCCACCTCGCCGGCGCAGTGGCACGATGGCGTGGTGGGGCCACTGCAGGTCTCGATCAGCGAGCTGGTGACCGGCATCGAGCGCCGGCAGCGCGGGCTCGACGTGCAGCAGGAGAGCTTTCAGGGCGAGATCGGGCGGCTGATCGAGGCGGACTGGTTCGGCGCACTCGATCGCTGTCAGGAGCTGCTCGAATCGACGAGCGCGACGCTGCACGAGCTCAACGAGGTGCTGCTGCGCGACAGCAGCGAGCTGCTCGCGCTGCTCCAGGACATCGAGGAGCTCGCGGTAGCCGCGCACGAGACCGAGGCGGAGACCATGGCGCATCGCCTGATGGATCAGATCGACCGCAGCGTCGCGTGGGGCAGCGCCCGACAACGGTCGTGGTCCGACTACTTCCAGTACGTCCACCGCTACCTGCGCGACGTCGTACGCCTGGATCCGACCCGCGCGTTGACCCAACGCTTGCGCGAGCAAATGGCCGGCGAAGGCGCGAAGTTCGCGCTGACCTACGCGAGCGCTGCGCCGATCCGGATCTTGCGCACCGTCGCGCTATCGCGCGAGCTACCGCCGGTGACGCGACCGCGCGCGACACGCGAGAAAGAACCGATCACCGAGCCGACGGACGATCCGCAAGCGGTGCTTGCCGCCAAGGTGCGCGGCGCGCTCGATGCGGGAGCTCGCACCCTTTCGATGGTGACGGCGCAGGTCACGGCCGATCTGGACGCGGGCGAACGGTTTGTCGAGGCGGGACGGATCGCTCACACGGTGGCGCAGCTCGCGCGTGTGACCGCAAAGGTCGAACGTCCATGGGTCGTCGTCGGCTCCGACATGGAGGTCGAGGAGTGGGACACACGAGGATCGCGCGAGGACAAGCAATGACGGCGACCAGGTACGCGGAGCTCCAGGACGTGGTGCTCGATCCCAGCTTCCCCGAGCTCGACCTCGCGCTGCGGCGCGGACGCCACATCGATCGCGATGACCTCGTGTTGTACACGCTGCTCACCGACGCACAGGATCATCTCGAAGCGCTCTATCGACGGTACGGGTGCGAGCTGATCTTCAAGACGGATGGCTATTTCTATCTGCTGCCGACGGGCGACAAGCTATCTCGCCGGCAGCTGTCGTCGGGCGACATGCTCGTGGGCCAGGCGCTCGCGCTGTTGTTCCTCGACCCCTCGACGATCGAGCGCGGTGGCCGCGTCACGGCCGAAGACGTGGTCGCCCAGCTCGCGGTGGTGCTCTCGGGTGATGCGCTGATTCGCGCCTTCTATACGACCAAGCGTCGCTTCGACGAGCGGGTGGCGCAGAAGGCGGTGCGCACCAAGGTCGCCGAGGGAGTTCGTCACCTCGCGGCCCTAGGGTTCGTGGAGCTCTCCGAGGACGCGGAGATCGTTCTGCGCGCGGCGCTGATGCGGTTCGCCGAGCCCGTGCGCGGTGCGGGCCAGCCCGCGGCGGCGCTCGCCAAGCTCGTCGCCGACGGCGAGGTAGCGTTGGTGCGCCAGGACGACACGGCCGACGTCGCGCCAGCCGGCGATGCTGGCGATGCCGGCGATGCTGGCGATGCCGGCGATGCCGGCGATGCCCAGCCGGGCGAACCGACCGAACCGGATGACGAGGACTGGTGAATCGCGCCCGGATCAGCGCGCTCGCGCTCGTCAACTGGCGGGGCGTGTTCTACGAGCGCTACCTGCTCGATCGTCACGTCACCGCGCTCGAGGGCATGAACGGTGCGGGCAAGACCACGGTGATGATCGCCGCGTACGTCGCGCTGTTGCCCGATATGTCGAAGCTGCGGTTCACCAACCTCGGCGAGACCGCCGCGACCGGGGGTGATCGCGGCATCTGGGGCCGGCTCGGCGAAGAGGGACGGCCGTCATACACGGTGCTCGACATCGAGAGCGGCGAGGGCGCCGAGACCACGCGCCTGCTCGCGGGTGTGCGCCTGGTTCGCCTCGGGGAGCCAACCGTCGAGCCCACCGCCTTCATCGTGACCGGGCTTCCTGCCGAGCAACGACTCTCGGACATCTTGCTGGTGCGCGAGCTCGACGGCGATCACGTGCCCGAGCTCGATCAGTTGCGGTCGGCCGTGGAGGCCGCCGGTGGCACGATGACGACGTTTCGCGCCATCAAGGACTACTTCGCCGTGCTGTTCGAGCATGGCATCACGCCGATGCGCCTCACCGGCGACGAGGAGCGCAGCAAGCTCAACGAGATGCTGCGGACGAGCATGACGGGTGGCATCTCGCGCGTCCTGACCAGCGAGCTGCGCGGTTTTCTGCTCAAGGAAGAGAGCGGCCTCGGCGACACCCTGACGCGGATGCGGTCCAATCTCGACGCGTGCGCGCGCACCCGCAGCGAGGTCGTCGGCTCGCGCCGGCTCGAGCGAGAGATCACGGGCGTCTACGAGGCGGGACTCGACATGTTCGGCGCGGCCGTGCACGCGGCGCGTACCGCTGCCAGCGAGGCCGAGCGCGAGGTGCTCGTGGCGCGCCCCCTCGTCGACGATGCGCGGCGGACCCACCGCGAGCTCGAGGACACACTCGCCCAGCACGATGCACGGACGGCCGCGCTGGCCGCCGAGCTCGCGCAGGCCAGGGCCGACCACGCCGCGGCGATCGCCGAGGCCGAGACCCGCACGGCGGCGCTCGCGACCGCGGCACGCTTGATGACGATCGACGCCGAGCTCGCCAACCACGTCGCCAGCGCTGTCGACGCACGCGCGGTGCACACCGCGGCCACCGCGCAGCGCACGGCCGCTCGACTCGAGCGGACCCGGGCGCACGATGCGTACGACCGCGCTGCGCGCGGCCTCGCGGACCTCCAGGCGGGGATCGACGAGCTGGTACGTCGCGCGCACGGCCATCGGCAGTTCGTGCGTCGTCTCGACGATGCACGCCGTCTCCTCGCTCGCCCGATGCTCGCCGCCGATGACGCGAGTGAAGCGCTCGCCGCGCTCGAGCGAGAGCGGACGCGACTGGAGACCGAGCACGCGCGACTCGCGCGCGACGGCCGAGACCTCGCAGCACGGCGCGCCGAGTATGCGGAGGCGCTCACGGCTCTCGCGATCCTCGATCCGAGCGCGCCGAGCGCGCCGAGCGCGCGCGACGAGAGCGCACACCCACGTGCCCGTGCGGTCCTCGCGCGACTCGCGGACCGCGACACCATGCGCGCGCGCATCGGAGAGCTCGATCGCGAACGCGTCGAGGCGAGCCAGCTCGCGGCGCGTCAGCTCGAAGCACGCGCTCTCGCCGAAGGGCTTGGCCTCGGGTCGCGAGCCTCGGTGGTCGACGATCTCGAGCGCACCGAGCGAGCGCTGCACGAGCTCGAGCAGCGGACGCAAACGCACCGCGCCGCCACCGCCGCACGCGCACAGCGCGAACAGGAGCTCCGCGTCCGCGTGACCTCGCTCGACGAGCAGATCGCGCGCTGGCAGGTCGCGAGCAACGCGTTGCGCCGCCTTGCGGATGCCGGGACAGCACTCACGACGCGCGCGGAGATCACGGTGCTGCGCGACCAGGCGAGTGCAGAGCTCCACGGACTCGAGGACCGCATGCAAAGGCTCGAGCAGCAGCGCCAGACCCTACACGAGCGCGCTGCGCTGCTCGAACAGAGTGGCTCCACCGTCGATGCCGAGCTGCTGCGGTTGCGGGACGAGCTGGGCGGCGAGCTCCTCGCGAGCCGGTACGAGGATGTCGACGTCGCCGCGGCGAGCTGGATCGAGGCGAAGCTCGGCCCTCTTGCGACGGCATTGATCGTCGACGATCTCGACGCGGCGACCACCGCGGTCGCGGCGAGCGAGCGTCACGCGCCGAACGTCTGGCTCGTCCGCACCGGGACCGAGCTCGACGTCCACTTGCCCGACAACCTCGGCGAGCTCGAAGTGCTGAGCGATGTCGTGAGCATCGAACCGTATGGGGCACGGCTGACCCGCCGGCGCCCGCGTCCGGCGCTCGGGCGCCGCGCGCGCGAGCGCAACGTGTGCGAGCTTCGCGAGGCGATCGCGCGCGACGGCAACGAACTCGACGAGCTCGGCACCAAGATCGCGAAGCTCGTCACGTGGCGTCGGGATCTCGAGGCGCTAGCGAACGAGATCGACGTGCTCGCGGCCGGCGATCCGCGTGTCGAACATGGGCAGCTCGTCGGCGAGATCGCCGCGCTGGTCGACGCAGCGCACGACGACCTGGCGGCGACCGATCGACGCGCCCACGCGGAGATGCGCACGCGGCTCGAGCAGCTCCGCCGCTTGCTCCCGCTTGCGAGCCTCCTCGACGAGGGCGATCACGGAGCTCGTGCGAAACACCTGCTCGCGTTGCGCGCCGAGCTCGCGACGCCCCCGGCTGACCCCGCAGCGCGCGCGACCCTGACCACGCTCCTCGAGGCACTCCGCACGCCACCACCGGATGACGTGGCGCTGGCCGCGCAGCACGAACGTGCGCGCGGGCTGGCAGCGCAGCTCGACGCCCTCGCGATCGCGCGCGCCGCGCTGGACGACGTGATCATGCACCGCCACGCCGCTGACTTCGCCGATGCGGATGACGCGCTCGCGGCGCGCGGGCAGCTCGCCACCGCGCTCGAAGCCCAGCATGCGAGCGCACGCGCGGCTGTCGAGATGGCAGCCGAACAAGAGGCGCTCGCGGAAGCGGCGTGGGAAGCCGCCACGGCGGCGCTGCAACACGCGGAAGCGCGGCGGCTCGCCGTGCTCGCACAACGCGACCGTGTCGCGGTCGAGCTCGCGAACCTCGGCGGGACTCCGAGCGACCCGACGGTGGGCGACCCGGCGGCGCTGGCCGAGCGCGCCGCGCGGCTCGAGACCCAGGCCCGCGAGCTGGTCGCGGACCGTGCGGTCACCGCCGAGCGCGTGATGCGTGCCACCGCGACGATCGAGCACGCGCGTGCACGCCTCGCGGCCGCGATGCAGGGCGCCGAGCCGGCACGAGCCGCCTGGGTGGATCTGCGCGAGCGTACGCAGGGTGATGGCACCCTGCATGTGATCCTCGCGGGCGCGCGCGAGGGCCGCACGAGCGTGCAGTTCGCGGCCGACGCCTGGAGCAAGCGCGACCTGCTGCTCGACCGCGTCCAGCACGCCCATGGCGGCGGGGAGCTCGCGCTCGTGGTGAACGGTGCTACGCTCGACGGTCCGGGCTACCTGACAGCCTGGCGTGCGACACGCGAGTGGCTGCGCCGGCGTGTGCCCGTGCAGGTTGCCGATGTCGACGAACCGCTGGTCGCGCTCGAGCGCCTGCGCGATCACCTCGACGTACTCGAACGACGCCTCGCGCGGCAGGAACACGATCTACGCGGGGCCTCCGAGGATGTCGCGCGAGGAATCGACGTACAGGTGCGGCGCGCCAATGGTCAGGTGCGACGGCTCAATGCCACGCTCGATGGCATCGCGTTCGGCAGCATCAAGGGCATCCGCGTCGAGATGCGGCGGATCGAACGCATGGAGCAGATCCTCTCCGCCCTGCGCCTCGGTGAAGCCCAGGAGCTGTTGTTCACGCCGAGCATTCCGATCGAAGAGGCGCTCGACGAGATCTTTCGTCGCTACGGTGGTGGCGGTCGCGGCGGCGGCCAGCGCCTGCTCGACTATCGCGAGTACCTCGAGCTCGTGGTCGAGATTCGTCGTCAGGCGTCCGAAACGTGGGAGACGGCGAGCCCGACCAAGCTCTCCACCGGCGAGGCCATCGGGGTCGGGGCCGCGCTCATGATGGTGGTGTTGACCGAGTGGGAACGCGACGCGAACCTGCTGCGCGCCCGGCGCACCGGCGGCTCGCTCCGCTTCTTGTTTCTCGACGAGGCGAACCGGCTCTCGCGCGACAACCTCGGCGTGCTCTTCGATCTGTGCAAGACGCTCGATCTGCAGCTGCTCATCGCCGCGCCCGAGGTGGCACGCGCAGAAGGCAACACGACGTATCGGCTCGTGCGTCACGTCGGTGACGACGGGCGCGAGGAAGTCATCGTGAGCGGCAGGCGCTCGGTCGATCCCGTGTGACGAGAATGGTGGTGGATCGTCACCAGCGAGCTCACGACAACAGCAGCGACTCGATCTCGCGCAGCGTCGCCACGTCGTCGCCGATCATCTCCTTCATCGCCTGGAGTCGGCCGGCGACCACGCGCGCGATGTGTTCCTCGACCGTTCGATCCGCGTACGCCCAGTAGACCTGCGCGAAGCGACCGTCGCGGTGGCAGCGACCCTCGATCTGCGCCATCTGGATCGCGGACCAGCGCAGGTCGTGGATGATCTCCGATCGCGGCACGTCGGCATACTCGCCTTGGTGAAGCGAGATGCCTTCCTCGACGGTGAACAGCACGAGGCGCGCGTCACCACGCTGAAACCGGAGCCGCTCGAGCTCGCGCTCGCGTGCCGAGATGCCGCCGTGAATCACCGCGCACTCGATCGGTGCGAGCCCCGCTTCGAACGCGTCGCGCAGCGCGGTCAGCGTCTCCACGAACGCCACCGAGATCGCGACCTGGTGACCGTTGTCGAGCAGCTCGCGCGCGAGCTCGACCGTGCCCGTCGCGCGGACGAGAGAGCTCTTCTGACGCAGGCGCAGCGTCGCGGCGAGCGCGCTTCTGGGATCTTTGCCGCGCGGAGCGAGCTCCATCTCGCGACGAAATGCGGTCCAGGCCTCGGCGTAGAGTGCGCGCGCGTCGGCGGACAGCTCGATCGGCTGGAGGATGCGATTGATCGCCGGCCAGCCCACGATCTCCTCGGGCCGTCGTCGGATCCCGGCCGCATAGCCACTGCGACCCTTGTCGAACAGCAGCGCGCGGACCTTCTCGCAATCGGCCCGGTCGCCGCGCCACTCCCACTTGCCGAAGCCGCCGCGCGTGACGCCGAGCTGCTGGTCGAGACACCACTGCTCGAAGTCCTTGAGGTCCTTGGCGCTCGCACCCGTGACGCGTGCGAGGAGCGGCGCGAGGTACGAGAGCTCCAGGGGGTTCTGTCCGGCGGTGGCCGAGAGCCAGAGCGTGAAGCCCGCATTCGCGACGAGCTTCGCGGCGAGCTTGCTGCGCGCTGCCGTCGGGTTCTTGCAGCGATGGCTCTCGTCGAGGACGATGACGTCTAGCTCGGGCGCCGTGCCGGCCCGCGCGAGGCCCTTCTTCGTGCGGATCTTCTTGCGCGCGGCGTCGCTCACCTCGAACAGCTTGCCGAGCCGTTCGTAGTTGAGGATGATGATGTCCTTGCCGCCGTCGCCCATCGCCTCGATCGTGCGCCGCCAGTGCGCGATCACCGCGACCGGGGCGACGATCAGCACGCTCGAGACCTCGCGCATCGCGAGGATCGCCGCAAACGCGGTGATCGTCTTGCCGAGCCCGACGTCGTCGGCGAGCAGGAACCCCGGGAGCTTCGACGCCACGGCGGCCCCGATCGCGCGAACCGCCTCGAGTTGGTGGGCACGCAGCGTGATCGCGCCCTCCGGTGTGCTCGGCGTCGGTGGTGGCGCACCGGTCAGCTCGCGCTGCACGTGCATCTCCCACGAGTAGGGCAGGGCTCGAAACGGTGTGAGAGCATCCGGAAGCGTCGCGCCCTCGTAGAGGAAGACGCTGTGTTCCTTGTCCCAGCGCGCCGAGCTCGCCGCCGCGACGCCACGCATCGTAAACGGCACATCGAGGACATGCGATCTCACGCGCGCGAGATACCACGTTTCGATTCACGGTCCGTCGAGACAGGCACCCATCGAGCGTGGAAGAGGAACGTCCTCGCGCGCGAAGGATCGGACACGCCCGTACGAGCTGCGAGATCAGGACCCTGGCCGCGGCTTCAGCCGAGGCATGCACGCGCCTGCTCTTCATTTTCGATGACGAAGCTCAGCCGATGACGAGGCTCAGCCGATGATCGTGTACTCGTGCGCGTTCAAGATCGGGTGATACCGCGGAGTCACTTCGACGCCCGCCGGGCTGCGTCGCCACACGACATGCGCCTATGATGCGTAGATCCCGTGAAAAGGTCCGACAACTACAGCATCTGGTTCTTTGCGTTCGGCTACTTCGCGAGCTACGTGCCCTACTCGGCGCTCACCAAGGCCGTGTCGTCGGGCCGGATCGGTGGATCCCCTGTCTCGGGGGTCGAGCTGTTGCCGGTGTCCGCGGCCGCGTCGTTGATCGGGATGTTCATCTTCATCAGCGCGATGCGGTGGTGGAAATACGCATCGACCGTCCAGATCGGCTCGCTCCGGTTGCCGCGGCCGGGCCGCTATACGTTCCTGTCGGGCGTCTGCACGGCCGGCGTGATCGCGACGACCACGCTCGCGTACACGTTCAACGGCGTGTCGATCGTATTCATGATGCTGCTGATGCGCGGCGGCGTGCTGATCCTGGCGCCGCTCGTCGACCAGCTCGCCGGCCGCAAGGTGCGGTGGTTCTCGACCGTCGGACTCGTCCTGAGCATCAACGCGCTGCTCGTCGTGTTCCTCGAGGCGAAGGGCGGCGGGTTGGCCCTGACCTGGCTGGCGATCGTCGACATCATGCTCTACCTCGGCGCGTACTTCGTGCGGCTGCGGTTCATGACCCGCCTCGCGAAGACCGACGACATGTCCAAGCGTACGAGATTCTTCGTCGAGGAGCAGATGGTGGCCACACCCGTGCTCGTGACGCTCCTCGTCATTGGCGCACTGATCGGTCGAGGCGAGTTCTTCGGCGAGCTGCGCGCGGGCTTCACGACCTTCTTCGATCGGCCCGTGGTCATCGAAGGCATCTTGATCGGCCTGTTCTCCCAGGGCACGGGCGTGTTCGGCGGTCTCGTGCTGCTCGACAAGCGCGAGAACTCGTACTCGGTGCCCGTGAACCGGTGCGCGAGTGTCCTCGCTGGCGTCGTCGCGAGCTACGTCATCATGCTGTGGCTCGGCGGCGCAGGCCCGTCCGCGCACGAGCTGTTGGGCGCGTTCCTGATCGTACAGGCGATCTTGTTCTTGACGGTGCCGCTCCTGCTCGAGAAGCGCGCTCGGGCGGCAGCTTCGCAAATCCGAGGCTAAACAAAATGCTCGGGACCAAGATCAGCGTCGGGCTTCTGCGTGAAGTACTCCTGCAGGTACTTCTCGCCCTCGTCACAGAGGATGGTGACCACGGTGTTCAGCTCCGGCCATTGTTCGCGGACCCGCCGCGACGCCAGCATGTGTGCTCCTGAGCTCGGACCGCACAGCAGACCGTGATTGCGGGCCAGCGCACGCATCTCGGTCACCGCTTCCGCACTGGATACGCTGAGCACGTCGTGGACCAGACCACCGTGACGCTGGAAGATGCCGGGCACGAAGCCGTCCGAGATGCCCTCGATATCGTGCAGCGCCACCTCACCACACAGGATCGTGCATGACTCGGAGGGCTCCATCGCGAACAGACGCGCACCGGGATTGACCGCGTGGAACGCCTGTCCCACGCCGATCAACGTGCCGCCAGTACCGACGCCCATGACCAGCGCATCGGGCCTCCGACCGGCCGGCAACTGGGCCAGGATTTCCGGGCCTAGTACCTCACGGTTCTCCTCCACGTTGTACTCGGACTCGAACTGGCTGGGGCAGAAGAAGCCTGGCTGCTCTCCCAGCTCCTTGGCTCGTAGCAATGCCTGATTGACGTGAAAGCTGCCACACAGCATGACGTCGGCCCCATAGGCACGAGAGATCGCCACCCGCTCGTTGGACAGGCCCTCGGGCATCACCACCAGCATCCGGTAGCCCTTGACCGCGGCGACCATGGACAGGGCATTGCCGGTATTGCCACTGGTCGCCTCGACGATGGTGTCACCCGGCTTCAAAAGGCCCTGCTGCTCGGCCTTCTCGATCATGTACAGCGCGATCCGCGCCTTGATGGAGCCCGACGGATTGAGAAACTCCAGCTTGGCGAAGACTCCATCCAGCTCGATCAACGGCGTATTACCGATCGCATCCAGAATACTGTTCGATACGCCGGTATGTAATGAAGCCATGATCGACTACTCGTCGCGTGGGTCGCGTGGGTCGTGTGGATCGACGACTCAGACTACCACGGTGCTCGAACGGCTTCGCTGGGACGAACTCGAGTCGGCGCGCGGGCACGAGCGTTCGCGTCGCGTCGGAGTGGGCATGCGTGCGCATGGATCTCGTGCGCGCCGCGTCTCAGCGGTTCGCGCAATCCCCCCACAACGCCGCCACCGCGAGCTGGTCGTCGGTGGTCGGGGTGATGCGGAGGTTGCCGGCGTTCATCACGGACGCGCGCGTGGTCGTCGGCACGTGGACCAGGCCGAAGGCGTGACCGAGCTCGTGCGCGATCACGATCGCGCGTTGGTCGTCGGCCAGCGCGTCGCTGATCTCGAGCGCGACGTCGACGTCGTCGTACAGGCCATACACGCCGGGAGTCGCGGGTACGAACGCGATCGCGATGTTCACCACCGCATCCGGAGCGCCGGGGCCGGTGACCCCGACCTCGCTCCACAGCGCGGACGCGCGCGTGATGCTCGCGAGCTCCGCGCCGGTCGCGGTCGACGTCAGCGCGATCGGCGCGCACGCATCGACGACATGCGCGAACGGCGCGGTCGCACTCGGATCTTCCGAGCACGCCACGGTTGTCACCGCGAGCACGAGCCACCAGCGCAGGCGATCAGGCTACGCCGATCACCGAGGTGGCCACAATCGTCAAAATTCGTAGCCGACCGAGCCGCTGGCCTCCCACGAGTGGAGCTTCGCGTAGCTGCCGTTGCTCTCCTGGAGCAGCGTCGAGTCGGTCGCGGCCCGGAACGTGCCGCGCAGGTCGAAGTCGAACCCGCTGAGATCGCGCACGCCGAAGCCTGCGCCCATCGGGAACTCGGCGATGTTGTCGTGTGGCGCCACGCCGGTGTCGCTCTGCGAGAACCGCATGTTCGTCACGTCGTAGCGCTGCCAACCGGCACCGGCGAACACGTACGGATTGAAGGTGTTGTGCGGCAAGATGTTGTAGCGCAGCGCGGCCTCGACCGTGGTCCCGACAAGCGTGCCGTTCGCGTTGCCGTTGATCGTGTTGATGTTCGCCGCGGAGCCGATATAGCTGACGTCGAGACCGAGCGGGATATGGGTACCGAACGACGCACGCGCGTCCCACAGGCCGCCGACGTTCGAGGACACCGTGTCGCGCATCGCGCGATCCGTGAAACCCGTGAGGCCGCCGCCGATGGTGAACCCGATACCGATGCCCGAGACCAAATCTGGATCGTACCAGGCGTAGCTCAGCGGCCCCGGCCGATCGCGCGCGAGCAGCACACTGGTCGTGTGGCTCGTGACGACAGGCACCGGTGTATCGGGCAGCGCCTCGGTATCGGGCGCCGGGACGGGCGTCGCATCGGTCACCGGCGCCGCGGGGTCTGCCGGCGGATTCAGCGGTGGTACCGCGGGATCGGGCGCTGGTGGCTCCGCGAGTGCGGAACTTGCGACGATCGAGCACGCAAAGACGAGGGGTAGCTTGAGCGTCATCGAGGTTCTCCTTGCAGATTGTGGCTGGTTCCCAAGCACGTTCGAGTCCATCGACCGTGCGAGAAACCGCGATGCGCGGCGCGTTCGGCTCGATCGCGAAGCGACGACACCGGGTGGGCACCGATCGCAAACCTGCTGACGGCTGATGCGCAAGTGCGCGGGCTCTCGCTCCACCGGATCGCGTACCATCACGCATGGCGTTGTTCCGCCGCGCGGCTGCCCCCGTTGCGAGCTTCATCCATCGCGGCAGGCGCTTGGCGTATCGCGAGCACGGTCACGGGGGGCGCGTCGTCGTGATGACGCACGGCCTGTTGATGGACAGCCGCATGTACGCGCGCCTCGCGCCCTCGCTGGCAGCCGCCGGCTATCGCGTGATCACACCCGACATGCTCGGCCACGGCGCTTCGGAACAACCACACGACATGACCGCGTACTCGATGGAGCAGTTCGGGCAAGATGTGATCGCCCTCCTCGACCACCTCGGCATCGACCAGGCCGTGGTCGGCGGGACGTCGCTCGGGGCGAACATCGCGCTCGAAGTTGCGGTGGCCGCGCCGGAGCGCGTGCGCGGGCTCATCCTCGAGATGCCGGTGCTCGAGAACGCGCTGCCCGCGGCGGCGGCGGCGTTCGTGCCGCTCGCGCTCGCGCTGCGCCTGAGCCATCGCTCGATGGCCGTGGTCGCGCGGCTCGTGAGGCTCGTGCCACGCACGTTCTTGCTCGTCGATACGATGATCGACTTCTTGCGGCGTGACCCGGTCGCCTCGCTCTCCGTGCTCGACGGTCTGATCTTCGGCCGCGTCGCGCCGCCGATCGAGGCGCGGCGCGCGCTCGTGCAGCCGACGCTCGTCATCGGCCATCGTTCCGATCCGATCCACCCGTTCAGCGACTCCGACCGCATCGCCCGCGAGCTCGCCCACTCCAGGCTCGTGACCGCCAGCTCGATCGCCGAGTGGCGGCTCCATCCATCGCGGCTGGACGCCGAGCTGACCGCGTTTCTCGACGACGTCTGGGCTGCTCCACTAGCATGAAACCATTCAGATCGACGGGGGTCGCGAGGGTCGCCACCCGAGGGATGCCGGCCGTTCGTTGGCCGGGATCGTGAGGGTCGAGTAGTCTCCGTAGCCAGATGGGTACCTTCGATCTGCCGTGCGCGTTGAGTGGGCTGTCGACCTCGTGGCCAGGCAGCAGCGGGTCCCTCAAGGAGGTCCCGATCGACAGCTCTCAGACGCGAGCCTACGTCGAGCTCAAGAACGCCTCCGACGTGCGTTGCTCGATGTTCTTGCTGGAGCAACGCGGCGACACGTTCGTGCCGTTCACGCTCCCCGTCAGCGGCTTCTACGACTACTACGGCGGCATCTCGCTCGACAACCTCGCGCCGCCCGAAACGTGGGACCTCACCAAGCCGATCTTCTGCGTCACCTGCAAGCGCTGCTATCCCGACCAGCGCATCTGCCCGCGTCACGACACCGGGCTCGTCCCGATCCCCCCCGGTCGCGAGCCGTCCCCGCACGCCGTCTGGGTCGGCGACCAGCTCCTCGCGCTCCTGTCGCGCGGCGTGCTCACCACCACCGCCACGCCGAAGACCGTGGTCGACTTCTTCAAGCTCGATGACCTTCGCCACGAAGGCACCCCACTCGTCCCATGCCTCTATCGCGATGATGTCGCCGGCGCCGTCGCATCACCGGCCACCGATCCGCGCGAGCGCGAGCTCCTCGCGTCGGTCGATCCCGAGACCGCGCCGATCTACGCCGACTGGCTCGAGGCTCACGCGCGCCCGCTTCACGCCGCCTACGCACGCTCCGAATACGCGTTCGGCATTCCGCCCGACGACAGCCGCCTGACCCGCACGCGCTTCCACGATCTCCTGCGCTGGATCGAGCCTCACGGCGGCTTCCGCCCACCCGCCGGTGGCGAGCAACACAGCAACTCTGACATCCGCGACTCCGCCCAGCATGCCTGGAAGCTCGACGACCCCGCACTCCAGGTCATCATCCAGACCCGCCGCTCCGAATGGGCCGCGAAGTGGACCACCGCCGCCGATGTCGCGCGCCAACACGTCGCCGTCACCAGCGCCAAACCCGCCAAGTCCTACCGCCCCGCCGCAGCCTTCGCCGTCGGCGACGTCATCGATCACCCCATCTTCGGCCACGGCTCCGTCGAAGAGCTCGTCCGGCCCAACAAGATCAGCGTTCGCTTCGCGACCGAGACGAAGATCCTCGTTCACAAGCCGGCCTAGCCGCACATCACGCAGACGTCTCGACGTCGCTCGCGGTGAGCACGTGCCATCGGATCCCGCTTCTTTCACGACCGGGACCGTCCAGGTCGTCGACCGCGGGGTGACTAGCGCATAACATTCAGCGGTGCGCGCGGTCGTACTAGCGATGCTCGCGGCCTGTGGCCGGATCGGGTTCGAGACCCCGGTCGGCGTGGTTGGCGATGCGAGGCTCGATGCGGTGATCCCCGTCGATGCGCCACCCACCGCGCCGGTGCTCGGCGGTCACGTCGAGACGGAGCTCGCGGGTGCGACGGAGATCTCGGCGACGCTTCCTGCGGTCGCTGCGGGCGATCTGATCGTCGCGGCGTTCGGATACGACCAGACCGATGGTTCCACGATCACGACGATCACCGATCAACTGAACACCTCGTACACCGTGCTCGGCCCTGCCGACGGTGGCGCCAACAACCGCCAGTACCTCGCGTACGGGTTCGCGACGGGATCGGGAACCGATCTGGTCACCGCGTCCGTCACCGGCATGACCGCGACGTACACGACGTTGCGACTACACGAGTATGCGCATGTCGATCGCTCGAATCCGCTCGATGTCAGCGCGATGAGCGCAGCGCTCGCACCGGCGCAACCAGACGCGATCCTGGTGACGACACGCGACAACGAGGTGATGCTCGCATTCGTCATCGTCAATGGCGGCACCGCGACCGCGGCCCCGGGCTGGAATGCCGTCACCGTCGGCGCTAACGATCTCACCGCGGATCGGATCGCGGCGATCGCGGGCGCACAGACGGTCAGCGCCGTCGTAGATCTCGGCACGTGGACGATGATCTGCGCGGCATTTCGTGGCGACTAGCGTTTGGCGAGGCCCGCGACGAGACGCGACGAAGGAGCCCGCAGGTGACGGCCAGTGGGGGCAGGCGGACCGAACGTTATCGCGCTAGGTGCGGCGTCATGCGCTTGCATGACTTCAGCATGTCGACAATCGACTCGCCCTTGTCGAGCGTCTTCTCGAACTTCCGGCACACCCAGTCGAGCAACGCCTGGCCACGACCCAGCACGGGCTCGGGATACTCGTGGTCCAAATACGAGTCGGCCAGGCCGAGGCAGCGATGCGCGTCGTGCTCGTCGTACTGGCATGCGCGTTCGTACGCGTCGCGCGCGGCCAGGAGCTTTCCGGCGTCCTGCGCCCAGGTTCCGACTCGGTTGCAACTCGCGGTCAGCTTGCACGCTCTCTTTTCGTAGACGATCTGCTTCGCCGGGTCGTCGCTGGCAAAGCTGCACTCGTCGAGGATCCACGCGTCACAGCCGGCGACAGCGAGTAACCTGGTTCGATCCCAGAGGAGCTTTCGGTCGGGTTCCGGGGGCTCGAGCGACCCGAGCGCGACGCAGCTGCGCGGAAATCCCGCGGAACACTCCTCGCGCACCGCCGTGCGATCACATGCGGCCTCGTGCCGGTCGCACGGCTCACTCCGACCGGCGGCGCCCGGCGAGCCGGGGAACCTCTGCTCGGACGACGCGGGAAGCGCACGACAACTGAGCAGATCGCCAGCGCGACAGTTCATCTCGACCCGTCTCGCAATCGCAGGTCGCTCGTCTGCGAGGGCCATCTGCATCGCCTTCCAGCAGGATGGCTTGTCGCCACCGTCACAGGCTTGCACGAACGCGCGTACCCGATCGTCTCGCCGCTCGTGCTTGTCCGCGAACGGTAACTCGTAGTCGATCGGGGTGTCGGCGAGCATCGCCGCTTCGGCGAGTTGTACGAGATCGGTGGACTGGCGTGCCTTCGAAGTGGACGGGGCCGGTGGTTCTGGGCGCGGCGCGGTCCCACACGCGCTGATCGTCAGTGTGACCGCCCCTACGACGAGCGAGCGAGTCATCAGTGCGCCAGGTTATCGAGAGCCCTGAGCAGCGCCTGAGCCTGGCGCAGCTCCGGGTGCGAGGCATCGAGCCCGGTCACGAGATCGAGAAGGTGCTCGAGCTCGATCGGCGAGGTCAACGTGGTGGTCTGCCGCTCCCACACCAGCACCGAGATTGACCGAATCCAGGAGGACTCGCCGGTCGCCAGGTCCGCGGACTGGAATTTCAAGCGGGACGCGTTCACATCAAGGCAGATACGCACGCGGCACGGAAGCGGTGAGGTACTGGTGGCGCCGCCGGCCATCGTTCCAGCGCCGCAGCCCCATGAACGTCGTGAAGCCGACGAGCACGCCCATGATGCCGAGCAGCGGCGAGAATCCGAGTAGCGGTGCGCCGAGGCCGAACACCATCGCGACGACCGCACCGGTGCCGGTCTGCCACAGGATATCGCTCGCGTACTGTCGCGACCAGGTGTCGTAGAGCCGCTCGCACGCCGTGCACCACTTGGTGGTGGCTTCGGCACCGCAGCGCGCGCAGGACATGCGTTCAAGCTAGCAGAAACTGAGGAAGACGTCGTGATGCCGCTGCCGAGCGACGATTCGGCGTGAGGCGGGCTTCGAAATCTCGGTGACCGCCGACGTCACGGAACAACGCGGCCGGGGAGGGAGTAGCGGCACCAGGTCGAGGTCGCGGTTCCCACGGATCGGATCTCACGAGTCTACAAACCCGGGCTGTTCGAGCAGCCGTTCGCGCAAGGTCTGCGGATGTCCCCGACCCGACGCAAGCCCTGCACCCCAGACGACCGTTCGACGCTGGTCCAGCCCCTGCAGTGCTCTCGGGGATGGCGAGTCGCACGATCACCTGCCCCGAGACCGCGCACCTCGAGACGATCGACTACGAGACCAGCCCGGTCGGGATGTTGATCCGCACGTGCTCTGGACACCAGACCACACGGGAGGCAACGTGCCCGCGAACGTGCGCGGCTCGCCTCGACAAGCGCGATCGCAGCTCGTTCGTGGTCGAGGTCCGGAGCCTCATGCGCAGCGCACGCATGGCGTAGATCGCGATCGATATTTGATGCCGACCTCGAGCTGATGGACGAGTGTCTCGAGGTTCGTCATCGACCCGAGCGGAGGCGTGTGGAAGTTCGAACGGCACGGTGAGGATCGGCCGAGGTGGCAGCTGCGAGGCGGTAGCCCTCCGCCACTGCGAACCATCAACTAGCCGTGATCATGGAAGTTCCCGCAAAGGTCCGACCTTTGCACGAGCCCGGCTCGTGGATCGACCGTCTCTCACTGCGCTCACCGCCACGACCGCCCGCGCGGCCTGGTACGGCCGCCTCGCGAACGACAGCTTCGCATGGCGCTTCCTCGGTCGCGGCTTGCGCGCGATCGCCTGGCTGCTCCGCCACGTGCCGCTGTTACTCGCGCTCGCGGTGCGCATCGGCGACTGGATCGAACGCGGGGTCGGCGCATACATCGGCTTGCGCACGGCGTACATCGACGACGCGGTCGAGGCCGCTGCCGCCTCCGGCATCTCGCAGATCGTCATCCTCGGCGCGGGCTACGACAGCCGTGCGTGGCGGCTCGCGCATCCCGGCGTACGGTACTTCGAGATCGATCATCCCGCGACCCAGGCACGCAAGCAGGCGCGGCTCGCGCAGCTCGCGCTGCCCGCCCAGGCGGTGATGATCCCCGTCGACTTCGCGGTCGACGATCTCGCGAGCGCGCTCGTCGCGGGTGGCTTCGATCGCGATCGGCCGGCGTTGTTCGTGTGGGAGGGCGTGTCGATGTTCCTGTCGCCGGCGGCGGTGCGCGCGACGGTTGCCGCGGTGCGTGGACTCGCGTGCGGCGGCAGCCGGTTCGTGGCCGACTTCAATTATCCCAAGCGCGACACCGTCGGTTGCGCTGCCGCTCGCGCGCTCGGCGAGGCGTGTCGGTTCAGTCTCGCGCCTGCCATGGCGGCGGCCTTCCTCGAGCTCGAGGTCACCGAGCTCGCTGGCGCCGAGCTGTTGCGCGAGCGGTATCTGCAGGGCAGCCGGTTCGCGCGGCGGCACCGCACGCAGCCCTCGTTCCTCGTCACCGCGAGCGTGGGTGAGTGATGGCGATCGTGCTCTACCTCGTGACCTTCGTCGTGCTCGGTGTCGCATTCACCGCGATCGAGCTCGCCTCGCGCCGTCACCCCCAGCCAATCCTGCGCGACGGTTACGTCGCCGACCTCGCACACGTCCTCGCGTCGAACTCGCTGCCGGCTGCCGCGGTCCAGGCCGCCGCGTTCGCAGCGCTTGCCGTGCTCTCGCCCGGCTACTCGTGGAACGTGATGTCGGCGCGTCCGCTGTGGCTCCAGCTCGTCGTGATCGTCGCGATGACGGAGGTGGCGTTCTATGCCGTGCATCGCGCGATGCATGCGGTGCCCTCGCTGTGGCGCCTGCACCGCATGCACCACACCCCGGTCGAGATGGACTGGCTCAGTGGCTATCGCAAGCACGGGCTCGAGACCGGGCTGCACGCCATCGTGACGTTCGCGCCGATGGCGTTGCTCGGGTTCTCCCCCGACGCGTGGCTCGTGTTCGGCGTGATCGGCATGGTGTTCACCGGGTTCACGCACCTCAACACCACGGCGCGGCTGCGCTGGCTCGAGCCGTTCGTGGTCACGCCGCGCTACCACGCCTGGCACCACGCGGCCGCCGGCGATCAACAGCGCTACAACCTCGCGGGCAAGCTCAGCGTGCTCGACCGGCTGTTCGGGACACGGCGCCCACCCGACCTGGACACGCGGCGAGGCTGGCCCGGCGCGATCGGCCTCGACGAGTCCGCACCGACCACGTGGTGGCACCGTCCGCATCCACGCGTCGCGTACTACGCCGCACTTCCCGGCATCTATCTGCGCCAGATCGTGTCGAACGTGCGCGGTATCGCAACCGTCGTCGACATGCTGTGGTTGCGGCCGGTTCCGGGCGGGCTGCTCGCGCCGGATCATCCGTGCTGTACCGGTCGCCAGCTCGACTCCGATCGCACGGTGTGGGCCGACAACCTGGTGTTCGCGGCACCGCGTCGCAGTCCAACATCCACAGCAGAAACTGACGCCGAGATCGTGGGCCGCGTCGGGCGGTACATGGCTGCGATGGTGCGGCGCGCTGCGGCGACCCCGGCACATCCGCATGGGGCACCGAGCCGGATGCCGCCCGCGATCAACTACCTGCACGGTCCGGTGCACTACAACGGCGGCTGGTTCCTGTTCGACAGCTTCGCGGATGCGATCGAGCACGTCAGTGATCCTGCGTTCCGGCGCGAGCTCCACCGCTTCGTGCGGCTGGAGCGCCGCGAGCCGCTGTTCGTGTTTCGCGATCGCGATTACGATCGCGAGGAGTTCGGCCAGTTCGTGTGCTTCCTGCGCTCGGTGCTGCCATGGTTCAGCAACTCGAACGGGCCCAAGCGGCGCGTGCTGTGGGGCAACCCGGCGCCCTACGCGGTCGTCAACCTGATCACGGGCCACTGGATCCGCGAGACCCGCCGCCTGCTCGACCCGCGCACGCGAGACGACGTGGCGCGCCCGCCGATCCGCGCGGGCCGGTACTTTCGCGCGAGCTACCGCGGCTGGCGGCGCCACACGTTGTGGCCGGAGCGGCTGCTCGCTCGGGTCACGGCGTGCCGGATCCAGCTGCGGGGCGCGAAGGGCAACCTGTTCTTCGTCGACGAACGCGCGTTGCGCGACCGGGCACGGGCGCGCCACGAGGCAGCCACCCTGATGGGGGGATGACTCCGGGATCACGCTCGCGCCCGCTTACGTGGCCTGCGGCTGATCTCTTCCTCGTAGAGCGCAACGAACAGACGCGCCGCACGCCCGAGCGGCACGTCGCGTCGATGCACCAGCCGGGGCTCGAACGTGTAGCGGTCGCCCTCCGAGAAGCCGACGGTCTTGAGGTCGCCGCGCCGCAGTGCGTCCTTCGCGAGGTGCAGCGGCAGCCAGCCGTAGCCAACACCGCTGTGCAGCGCCTCTCGTTTGGCGTGGAAGTCCGAGAGCTCCACGACCTGCGGGCTTCCTACGAACAGGCGCCGGGTGCGGTCGGCCGCGGTCGTGCCCGAGTCGGCGACCGAAATCTCGACGTACTCCGCGAGCATCTTGCGATCGTGCGGCTTCGGGCGCGCGTGCAGCGGGTGACTCGCGTGCGCGACCAGCACCATCTCGACCGGCGGCAGCGGCCGCGCAGCGTAGCGTCGACCGCCTTCGTGATCGAGGACGAGCATGAGATCGGCGCGGTCGCGCTCCCACCTGCGTCGAACGCCCGAAAGGTACTCGACGACGAGCCGGACCTGCGTCGGCACGCCGCGCTCACCGAAGCGGCGCACGGCCGCCATGATCGGCGGTAGCGGCAGGATGCCGTCGAGCACCACGTCGAGGCGGGGCTCCCAGCCATCCGCGAGATCGTCGCCGAGCCGCGACACGGCGCGCGCTCGCTCGAGGACGTCGCGTGCGCTGTCGAGCACCAGGCGTCCGGCGGGCGTGAGCGCGGCGCGGCGCCCATCGCGCTCGAACAGCGCGATGCCGAGCGCCTCCTCCAGTGCCTTCACGCCGTAGCTGACCGCCGAGGTCACGCGATGCAGCTCCTTCGCCGCGCTCGCGAATGTGCCTGTGCGGGTGATGGCGTCGAGCACGACGAGCTGGTCGAGCGTGAAGCGCGGGTCCATCTTCTGAGGCTACCGGGTCCGGCGCGATTGTTCGATAAAATTGAATGATCGGTTCGAATCATTGCGTTTGAATCGAACGACGTCAGCGCCCAGGGTCGGGGTCCTGGAGGTTGCGAGATGACGATCAGCAAGCGCGCATGGGCCGAGCCGTACAAGATCAAGATGGTGGAGCCGCTGAGGGTCACCTCGCGCGAGGAGCGCGAGACCGCCCTGCGCGCGGCCTGCTGGAACACGTTCTTGCTCCGCTCCGATGACGTCTACATCGACCTGCTCACCGACAGCGGCACCAATGCCATGAGCGATCGCCAGTGGGCGGGGCTCATGCTCGGCGACGAGGCCTATGCCGGCAGCGCGAACTACTACCACCTCGAGGCCGCGATGCAGAAG
Organism: Kofleriaceae bacterium; assembly: GCA_039922635.1. Taxonomy (GTDB): domain Bacteria; phylum Myxococcota_A; class Polyangia; order Haliangiales; family Haliangiaceae; genus JABFXX01. The sequence goes on along the minus strand of JBDTEH010000134.1, from coordinate 1,335 downwards.
CACTACGGCTATCGGTACCTGGTGCCGACGCACCAGGGGCGTGGCGCCGAGAACATCCTCTCGATGTGCCTGATCCATCCCGGCGACTACGTGCCCGGCAACATGTACTTCACCACCACGCGAGCGCACCAAGAGCTCGCCGGGGCGACGTTCGTCGACGTGATCATCGACGAGGCGCATGATCCGAACAACGAGCACCCGTTCAAGGGGAACGTCGATCTGGACAAGCTCGAGGCGCTCGTGCGCCGCGTGGGCGCGAACAAGGTGCCGTACGTCTCGGTCGCCGCGACGGTGAACATGGCCGGTGGGCAGCCGATCTCGCTCGCGAACCTGAAGCAGGTCTCGGACTACTGCCGCGGCAAGGGGATCAAGGTCATCCTCGACGCGACGCGGGCCATCGAGAACGCGTGGTTCGTGAAGCGCCGTGAGAGAGCTCATGCCGATCGCTCGGTCGCCGAGATCCTCCGCGAGATGTGCTCGCATACCGACGGCGCGACCATGAGCGGCAAGAAGGACCTGCTGGTCAACATCGGCGGCTTCCTCGCGCTGAACGACGAGGAGGTCTTCGAGGAGGCGCGCAACCTCGTGGTGCTTTACGAGGGGCTACATACCTACGGTGGCCTCGCCGGGCGCGACATGGAGGCGATGGCGATCGGCATGGCCGAGGCCGTTCAGGAGGACCACATCCGCGCGCGCGTCGGTCAGATCGAGTACGTCGGCGAGCGGCTGATGAAGGAGGGGATCCCGATCGTCCATCCGATCGGCGGACACGCGATCTTCCTCGACGCAGCGGCGTTCCTCCCGCACCTGCCGCAGACCGCGTTCCCGGCGCAGACGCTCGCCGGCGAGCTCTACCTCGAGTCAGGCATCCGCACGATGGAGCGAGGGATCGTCTCGGCCGGTCGCAATAGCGCGACGGGTGAGCACAACTACCCGAAGCTCGAGCTCGTGCGGCTCACCTTCCCGCGGCGGGTGTACACGCAAGCGCACTGCGATGTGACGGTCGAGGCGGTCGCCGCGCTCTACGAGCGACGCCATTCGATCACCGGGCTGCGGATGACGTACGAGCCAAAGTACCTGCGCTTCTTCCAGGCGCGCTTCGAGAAGCTCGCGTGACCGCGGCAGCGCTCGCAAAGCTGTGTGGGTAGATCACGCGCGCCACGCGGCGTAGCTCCGACCGAGCTCGGTCGCCGGGGGCTGCTCGCCGGGGAGCTCCTGGTGGATCGCACCCCAATCCGCAGATGCGCCGAGCTGCGCGAGGATCGACCACACGCCCCATTGGATCCGATTCACGAGGACGAAGTCGGGCGGCATGTTGAGCTGCTTCGACATGCC
>JBDTEH010000133.1:0-21615 GCA_039922635.1 Kofleriaceae bacterium | reverse complement strand
GGTCTGCTCGGAACCATCGCCGGTATGATCAAGTCGTTCGGCTCGGTCGGCAGCGATGAAGGCGGCAACAAGGCCACCGAGCTCGCGAACGGCATTGCCGAGGCGTTGCACTGCACGCTGTTCGGCATCGGTACGTCGCTCGTCGCGCTCGTCGGATTCTCGCTGCTTCAGGGCAAGACCACGACCATCACGGACGACATCAACGAGGTGACCGTGCAGGTCGTCAACCTCGTGACGACGCACCGCGCACAGATGCAGCCCCAGGCGTAATTCATCCTCGTTTCTTCAATCTTAACGAGGAGGACCCACCATGGGCGCAGCAATCGGAACCGGCGATGGAAAAAAGAGCGTCAACGTAGAGCTCAACATCGTCCCGTTCATCGATCTGATGAGCTGCTTGACCGCCTTCCTGCTGGTCACGGCGGTCTGGGTAAACATCGCCCAGATCAACATCCAGCCTAAAGGTAAGACGCGCGACACGACGAACGTCCAGCAGGACGACGAGCACGTGACCCTCTCGGTCCTCGTGCAAGCCGACCGGATCTGGGTCGGGCTGTCGCGCATCAACCAGTTCCAGGAGATCCCGAAGAAGGGTGATCAACAGGACTGGGAAAAGTTCGAGAACACGCTCAAGGAAAACAAGGCCTCGGCGTTCTTTGCGGATCGCACGGACATCGAGGTCGCGGCCGAATCGACGGCGCAGTCGAAGGTCGAGTACCAGGACATCATTCACGCGATGGACGTGGCCGTAAAGGTCGGGTTCGTCGATGTGGGGCTCACCGATCCGAACGGCCTCGCCGCTCGGCCGAGCTTGTAAGGAGGATCGCCATGCCGGTACATGCAGCAGGCTCACGCCTCTATCGCTCGGTTCCCTTCAAGCACCTCGTCAAGAAGTCGGGCTCCACGTCCGGCGGTCGAGCAGCGAACATCGCGTTGAACCTGACCCCGTTCGTCGACATGATGACGATCTTGGTCACGTTCCTGCTGATGGTGTTCTCGTCGAGCGGTCAGCTGCTTCAGGCTCAGAAGGGCCTGGATCTGCCGATCGCCGACTCGCACGAAACGTTGCAGCAGGCTCCCGTCATCATCGTGACCAAGGACGAGATCACCTATCAAGGTCAGCTCGTCGCGACGGTGGACAGCGTGCTGCGTGACGATTCGCCCACCTTCAAGATCGACGCTCTGTTCGAGCGTCTCGATGCGGCCGCCAAGAAGATCAAAGAGGACGTCGGCATGGGCAAGTTGCCCAAGGACCTCGCGAAGGCTTGCGAGGATGCCAAGCAGAACATCCGGCCCCAGCCGGGCAAGATCTGCCCCGATGGTCTCGCGATCCTGCAGGCTGACGAGTCGACCGACGCGCGGTTGATCAACAAGATCGTCAACACGGCCAAGGCGGCCGGGTTCGACAACCTGTTGTTCGCCGTGAAGAACAAGTAGGAACTGCCCATGCCGACGAGCGAGTTCGGAGCGCCCGAGCGCGCCCCGGCGAGGCGGAGGAATCATATGAGGCGACTCTCGTTTGTCGTGCTGGCGATCATGCTCGCCAGCCAAGCCGGCTGTCCGGACAACCCGTACAAGGCCAAGACCTGGACCAAGAAGCTGAACGATCCGCGCGAAGCGGAGCGGGCAGTCACGCAACTCGAACAGCTCGGCGATCCGAGCGCGATCGAGGCGCTCGGACAGGCCTGGATCGATCAGGGCAAGCCCGTTCGCCTGCTCCAGGTGATCATCTCGCTCGCACGTCCGCTGACGCCCGAACAGGCGAAGGCGACGTACATGACAGATTTCGAGAGCAGCGGTCGGCCCGCGAACTGGGACAAGGCGCTGCCGTTCCTGACCAAGGCGTTGACCGAGGTCGACGAGGCGAATCCGCGCTCGGTCGACTCGGCGCAGAAGGCCGCCGACGCCCTCGGCGAGGCGAAGATCGACGGCGGGCTCGACCCGCTGATCGACATCGCGTCCAAGCCGGTGACCAAGAAGCTGATCGCCGCCGAGGTCTCCGCGATCCGCGCGATCGGCAAGTACGATACCGACAAGCCCAAGGCCTCCGCCGCGCTGGTCAAGATCATCGATCGTGATCCGCCGGATCATCCGCGCACCGCGAAGGACAAGGAGCAGGCCCGCGCCCTCGAGGAGAAGTACGGCTTGTTCCTCGGCGTCACCGGCGCTTCGATCAACGCGCTCGCCGATCTGCGTGTGCCCAGCGCGGTCAAGACGCTCGTGCTCTCGATGTACCGCACGCCGGAGCTGTTCGCGCAGGTCCGCCGCGCGCTCGTCGCCTCGGGCCCGACCGCCGAAGCGGAGCTCCGCAAGATCCTCCGTGGCGAGCACGCCGAGGTCAACCAGCTGTTCAAGGACAAGCGGCTCGACCAGTACTGTGGCGACAAGGGCGATTCGAAGGACTGCCTGCCGGTCTCGGCGAAGGACTTCTATGCCGCCGTCGTGCTCGGCGACTTCTACGATCCGGCCGCGGTACCCGACCTGCTCGCGGCGCTCGATCGCCCGATGTTGCCGCAGTACTACTCCGACGATCAGCCGAGCAGCTCGACGAACTACAACGCGATCTTCGACGCGTTGAAGAAGATCGGCGCGCCCACCGGCGCCGACAAGCTCCGCGCGATGTGGGCGGGCGGTCCCGCACCCGCGGCGGCCAAGGGCAGGGGCAAGCGAGGCGCACCCGCCGCCGCACCGGCCGAGGGTGGCGACAAGCTGATGATCCGGATCCTCGCCGTCGGCGCGTATCCGTTCGTCGCACGCGACGATAGCGGCGTCCCCGAGCTCGGCAAGATCGCGGCCGACAACAACGCCGATCAGAACCTCCGCACCGAGGCGGCGACCGCGTTCGCGCGGCTCTCGCACGACCCGGCCGATATCAAGCTCTTGAACGAGCTCGCGCAGAAGTACTACGACGCGAGCGACAAGAAGCGGAAGGAAGCCGACAGCAAGAAGGGCGAGAAGGCCGCGGCGGACAAGGACTTCGACGCCGCCAAGAAGAAGGTCGAGGACGCGAAGTCCGACGCCCTCAAGACCACGCACGACCCGTCGAAGACCGCGCAAGACATCAAGGACGCGACCGAGCGCGCCAAGAAGGCCGAAGAGGACTTCAAGGTCGCGAAGAAGAAGCACCGCGATGCGACGGCACCGTTCAACAATGCGGACGGCGCCGCGAAGGACTACATCAACTACGCCCACATGTTCCAGATCCACATCGCGCGGGTCGAGGTCGCGATCCGCTGCAAGCAGGACCTCAACTGCTACGTCGGCACGCTCAAGGAGACCCCCGATCAGGCGGTCAAGTTCGTGACCAACTACATCAAGGGTGTCGACTCGTGGAGCAAGGACGACAAGGCCGGGCTCCTCGACGGTGAAGTCGAGCGCGCGATGCTCGAGGTCGGCAAGCAAGGCCCCAAGGCCGCCAGCTTCACCGACGCGCTGCTCGACGCGGCGAAGACGGACGATCGCCTGATGCGGCAATCGATCCTGCTCGCGCTTCCGAAGATCGCGAAGGTCCCGTGCACCAACTGCGAGCAGAAGCTCGATGCCGCGGTCAAGGCGGGCGCCGGCAAGTCGACGCTCGGTGATCTCAACAACGAGACCACGATGGTGCGCAACTACTTCGCCTGGGCCGGCGGCAAGACCCCGACGGTCAAGACCGACGTGCCGGACGCGCCGGTGCCAACCGCCGAAGAGCCGAAGAAGAAGTAGGCGGCTGGGACCAGCTCCGACGAGGCGCGGTGTCGCAAGGCCCGCGCCTCTCGTAGTTTCGGCTACCTACCCAGACGTTGGTAGGCGTTGGTAACCGAGGTTCCGTGCTTGCGACGACGCGGGATTTTGGGTATCTCGTAGGCACCGGGGTGTAGCGCAATTGGTAGCGCGCTCGTTTTGGGTGCGAGAAGTTGCAAGTTCGAGTCTTGTCACCCCGACTTTTTTGCTCGTAGTCGTCACGACGCCAGCAGCACGACCAGGAGCGCGGCCGCGATCGCGGCCAGCGCGATCACCAGATAGATCGGTTTGCGGCTGCGACGCGGCGGGGCGGCGGCCACGACCTCCGGCGTGCTCTGCTGCGTCCCGGCCGGCAGGTAGCCGGGGATATAGTGCTCGACGATGTGCGCCGACGACCGGCGCGTCGGGGGCGTGAGTTGGGGCGTGAGTTGGGGCACCGGGGTCGCCGTCGATGGCAGCGCGCCCGGGCTCGAGCCAGCAGCGATCCGGCGGGCCGCGGCATCCTCGCCCCAGATCTCGGCGGCGAGCTGGATGGCTTCGCGCGAGCGCCTCAGCGCGACCTGTCCCGGTGACGCCGGGTGCGGCATCGACGAGGCCTCGGGCTGGAGTAACGGGCGGATCCACTCGCCGACCACGCGCGACCCGGTCTTCAGCCCGGCACGCGCCGCGATCTGGTCGAGGCCGCGGCGGAACTGCCCGGCGCTCGCGAGCCGCCGCGTGCTGTCACGCTCGAGCGCGGACAGGATCAACCGATCGAGCTCGTGCGGGCACGCCGGGTTGAGCGTCGAGGGCGGGGGCACCGCGGCCTCGCGGAGCTTGCGCATCGTCTCGGAGTCGGTGCGCGCGGAGAACAGCGGCGACGCGGTGACGAGCTCCCACGCGACGACCCCCATCGAGAACACGTCGGTCACCGGGCCGGTCCGGATGCCGCGCGCGGCCTCCGGCGACATGTAGCCGAGCTTGCCCTTGGTCTGGCGGTTCGCCTTCGCGATGCCGAAGTCGATCACCTTCGTGTGGCCGGTGTGCGCGACGATGATGTTCGATGGCGAGAGGTCGCGATGCACGATCCGGAGCGGCTGGCCCCGTTCGTCGACGCGGGTGTGCGCGTACTCGAGCGCGTCGCACATCTCGCCGAGGATCGACAACACGACGGCGTGCGGGATCGCTTCGTTCGCGCGGTTCGCGTAGCGCAACAGCTCGCGCAGGTCGAAGCCCGGGACCAGCTCCATCGCGATAAAGTAGGTTTCGTGGATCCGGCCGAAGTCGTAGATCTGCGCGATGTTCGGGTGGATCAGCAGCGAGCTGAGCTTCGCCTCGCGGATGAACGACTCGACGAACGTCGGATCCTCCGAGAGATCCGACACCACCCGCTTGAGCGCGACCGAGCGCTCGACCCCAGCCTCGCCGCGCTTCTTCGCGCGATCCACCGTCGCCATGCCGCCCACGCCGAGCCGCTCGTAGACCTCGTACGGTCCGAACGGGTCGGGTGCTATGGGTTCGGGCGACCGTTGCAAGCGCCTCCAGGATACTGCGTCAGCTCGGCGTGAGCTGGAGCTTCCGTCGCAGAACCCGCGTCGAGCCCGAACTGGCTGACGTTGGTCGTCGAGAAGGCCGCTCGCCCGTGCGCGAATATCTCAAACAACCTCTCCATGTACTAGGATGGTAGGCGTGAAGGATCGCGTGTTTCGCGACCCCGTCCACGGGCTGATCGAGCTCAAGGGCGAGGACCGTCCGATCGCCGAGCTGATCGACACGCTCGCGATGCAGCGCATGCGTCGCATCAAGCAGATGGGGTTTGCCTGGCTGGTGTATCCAGGCGCGGAGCACTCGCGGTTCGGCCACGCACTCGGCGCGTTTCACATCGCCCAACGCGTCGCCCGCCGGCTCGAGCTCGATCCCCAGGTCGCGCGCCACGTCAAGGTCGCCGCCCTGCTCCACGACATCGGACACGGCCCGTTCTCGCACGCGTTCGAGCACGTGTTCTCGGGCCACGATCACGAGCGATGGGGCGCGCGGATCGCGACCGAGGATCCGGAGCTCGTCGCGGCGCTCGAGCAGCTCGAGCCCGGGCTGCCGCACACGCTGAAGTCGTTCTGGGGCAAGGACTACAAGCCGCACTTCGCGCGCAAGCTGGTCAGCTCGCAGCTCGATGTCGACCGGCTCGACTACCTGTTGCGCGACGGCCACTACTCAGGCGCCGGCTACGCGACCTACGATCTCGACTGGATCATCCACGCGATCCAGATCGCGCCGATCCGCTCGGATCGCGCCGACGATCCGCTCGACCTCGTCGTCGACTACCGCCGCGGCATGTACGCGGTCGAGCAGTACCTGTTCGCGCGCTCGTACATGTACGCGCAGGTCTATCACCACAAGACCGTGCGCGCGGCGGAGTGGATGTTCATCAAGACGCTCGAGCGGTTCGCGGAGCTCGCGCGCCAGGGCAACGAGCCGGCGGGGCTCGAGATCGGTGCGGCGATGGCGCGTGGCCAAACGGTCGCGGTCGCCGACTACCTCCGGCTGCACGACATCTCGCTCACCGTCGCGCTCGATCGATGGGCCGGGATCGACGGCGCGACCGGACCGTGCGACCCGGTGCTCCACGATCTCGCGAATCGGCTGGTCCGGAGGCGCTTGTTCAAGACGTTCGACCTCGGCGATGATCGCCCGCTCGCCGAGCGGCTGTGGCCCGCCGCGCTCGAGGTCGCGCAACGGCGGTTCGGAGCCGCCGCGACGAGCTACGTGCATCTCGACACCGCGCGCCACGCGGCGTACCTCGCGCCCAAACATGAGCGGGCCGGATTCACTCCGGGCCGCGGGGACGACGACGAGGAGCTCCACGTCATCGATCACCCGAAGTACGGCGCGGTGACGTTGTCCCGGCTGCTCGAGGACATGCCGCTCGGCCAGCCCACCGCCGCGATCCGCCTGGTCTGTGCGCCGGAGCTCGTCGATGATCTGCGGCCGCTGGTCGAGCAGTCGTTGGGCCGCGGCCGCGGCCGTCGCTAATCATGGCCACGGAAGCCGAGACCGTCGCCGAGCCGCACGCGCATCCACGGACGCCGGCGCCGAGCGTGGTCACGACGATCAACTCGCCACTCGAGGCGCTCGAGAAGGACGAGATCCTGCGGACGCGACGGTTCTGCCTGATCGGCACGTGCATCGCCGTGGTCGGCGCTGCGGGCGCGACGACCTTGCCGGGCGATCCGGTGGTGACGCGGGTGTTCCTCGCCGCCGTCGCCGCGGCGATGCTCGGCATGCTGGTCCTGTTCCTGCGCACGCGAGACCTCGCGCAGTTTCGCCGGCCGAGCACGAACCTCGCGTGGATCATCCCCGGAGCCTGCGCGTCGCTCGCGGTCCCGTTCTTCGGCTCGTTCTCGCCGGTGGGGATTATCTTGGTGCTCGGCATCTACTTCGTCGGCCTCGGGCGCAGCCTGCGGCTCACGCTCGTGCTCTATGCGGTGTGCGCCGGCATGCAGGGCGTGTGCGGGGCGCTCGTGATCATGGGCTATCGCGACACCGGGCTGGTCCACCCCACGGGCCTGTCGATGCGCGATCAGATCGTCGTGCAGCTGCTGGTCCAGGCGATCCTGTTCGCGACGTTGGTCACGGCGCGGATGTCGCGGCGCGCGACCTTGTTCGCGCTCGGCGAGCTCGAACAGGCGGTGCGGCTCGCCGCACATCGCGAGGCGCTCCTGCTCGAGGCGCGCGAGGAGCTCGATCGCGCGCTGCGTCCCGGACGCGGCCGGTTCAGCGAGCAGGTGCTCGGCGGCTACACGCTCGGTGAGGTACTCGGCCGCGGCGCGATGGGCGAGGTCTACGCGGCGCAAGACGCGAACGGGCCCGTCGCGATCAAGGTGCTCTCGCAGGCCTCGCTGTCGAACCCGAACCACGTGGTGCGATTCATGCGCGAGCTGCGCACCGCGGCGAGCATCGTCTCGCCGCACGTCGCGCGCGTGATCGAGGTCGGCGAGCAGCCGGTCCCGTACCTCGTGATGGAGAAGCTCGAGGGCCAGTCGCTGTCGGAGATCTTGCGCGGTAAGCGCTCGCTCGCACCGGCCGAGGCGCTCGAGCTCGCACACCAGGTCGGGATCGGGATCACCGCCGCGGCCGAGGCCGGCGTCGTCCACCGCGATCTCAAGCCGCAGAACGTGTTTCGAGATCGTGGCGTGTGGAAGGTGCTCGACTTCGGCGTCTCGCGGCTGATCGAGCAGAGCGACACCTTGACCCGCGGCGATATCGTCGGCACGCCGACCTACATGGCGCCGGAGCAGGCCAGTGGCGGCGCGGTCGACTACGCGACGGATCGGTATGCGCTCGCGGCGATCCTCTATCGCGCGTTGACCGGGCAACCGCCGTACGCCGGCGGCGAGGTCGCCGAGACCCTGTACCGCGTGGTCCACACCCGGCCGCGGCGGCCGTCGGAGGTCGCGAAGCTGCCCCACGAGCTCGACCTCGTGCTGGCGATCGGCATGGCCCGGAACCGCGACGATCGGTTCGGCACGGCGGGGGACCTGGTGGAGGCGTTGCGCGCCGCGCTCGCGGGGGCGCTGCCGGCCGCGGTCGCGGCGCGAGGGCGTGCGCTCGAGCGCGGCGGTGCCTGGCTGCTCGCGATGCCGTCGCCGACCGCGGCGATGCGGGGCGGCGGCTGATCGTCCTAGGGTTGGCCACGGTGCTCCGATATGCTGGACAGGCGTGAGCGGCGAGCGCGAATCGGAGGCGAGCGGGGCCGGCTACACGGTGCAGCAGCCACGCCGGCTTCCGAGCGCGAGCCCCGACGGGCGTGCATGGGAGCCGCCGACCGTAGCGCAGCCGGGCGACGCGGCGCGGCCGCCGCAACCGCCGACCGGGACCAGCAACGCGACGACCGTGGGCTCGCCGCTCGAAGCGCTCGAGCGCGACGAGATCCTCCGGACCCGCAAGTTCTGCCTGATCGCGTGCGTCATCGCGATGCTCGGCGTGGCCGCGGTGCCGCTGTTGCCCGGGGAGCCGACGGCGAGCGCGCTCGTGCTGGTCGCGTGCGCGGTGTCGTTGGTCGCGATCGCGTTCTTGTATAACCGCACCCGCGACCCCCAGGCATTCTCCTTACCGTCGACGGCGCTCGGCTGGTTCGTGCCGGCCGCGTGTGTGACGACCGCGATCCCATTTTTCGGGGCATTTTCGCCCGTCGCGGTCGTGCTGGTGCTCGGCGTGTACTTCACCGGTCTGGGCCGGAGCTCGCGCCTCGCGTTCGCCGTCTACGCGGTGTGCTCCGGCATGCAGTTGCTCGTCGCGGTGCTCGTGATCGCGGGCGCCCACGACACCGGGATGATCCATCCCAGCGGCCTCACGCGGCTCGAGATGATCGTGATCCAGGCGCTGGTCCAGGCGGTGCTGGCGGCGACGTTCATCACCGCTCGGATCTCTCGCGCGACCGCGTTGCTGTCGCTCGTCGAGCTCGAGCGTGCGGTCCGGCTCGCCGCCCACCGCGAGGCGCTGCTGCTCGAGGCCCGCGAGGAGCTCGACCGCGCGCTGCGCACCGGCCGTGGCCGGTTCTCCGACCAGACGATCGGCTCGTACAAGCTCGGCGGCATGATCGGGCGCGGCGCGATGGGCGAGGTCTACGAGGCCCAGGGCTCGCAAGGCGTGGTCGCGATCAAGCTGCTGTCCCAGGCCTCGCTCGGCAATCCGCACCACGTGCTGCGGTTCTTGCGCGAGCTACGCACCGCGGCCGGGCTGATCTCGCCGCACATCGTGCGCGTCGTCGATGTCGGCGAGCAGCCGGTGCCGTACCTCGTGATGGAGAAGCTCGAGGGCGAGACGCTCGCGGAGATGCTGCGTGCCCGCAAGGTGCCGGCGCTCGAGATCGTCGAGATGGTCGCGCAGATCGGTGCAGGCATCACGGCCGCGGCGGCCGCCGGCATCGTGCACCGCGATCTCAAGCCGCAGAACGTGTTCTATGCGCAGCGCGCCGGGCATCGCGGCGTGTGGAAGATCCTCGATTTCGGCATCGCGCGTGGGCTCGACCAGGGCGACACGTTGACCGCGGGGCAGGTCGTCGGCACGCCGTCCTACATGGCGCCGGAGCAGGCCTCGGGCGCCCCGGTCGACCACCTGACCGATCTCTACGCGCTCGCGGCGATCGCGTATCGCGGCCTCACCGGTCAACCCCCGTTCGCGAGCGGCGAGATCGCCGAGACCCTGTACAAGGTCGTCCATACCCGGCCGCGCCGGCCCTCGCTGCTCGCCGACCTGCCACCGGAGCTCGATCTGGTGCTGGCGATCGGCATGGCGAAGAACCCGCAGCAGCGGTTCGCGACCGCGCTCGAGCTCGCCGAGGCGCTGCAGGGAGCGTTTTCCGGCACGCTGCCCGAGGGCGTGTTCGACCGCGGCCGCCAGCTCGAGCACGGCGGCGCGTGGGCGAGCCCACCGCGCGCGTCGACGGCGCGCTTGCGGATGCATCGCTGACGACGTTGCGGCGCCCGCTGATGAGGCGGTGATGAGGCGGTGATGAGGCGGTGATGAGACGGTGATGAGACGGTGATGAGACGGTGATGAGACGGTGATGAGAACGCGAATGATCGCGAGTGCGCCAGATCTCGAAAATCTGAGTCTTCGTGATGCTGGGCACGCGAGCGCACGAACGTCGATCACGTTGCAGGTACCAGCGGTAGCCTGAAGCTCGTGATCCGCCTTGTTGTCCTGATCGTGGCGCTCGCCGGCTGCACGCACGTGCGAGCGTCGCAGCGCGAGAAGCTCGCGAATCCGTCGATGCAGTTCCAGATGGATCCCGCCGCTGAAGCGCAGCGCGATTCGATCCTCGAGATCACCGAAGGCGGCACGTATCAGAGCGCGGGTCCCGGCACGGCCGGCGCGGGATGCGGATGCAACTGATCCGGCCGCTCGTGCTGATCGCGGCGATGACCGCTGCGGCATCGGCCCAAGCCCCGGGCGAGACGCCCACGACGCCTGCACCCGCACCGGCGCCAAACCCGGGCGACGGATCCGACACGCCGAGCCCGGACGATTATCGCGACGTACTCGGTGGCGAGAAGCCAACCGCTCCGGATCAAGCGACACCAGTGGCGGTATCAGACGCCGAGCCGATGACCGGCACCGGCCGTCTCGGGGTCTATCACGACTCCGACGCCACGACCGTGATCCGCGGCCTCGCGACGGCCACCAAGCTGTGGGGCCACTGGTCGGTGACCGCGACCTCTGTGGTCGATGCAGTCTCGAGCGCGTCGGTCGATGTCAAGACGTCACCGGCGCTCGGCAAGGTCGACGTCGTGACCGGTGCGTCCGGCCGCAGCTCGACGAGCGGTGGTGAGATGAGCGATACCCGCTACCTCGGTACGGTCGGCGTGGGCTGGAACGATACCCGCGGCCACGCCCTCGACGTCACGGCCTCGGCCGCGAGCGAGCGCGACTACGCGAGCGTCAGCGCGGGGCTCAATGGCTCGGTCGATATCGCCGATCGCAACACCACGTTACTCGGCGGCTTCACGGCCACCGACAACTGGGTGTCGAGCGTCCTCGATCCGATGCTGCATCGCAAGATGTATGCGATCGGATGGTCCGGCGGCGTGGCGAGGGTGTTGACGCCGACCGACGCCGTCCGCGTGCGCTACGACGGTAAGCTCTCCGACGGCGATCAGGCCTCTCCGTATCGCAGCGTGCGGTTCGGCGCGTGGACGACGACGACTCTGTCGACCGGTCAGATCACGTTCGGCAACACGATCGGGTCGGCCGACGGGCTGCCCGAGAAGCTGCCCGAGACGCGCCTCGCCACCGCGGTCACGGGGGAGTGGGTCCACGCGCTCGCCCTCGGCATCGGCTTGCATGGCGCGGTGCGCGCGGCCCACGACAGCTGGGGCATCGATAGCCTGACGCCGGCGGTCGACCTGCGGATCGCGAAGGCGAGCTGGCGCTTGCAACTCGGCTACCGCTTGTACGTGCAGAGCCGGGCGAGCTTCTTCGAGGACAAGTACACGATGGGGCCCGCGATGTACGCGAACTACTCGTCGGATAAGGAGCTCGGCCGCCAGGTCGGCAATCTCGGCAGCGTGGACGTCGCGACCGCGATCAGCGAGCCCGACTCGCCGAGCGACGCGCGCATGATGCTGTTCTTCCACACCGACGTGTTCCGGTACGCCTACCCGGGCTTCGCGTTGTTACCGTCCCGGACGAGCGCGTTTATCGAAGCCGGGCTCACCTGGGAACACTAGGCAGCGCGACGACCAGCTCGTGGCCATGGCGACCCGGTGCGAGCGAGAGCTCCCCGCCGCCGAGCCGTGCGAGCTCGTCCACGACCACGAGCAACGACGGTGGCACGAGCTCGCGGTCGAGGCTGAGCTCGCCGGGCCGGGTCTCGCGGCGGATCAGCTCGAACCACGGGGCGCCGTCGATCGTGCGCTCGCGCAGCGCGAGCTCGAGCATGGGAGCCGCGTGCGCGTCGAGCAGGATCGCGATCGCGAGCACCTCGAGCTCGTCGGCGGCGAGCCGGCAGCTACCGGTGGACGCCAGGAGCTCGTCGTGAACCGTGACCTCGACCGGCAGGGCGTGACGGACCACGTCGAGCGCGGCGCGCACGGTCGCGGCGAATGGTGCGGTCACCGGGGCGCGGGGCGCGGGGTCCGCGAGCGCGACGATCTTGATGAACGTCGCGTGGGCCTCGGCCGCCGCGGCGCGCAGGTCCGCGACGAGGCCGTCCGGATCGGGGAGCCGCTTGACGAGCTGCGCGGAGGCGAGATCGACGACCTGAACCGCGTTGCCGAGGGTGTGCAGGTGCTCGTTCAACGCGGTGCGTGCGGCTTCGGTTTGCGCCGCACGCGCGAGCCGAAACTCGACAGCGCGGATCCGATCGATCAGCGCGAGCCTCGCAGCGAGCACGCGGGCGTCGTTCGCGGCCATCCGCGTATTGTACCTCCTAGCCGCGCCCGGGCCCACGCCAGCGCAGCACGCGTGCGGGCCAGGGTGGCAGCCCAGCCTCGCGCTTCTTCGCCGCGGAGCGCGCGGTCAGCTTCGCGAGCATGTGCATCACCTCGACGAGCTCGGCCGGCGCGCCGGCGATCGTGACGATCGCGCTGCCGTCGTCGCCGAGCTGCGCGCTGCCGGCATGGGTCGCCGACGGCGTGAAGATCGTCGCGCGATACTCGGCGGCGACGGCGTGCTCGGCGAGCCGCTCGAGCAAGAACCGCGCGCCCTCGGTCGGTGTCAGCGAGTCACTCACCGAGGTCGGACGCGAACCGGCTCGAGACGTCGGACGCGTTCCCCCACTGGGCCTTCTTCCATTCGACATTCCACTGGCGCAGCGTCCACAGCGGATCGAGCACCGTGCGGGTCCCGATCTCTGCCGACGCCTTGCCGTAGAGGTCATCCTTCTCGTCCGGATCCTTCGCGAGGTTAAAGACGTGGGGCTGGCCGGTGCCCATCAGCTTGACCTTCCAGTGGCCGATCCGCCCCGCGTGCGAGTTCTCGTACTGCGACGAGTAGCTCATCCACGGATAGCCGCCGCCCTGACCGTTCGCGACCGGCACGAGCGAGAGGCCCTGCCACTCGGGATCGTGGGCGACGCCCAGCGCGTCCGCGATCGTCGGCAAGATGTCGATCGCCTCGACCCCTTCGGTGACCCGCGCCGCCGGAAACAGCGGTGGGTAATGGATCAACAATGGCACGTGGAGCAGGGTCTCGCGCTCGCTGCCGCCGTGGCCGACGCGGCCGTCCTCCCATTGCTCGTCGCCGTGATCCGCGGTGACCACGAGCATCGTCTGATCCCAGATGCCCCAGTCGGTCAGCTTGGTCTGGAGCTGGCCGAGCAGGTCGTCCTGATAAGACACGTTCGAGTCGTACAGCGCGCGGACGTGGTTCTCTTCCTTCTCGGTCAGGTCCTTGCCGTTAGAGCCGTGCGGGCCGTCATCGCCATACTCCTTCTCGAACCGGCCCTTGTAGCCGCCGTCGTACTTGTCCATCCACGGCTGCTTCGCGCGCCACGTCACGTGGGTGTCGATGAAGCCGAGGTAGAGGAACCACGGTTGGTCCTTGCGCGGCGCGACGAACGAAAGCCCCTTGTCCATGATGTCGGCGCCCCGGAGGCCCAACCCCTTCTCGATGTGGTTGACGAACTGATTCCACGACTTGCCGAAGCCTCGCGCGGGGCGGATGTAGCCGTTGCCCGAGGCGCCGGCGACGTACTTGCCTGCGGCCTTCGCGACCTCGTCGATCGTCGTCCACTTCTCGGCGAGGTGATCCTTCATCTCGATCGCGTGGTGCTTCGCGAGGTAGTTCGACGACCAGATCGACGCGTGCGAGACCTGCGACTCGTTGCCCTGGACGTACGTGTTGAGGAACACCGCCGAGGTCTCGCCGAGCTTGTCCCAGTTGGGCGTCTCGGGCCGCGCCTTGGGATTGAACAAACGGATCCGGTCGGCGCGCAGCGAGTCCATGATGATGAACACGACGTATTTCGGCGCCTTGATCTCCGGTCCGCGCTTCATCTTCACGGCCTCTCCGGGCACGACGAGCGCCGCGTTGGCGAGCCGGGTCTCGGGGCAGCCCGCGCCTTCGAGATCAAGTCGCGCGGCCTTGCCGCCGAGCGCGGAGAGATCGACCGCGCTACCGGTGCCGGTCAGCTTGCCCTCGACGACGCGACCGTCGTCGCCGGTCGCGACCACCTCGACCGTGCAGGCGCCATCGGACAGATCGCCCGTCAGCTTCGCCTTGTCGGGGATCGCGACGAACCAGGTCATGCCGGCCTGCTGAGGTAACAGCAAGGACTTCGAGGCGGGCTCGAAGAACTTCGCGGCCGTCGCGTCGTCGGGTGCGGCCGTCCCGCCGATCTGGATCCACGCGAGCTCGAGGCCGGGCTTGTTCGCGAACAGTGTGATCGCGTTCTCGCCGGCCCTCAACTGATCGGGCGGTACGGTCAGCTCGACCGTGGACCAGCCCTTGGTCAGCTTGCCGTTGAGATCCTTGTGGTCGTTGACCTTGATCGAGATGTTCGCATCGTCGCCGACGAAGGCGCGCAGCCGCACGGTCGGGCGTGCGACCTCGGCCGCGGTGAGCGGCACGAACACGCTCGCGCTCTTGCCGGTCATCTTCGCGACCTCGAGGCTGCCTTCGCTCTGGCGCAGATCCCACGCGTGCTTCGCGTTCGAGCTCAATTGATTGGCGAACCGCACGTACTTCGCGAACCCCGCCGAGCCTCCATCGACGAGCAGGCCGCCTCCGCGGTGGAGGTGCGCCGCGAGCCGGTTGTCGACGAGTGAGTACACCGGGTGCTCGGCGCCACGCGCCGCGGCCTTCGCGGGTGGCACCGCGGGCTTGACCGGTGCGACGCCGGCGACCGTGCCTTCGGCGACTTTCGATTCGGCGTTCGGGCGATCCTTGCTCTTGCCGCACGCGCACACGGCGACGACTGCTACCAACGCGTACAGGCGAATCATCGACGAGAACCTAGGTGATTCGCAGCGCTAGCGCAACCGCCATCCGTGGGCGTAGACATTCGCGCGCGCCCCGCGAACAAACCCGACCAGCGAGACGTTGAAGCGCTCGGCCAGCTCGATCGCGAGCGACGAGGGCGCCGAGACCGACGCCACGATCGGCAGTTGAAACATGATCGCCTTCTGGACCAACTCGTAGCCAGCGCGGCCGCTGAGGAATAACAGGTGGCGTGCCGGATCGAGCTGCGCGGTGATCGCCCAGCCGACCAGCTTGTCGACCGCGTTGTGACGGCCGACGTCCTCGCGCACGGCGACCCGCTCGCCGCCGAGCGTGAACAGCGCGGCGGCGTGGAGGCCGCCGGTGTCGTCGAACAGCTGCTGGGCCTCGCGCAGCTTCGCGGGCAAGCTCGTGATCACCTCGAGGGTCGTGCCGGCGTCACTGTCGACGCTCGTCGCGCGGGTCTCGAGATCCGCGATCGCCACGCGGCCGCACACCCCACACGCGGCGCTCGCGAGCAGGCCACGGCGCTCGAACAGCGCCGCGGTGGTGTCGAGCTCGACGCCATCCTCGCCGTCCTGCGCCATCGCGCACGCCGCGACCGACTCGGCGTGGAGCAGACCGCGCACGAGCTCGAGATCGTGGCCGGGTGTCCTCATGATCGTCGCGACCGGTACGCCGCGGGCGCGGATCTGGAGCGGCGCCTCGACGACGACCCGGTCGTGGCTCTGCGTCCGCGTCATGCCGTCGCTGCGCTCGATCGCGACCTCGGCGACGCGGGGGACTGCGGGCAGGTCTGGTTCGATCAGCGCCATGGAGCTAGTCGTCGTCGTGTTCGTAGTATTCGACCGGCTCGAAGCGGTGCTCGCGGCTCGCCGGGCACCGGTCGCGGTAGCTGCACCGATCGCAGTAGGTGCCGGGGTTCGCGCGCGGGCCGTCGTCGACCGCGAGCGCGGCCGCCTCGATGTTGTCGAGCAGGTCCGGCACCAGCTCGTCGACGATCATCTCGGGCTTGATCGGCGCGCTCCACTCGACCGCGCGCTCGGCGACCCAGTGGATGCCGAGCCAGAACTGGCGGACGTGGCGAAACGCCGCGGCTGCGAGCACCGCGTAGCCCTCGAGCTGATCGGTGATCGACGTCCCCGGGATCCGCGCGCCCGTCTTGTGGTCGACCAGCGCGATCGAGTCGTCGGAGAACACGTACCCCAGGTCGATCACGCCGCGGTAGTAGGCGTCACCGGCGTAGAACTGGGTGACGCTGAAGTCTTCGCGCACCGCGAGCGAATACTCGACGAGCTGGCGCGCGACCCGGCGCCGGCGGCGGAACGCGGCGATCCGGGTCGCGAACGGCTCGATGCCCGTGCACAGCGAATCGAACCGCAGCTGCTCGTGTTCGTTGGGTAGCTCGGCGCGGAGCTTCGCGATCGCCTCGGCGATCGGGGTCTGTTGCAGCACGAGCTCGAGCGCCTGGTGCACCGCCTTGCCCAGGCGGGTCTCCGGCATGACCTCGGGCTCCTTGATCTTGTCGACGTAGCGAAAATGGAACAGCCGCGGACAGCGCAGCGCCATCGCGACCTTCGAGGCCGACCACGGTGCATGGATCAGGGCGCGCGTCGACGGCACGGACAGGAGAGCGTAGCCGAAAACTTGCGACCGCAAAGCGCCCGGCCTACCACCGATGGAGTGGAGATCCTCGGACCCGGCACCCAGTTTGGCTCCTGCGTCTGTGAAGTCTGCAACGCGCGTGTCGGCGAGCTCCGGCGCGGCCGCTGCTGGGGATGCTACGGCCGCTGGGTCGACGCTCGCCCGGTCGGCGTGGGGGCGCGCTGCGTCACATGTACCGAGAAGCGCAGGCGCTTCCTCAAGAGCGTGGAGCTGTTCGGCGGCTGGAAGCCGATGTGCTTCAACTGCGCGGGCCAGTTGCTCGACCTCGATCCGATGCCCGTCACGATCGCGGCGCTCAAGGAGGCCATCTCGCGGGAGCGCCGCAAGCGCGATCGCCGGCTCGGCAAGCCCGACTCGCGCGTGTTCCGCTACGAGCGCCGCGTCGGCGAACGCCGCGATACGCTGCGCGGCGAGGTCGTCCCCGACGTCGACGACGACATGATCATCGAGGTCAGCTACGAGGTCGTGATCGAAGCGGCGCCTGGGGCCGAGCAGGACTTCGAGGACCTGACCCAGATCCGCGAGATGATTCTCGACCTGCGCGAGCTCGCGGGCTAGCCGCCTGGTCCCGAGACCGCGCGCGGCGGCCGTCGAACGATTAGCGGTGGCCGGGCTTCCGCACCGGTGGCGGGGCCTGCGCGGGAGCGGTCGCCGCCGGCACCGGCACCGTCGCCTGGGTACGGCTCGCGAACAAGACGCCGATGGCGGCCATCGGCACGATCACGCCGACCGGGACGACGTCGCTCAGCGACTTGCCGGTCAAGCGCACGTTCAACTTGAGGGTTCGGGGGTCCTTCTGGATCTTCGCCTTGAACTGACCATCGCCGGTGTAGAGCGCCGTCAGCTTGTCGAGGTCGGCCTTGTGCGCGATCAGCGCGTCGACCTGCGGGTTGAGGCCCTTGTACGAATCGAGCGCCGCGATCGCGATCTTCGCGAACCCGCGAGGTGCGATCTGGGCCGCGCGGAGCACGTCGACCACGCCATCGGAGAACATCGCCATCTGGGCGAGCCCGGCGGCGGTGCTGTCGTCGAACGTCCAGCCGATGCCGTCCCGATAGAGCGCGAACGAGCTGCCGTGGCCGCGGCGGACCAGGTCGGTGAGGAAGTTCTGCTCCGGATGCTCCTTCAACACCTGCTGGCGCATCGCCTGCGACACCGTGAGCGAGATCCCGAACACGGGGTGCCCTGCGAGCATGGTGGCCGCCTGGCCCAGGTTGGTGCCGGCGGCGTGCGAAGGCGCCCTCCAGCTCTCCGCGATCCGCTCCTCGATCATCGGCGCCGCGCCCGCGAGCAGCGCACCATCCTTGGCGAGCGCCACCGCGTTGCCATCGCCCATCTCGATCAGCGAGGCCGCGCCCCGCTTGACGACCAGCTTGCCGGTCAGCTTGGCGATCTTGTCCAGCATCGCCGCCGTGAACTTGCCGTGTGCGACCACCACGAACGCCGGCTGCGCCGCATTCGCCACGTGCTTGACGAACGCGGTCACGTCGCTCAGATCATTGACCGGATCGAAGCCGATCATGCCCTTGGCCATGTTGCGCGGGCCTTCGACCTCGTTGACGAGCTGGCGCGCGGCCCTCGCCAGCTCGGGCGATGCCTGGATCTCCGGTTGCACGGGCAGTTGCTCGAGGACCTTGAAGTTCCCGGGCACGACGCTCGCCGCGTCGAAGTGGACCACGAGGTCCGCGTCCGGCACGCCGTACTGGAGCGACGCATCCACGGTAGGTGGTTTCGGGTTCGGCGAGAGCCCGAGACCTCCGAGGCTGAGCAACAACGAGATGATCTCGACGATTCCGAATGACATGGACCCCTAGACGAACCAGGAACCAGGAAAAATTCAACCTCGTTTCACCTCTGTTCACGATGGTGAAAAAAACTCGATGTCAAGACTGGAACCCGGACGTGCCGGCGCTAGGATGACCAGCGTCTCGACGGTCCGAGATCAAACGGAGGTACGACGGTCATGAGTTGCCTTGCTGTGGTGGAAGAGATCCTTCGCGAGACCGAAGTACCCATGTCGGTTCGCGAGATCGTGGAGCTCGCGGGGGCACGGTTGCCTAGCAAGTCGAAGACACCGGACACGGTTGTTGCTCGTGACCTGTCGATGGACATCAAGAAGAAGGGCGAAGGCTCGCTCTTCATTCGTAGCTCTCCGGGCCGCTACACGTTGCGCGCTCTCGCAGCGCACGCTGCCGCGCCGGCCGCACCGCTCGCTCAGGGCACCGTCGAGCGCATGACCAGCTCGACCCTCGCCGCTCGCAAGCCGGCCGTCGCCGCCTCCGCCAGCCCGGCGCGTCCCGTCACTGGACGTGATTCCGCCGAAGGCGGGGGCTACGCGAGCTAAGCGTTCGCCGTGGCAGTCGAACCACGGCCCAGCGCCAGCTCTCGGTCCGGCCTGATCCGTCGCGCCGAACCGGCCGATCATCCCTGGATCGTCGCGACCGGTGCCCAGGCCTATCGCGACCTGGGGGACTACACCCGGATCTTGCCGTCGTGGCTCGAGCAACCGGGCGTGCTCGCGTGGATCGAGCAAGACAGCCCGAGCCACGGCCGCGGCTTCGCGATGCTCGGCTTCTACACCGAAGACCTCACGCGCTCGCCGCAGGTCATCGCGGACCTGCTCGCGCTCGCGGTGCTGCCGAGCTACCAGAACTACGGCATCGGCTCGCGCCTGCTCCACCACGTGATCGAGGTCGCCGAGCGCGTCGCGCCGAGCTCGCAGATCACCCACCTGCGCCTCACCGTCGCCGAAGACAACCTCGCCGCGCAGCGGCTGTACGCTCGAAACAACTTCGCGGTCGTCGATGGCTCCGCCACCTACGACCGCGGCCAGCGCGCGCTCCGCATGGCGCGCCCGCTCGAGCCTCGCGGCTAGAAGATCACGCTACCGCAGGGGAACGTCGCGTCGACCATCGCGTTCGGCGTGTTCTTGAGCGTGTCGCACGCGCTGCCGACGATGTGGATGATCATGCCGTTCGGATCGAGCGTCCAGTCGGTGCCGTACGTCAGGTTAGCGCCGTCGAGCGTCACGGTCGCGTTCGGCGCCGACGCCGGGTCGACCGCCTGGTTGATCGTGAGGTCGCACGAGATCACGCCGTTGATGATCGTGTTGAACGCGGTCACCAGGCTCGAGGGGTCGTTTGCGGTGTAGTACGGCGCGTTGGTCGTACCCGCGCCCGCGTTGGCCATCGTCTGCAGGAAGGCCGGGTTCAGGTTCGCGAGGCCGATGATGAACGTGCGAATGCCACTGGTGTACGCCGCCGTCGCTGCGTTGGGCGACCGGTTGTTATCGTTGCCGCCGTTGCAGCCGTTCGGGTCGCCGTCGGTTGCGAGCAAGACGATCGCGGGTGAGCCCGCCGGTGGTGGGTTGGTGGCGAAGTCGGCATAGGCCTGACCGAGCGCGGCCGCGGTGGGTGTGTTGCCAGCCGGCGGATGGTTGCTGGTGAGCGTGGTCATCGCAGCCGCATTGTTCAGCGCGCGCGGTGCCGAGTAATTGGTCACGTCGAGCGAGCCGGGCGGGCCATCGTTGCAGCCCGGCTCGTCGCCTGAAAACAACTCCTCGCCGAAGTAGACCTGCGCTTCCTTGGTCGTGACCGCGCCGGCCGCGCCGAACAGCGCCGTCTGCAGCGCCCCGTACCGCGTCGGCGAGATATCGCTCATGCCCATCGAGCCCGAGCGGTCGAGCACGAGCTCGATCGACGGGATCGTCGGGGTCGGCGAGAAGTGCACCGCCGGGCAGTTTGCGTCGACGTCGGGCACCATGTTGCTGCCCTGGTTGCAATAGCCGTCCGGCGAGCACGTGTCGCCCTCGGGGCATTCGCCGCCGCCCTGCGTGCATTGCAGATCGCACATGCCATCGGGCGAGCAGTGATAGCCCGACGGGCAGGTGTTCGCCGCGCCCGGTGTCGGGTCGCATGCTTGCGCACATGCCGCCGGCGCGGGCACCTGGTTGCAGAGGCTATCGGCGTTTTTCGGGCCGCAACCCGTGACGGCTGCGACGAACAAGACGGCGTAGAAGCGATTCATGGTTCGTCGGACTCCTGTGGCCACGATAAGACAGCAAGTCGTGATCCAAGGTGATCGGTACCCTCGGAACGCTCTCGCACGCGGATCCCTGCGGTTATCGAGTGGAGACACTTGTCCCTAGGGGCCTCGTTACACCAGTGACCGTGCAGTCCTCGTACAACGCGGCCAACCCCGTTGGCTCGCGAGTCGGGTCGGCAGACGCGACGGCGCAACCGCCCGCGCATGCGCCGGCGTCCCACATCTCGAGCGCCCTGCGGAGGTGGTGGTCGCGGCCTTCATGTAGGTCGAGAAGACCGACCCCGCGACCGAGTCGCTCGTCCACGCGGCGCAGCGGCTGGGCTATCTGGTCGAGGCCGCGCTCGCACGCGTGGCCGATCAAGCGGAATGGGACCGTGCCCTCGTCTCGATCGCGCTCTCGACGCGCGAGGATTCGCTCGCGAGCGCGATCTGGCAAGGCGCTGGCCGAGCTGCGTGGGCTCGGTCTCGCCGAGTGACCGCGCCAGAAATCCGGTCTGTACCCCGGATCAGGCCAATGAGAGGTCGCCGCGGATTCCCTCGAATTCACAAATATCGGCGAAATTGATTGCCATCGATCTCGGAGTTGTTATGGTGCAGCAATGGCGCGGCGGCCCCTCCAGCGGCATCAGCAGCAGAACTTTCGCGCGTACGCGAAGCCGCTGGACAAGAACGGACAGCTACGTGGCGCTCGCAAGGGCGAACGCCGCAAGCGGGTCGGGCGGCCGAAGCGGGGGCCGCGCGCGAGCGAGCGCCACGAGCAGCGCT
>JBDTEH010000132.1:0-49937 GCA_039922635.1 Kofleriaceae bacterium | reverse complement strand
CGATGTCACGGCCAGGAGCTCGTGTTCTTGCACGAGGGGCTCGGCTCGGTCTCGGCGTGGCGCGACGTGCCGGCGCAGATCGCGGACGCGTCCGGCTGCGCGGCGCTGGTGTACTCGCGGCAGGGCTACGGCCGGTCCTCGCCGGTCGCGGTGCCGCGGCCGCTCACCTACATGCACGACGAAGCCGCACGGCTGCCCGCGCTGCTCGCCGACTACGCGCTCCACGCGCCGATCCTCGTCGGCCACAGCGATGGCGCTTCGATCGCGATCATCGCCGCGGGCTCGGGTCTGCCGGTCACCGCGCTCGTGCTGATCGCGCCGCACGTGTTCGTCGAGGACGTCTCGGTGGCGTCGATCACGCGCGCGGCGGAGGCGTATCGAACGACCGATCTGCGCGCGCGGCTCGCGCGTCACCACGCCGAGGTCGACGGTGCGTTCTGGGGCTGGAACCGGGCGTGGCTCGATCCCGCGTTTCGCGCGTGGAACCTCGAGTCGTTCCTGCCGCGGATCACGGCGCCGGTGCTGGTGGTGCAGGGCGCGGCTGACGAATACGGCACGCTCGCGCAGGTCGCGGCGATCGCGCGCCAGCTCGGTGGCCCAAACGAGCAGCTGATCGTGCCGAGCGCGGGCCACGCACCGCACAAGACCGCCGGTGTGCCGGCGCAGATCGCCGCGTTCATTCGACGGCAACGGCAACACCCACAACCGGTGCGACGGTGAGGATCGGCCGGATGCTCGCGATCGGCCGCGCGAACAGCGTGAGCTGATCGGGATCGTCGAACAGCGTCGCGAAGTCATCCGCGGTGAACGCGCGCGCGAGCCGCGACGCGAACGTGACGCGGAGCACGCGCACGTAGTGCTCGACGTCGTAGTCCGCGGCGGCGCCGGCCGCGTCCTCGTCGACCAGGCCGGTCCCGCCGCCGGCGGTGCGAACGATCCGCACGCGCTCGCCGATCGTCCACGCGGTACGGCCCGCAGCGAGCAGCGCCTCGTACACGAGCTCGCGGCGGACCTCGCGCACCGCGTGGTAGTCGGCGGGGCTCTTGGTCAGGCGCACGCGCGACGCCACCGCGGACGTCGAGACCGTGCGGTCGCGCAGCGCCGCGATCGCCGCGAGGTACGCGCGATGGACCGCGACGACGTCGCCGCGCAGCAAGTGACCGATCGCCTCGCGCAGGAACGCCTCGCCGAACGGCTCCGCGCGCGACGACCGAAACGCGACCCCGCGCAGCACCAGCGTGCCGCGATGATCGAGCAGCGCGTAGTTCTTGGGCTCGTGCGACAGCATCGCGGCGTAGCGACCCTCGTACTCGAGATGGACGAGGTCGGGCAGCAGCGCGCCGACCTCGGCGACGGCGCGGCGCTCGTCGGCCTCGGTCCACGTCGCGGGCACCGCGAAGTACACGCCATCGGTGTCGGCCTCGAGCAGCGTCACGCCGCGCGCCGCGAGCCCCTTGCACATCGTGTCGAGCACCTCGCGCCCGCGCCGCGTCACCTCGTTCGCCGCGGCGACGTCCGCGAAGCGCGTGAGGCCGGGCGCCGCGAGGTAGCCGTACGCCGAATTGACGACGAGCTTCATCGCGGCCGACATCGCCTCGTGGGTCTGGCGCTCCACGGAGCCCGCCGGCGCGGCCTTCGCCGCGGCCTTGGCGGCGAGCCTGCGCTGGACCAGGCGATCGACGATCGCGAGCAACGCCCCGAGCGTGTCGCGCGCCGGGCCGATCTGGAACGAGCGCATCAACGAGGGATACAGGCTCGCGACATCGGCCTTGACGATGCGCTCGGCGACGCCCGTGGCGAACAGGTGCAGCGCCGCGCCGCTGTGCTCGGTGCCGTCGTTCACCGCCGGTCGCGGTAGCGCGGTGCCCGAGCGCAGGTACGCGCGCACCAGCAGCGGATCGAGCACACCGGTCGCGGCTCCCGCATCGGCGAGCCGCTCGTAGCGGCGCGGCACCATCGTGGCGAGCGCGAACGCGGGGCCTCCCAGCAGCCGCGACAGCCGCGCGACCTCCTCGACATCGGCGCTCGCGTAGCGCCGTACCCGCGCGGGATCGGTCGCGTAGACCGCGTGGATCCGATCGCCTCGGATCAGCTCGCGATCGTCGGCCGCGAGGCCCAACGCCTTCGCGACCACCTTGAGCCCGTGACCCGGCAGCTCGCGCGTCGCGAAGTCGTGGCGGAGCACCGCGTCCATCGTGTCGATCAGCTCGCGACCGGGCGCGATGAACCGGACCTTGAAGCCCCCGGACGCGCTGCCGCGGCGCGCACCGCGCTGGCGCAGGCCTCCCGGCAGCCGGCCGAGCTCGAGCGGGACGCGCAGCCGTTCGGCGCGGCGCTGCAGGAACGGCAGGTCGAAGCCGTGCAGGTTGTGATTCTCGATCACGTCCGGATCCCACGCGCGGACGCGCTCGACCAGTCGGGCGATCAGCGCAGGCTCCTCGCCCTCGAGGAGCTCGGTACGTCCGTCGGGATCCCGGATCGCGATCAGGAAGATCTGATCGCGATCCGGATCGAGGCCGGTGGTCTCGAGGTCGATCTGCATGCGGCGCAGGTCCTCGAACGCGAGGCCGCGGAAGTACGTGCGCCCGGATGCAACCAGGTACTGCTCGTCCGGGGCCAGCACGATCGCGTCGGCGCCGAGCTCGCGGACGTGACCGAGCTCGTGGCCGAGCCGGCGCGCGGCGCCTCGCAACAGCGTGCGAGTGAGCACGGCAAGCTCGTCGGCGCGCGCGAGCCAGCGCAGCGCGCCCTCGCCCGCGAGCTCGCGCGACGAGATCCGCGCGTCGCCGCGGACATCGTCTCGATACGCGGTCAGCACCCAGGGCCGGAATCGCGCCTC
Source organism: Kofleriaceae bacterium (assembly GCA_039922635.1). Classification (GTDB taxonomy): domain Bacteria; phylum Myxococcota_A; class Polyangia; order Haliangiales; family Haliangiaceae; genus JABFXX01. The sequence continues at coordinate 47,098 of JBDTEH010000132.1, read as the reverse complement.
GTCGCGGACGAGCGTGCCCTCGACGCGCCGCCACAGCGTGACGTGGCCGTCGGGCTCGGCCCACACCGAGACGATGCCCGGCGTGTCGTCCCAGCCCGACAGCCATTCGTCGCCGATCGAGCGGCCCGCGCTCACCACGCCCGACTGTAGTCTCGTCGCGCGCGCCACGGTCCGAGTTTTCCGCGGAACCTCGGCACGGTGCCTGCTATTCGGATCGGTCATGACGACGCTCGAAATCCTCGGTCATCACTGCACCCTGGGCGCACAGCTCGGCGCGGGCGGGATGGGCCAGGTGTTCGCGGTCGATCACCCCGTGGCAGGCCCGCTCGCGGTCAAGGTGCTGCAATCGCACCTGCTGCGCGAGCCGCTGTTCATCGAGCGCGTCGCGAACGAAGGGCGTGCGGCTGCGCGCGTTCGTCACGACAACGTGGTTCGCGTGGTCGACCATGGAAGGACGAGCGCAGGTGTCCCGTACGTGGCGATGGCGCGCGTGCGGGGCGTGTCGTTGCTCGCGCTGATCCAGCGTGAGGGGCTCCTGAGCCTGCCGCGGATCCGCACGGTTGCGGCGCAGGTGCTCGCTGGCCTGGCCGCGATTCACCGCGCGGGACTCGTTCACGCCGACCTCAAGAGCGACAACCTGCTCGTCGATGGGGATCAGCTCACGATCATCGACTTCGGGCTCGCGCGCGAAGCGAGCTGTGCTGACCGTCACTTGATCTCGGGCACGCCCGAGTACATGGCACCGGAGCTGATCCGCGGCGAATCGATCACCGCGGCCGCGGACCTCTACTCGGTCGGCGTCATCCTCTACGAGTTGCTCACCGGGACCACACCGTTCGGGGGTGGCAGCGCCGCGACGATCTTCGAGCGCCACCTCCACGACGAGGTCGTGCCGCCCTCGGCGCGCTGTCCGGATCGGGCGATCCCCGCGGCGCTCGACGCGCTCGTCGTTCGCGCGCTCGCGAAGCACCCGGCGGACCGCCACGCGGACGCCGACGAGCTCCTCGAGGCGCTGCTCTCGGCGATCGACGAAGCCTGCGATGGCGACGTGGTCGCGACCACCCAGATGTTCTCGAGCTCGGGCCCGACCCGCGAGTGGAGCTGTCCCGCGAGCTCCGCGCCGGTGTGCGCGTCGTGCTCGATCGAGCCATAGCGGGCAGGCTCTCAGCTCCAGCATGCCCTCCTGCGCCGAGGACGCGCAAATCGCGCGCGTTTGGCGTGGAACGTCGCTTGCTCCTCGAGGCTGCATGACCCCGGTCCGGATCGCGCTGTGCTGCTCGCTCCTCGCGGCCGCGGCCTGCGGCAACGTCGCACCGTCCTCGCAGCTTCCGTGGCTCGTGGGGGTGCAGGTCCTCGCGCTCAGCGATAGCCCGACCGAGGCCGCCGCGCACGACGCGATCGCACTCGGTGCGTCCGACGAGGCGGCGTACGGCGCGCTCGAGGTGCGGGGGGATCTTGCGGGTGACGGCGAGCCGGAGCGCGTGCTCGCGTCGTACGGCCTCGGCATCGTCGTCCTCGATGCAGCGGGCCACTCGATCGCACGCGTGAAGCCGCTCGCGCGCGAGGGCTCTGCCGATGGCGTCGTCGCCCTCGCGATCGTCGAGCGCTCCCTGCTCGCGGTCGCGGTGCAGGCCGGAGGGCACCGCGAGAGCGAGATCACGCTGTCGCTGTACCGGCTTGGCGACCACGGGCTCCAGCTGCTGGTCGCGCTTCCGGTCGAGGAGCACGACGGCGACGCCACGCGCATCGGCGGGATCGTGATGTTGCCGGGCACGCTGTTGTATCGCGCGCCCGGTGCGGCGGCGGCGACGACCTGGCGGTACGACGCTCGTCACCTGCGCTACCTCGAGCTCCCGGTGCAACCGGCTCCACTGCATTGATCGCGCACGGCTTGCGGGTGCGCCGCCTGCGCGCGCAACGCGCACCCGAGGGTAGTAGAGGCACGGCACAGGGCTGCGCCGATCCGGCGGCCAGCGCCGGCACGCGTGCTGCACTCGTGGAGGCCATGCTGATGCCACCGATGTCGCGCTACATGACCCGGCAGCCCTGGACGATCCGCACGGACGCCACGATGTCGCAGGCGCACGAGCTGATGCGCGCGCATGCGATCCGGCACCTGCCCGTGCTCGACGGCGGCAAGCTCGTCGGGATCGTGAGCGAGCGCGATCTCCATCTGATCGAGACGTTGCCCGGCAGCGATCCAGCCAAGGTCAGCGTCGAAGAGGCCATGGTCTCGGACGTCTATGTCGTGGGTCCGGATGATCCGGTCGATGTCGTGGTCGACCACATGGCCGAGCGCAAGCAGGGCTCCGCGGTCGTCGTCGATCGTCGCGGCGCCGTCGAGGGCATCTTCACGACCGTCGACGCCCTCCAGGTGCTCGCCGACGTGCTGCGCCAGGCGAGCGCCTAGACGTGCTCGCGGCGCCGTTCCACGACGAGGGCCACGGCTACGACGTGTTCGGGCTGCGGCCCGAGACGTTGGCGCGTGCGCTCGCCGTGGGGCGCGTGCTGCACGACTCGTACTTCCGGGTCAGCTCGCACGGCATCGAGCACGTCCCGGCGAGCGGCCCGACGATCGTGATCGCCAATCACGGGGGCATCCTCCCGATCGACGCGGCGATGCTCTGTGTCGATCTGCTCCTGCGCACCGATCCGCCACGGATCCCGCGCGCGCTCGCGGATCACTTCGTCGCCTCGCTGCCGGTCGTGGGCACGCTGTTCGCCCGGCTCGGCGTCGTGATGGGGACGCGCGGCAACGCACGGCGGCTGCTCGAGCGCGGCGAGCTCCTCGCGATCTGGCCGGAGGGCGTGACCGGGCCGGCCAAGCCGTTCTCGCACCGCTACGAGCTCCAGGGCTGGCGCACCGGGTTCGCGGAGCTCGCGCTGCGCCACCACGCGAAGGTCGTACCCGCGGCGATCGTCGGCGCCGAGGAGAGCTGGCCGATGCTCGCGAAGATCCGCCGCGTGCGCGCGTTGCACATCCCTTATCTCCCGATCCCGGCGACACCGTTGCCGCTGCCGGCACACTTTTACATTCGCTACGGCACGCCGCTCGAGCTCGCCGGCGATCCCGAGGATCCAGCCGCGGTCGACCAGGCTGCGCTCGTCGCGCGGATCGCCGTCGAGGACGTGCTCGCGGAGGCGCGCCGCGAACGCACGAGCGTGTGGCGGTGAGGATCATGATCACGGGCGCGACCACGCCGCTCGGGCTCGGGCTCGTCGAGCGCTTGCTCGCGAATCCGGCGACCGAGCTCGTGCTCGCGATCGGGCGCCATGGCACGGCCGTACCTTCGAATCCGCGCGTGCACTACCACGCGCTCGATCTCGCGCACGCCCGACCGATGCACGACCTGCTGTGGGGCCACGCCCGGACCCACGCGATCGAGACGGTCGTCCACACGATGCAGCATCGCGGTGCGGCGGGCCGTGGCCCTGCGGTCCACGCGCAGAACGTCGAGTCGACGCGGGCGCTCGTGCTGGGGGCCGCGCGCCACCCTTCGATCCGCCACGTCGTGGTCCGGAGCTTCTCCGAGGTCTACGCGCTGCCTCACGCGACGCCCGACCTGCTCGATGAGGATTCGCCCCTCGAGTTCGGCGCCGGCGCCCCGCAATGGATCCGCGATCGAGTCGAGGCAGACGTCGTCGCGTGTCTCGCCGATCGTGCGCCCCTCGTGGTGACCGTGCTGCGCTGCGCCGAGATCTTCGCGCCCGACATGGGCAGCCAGCTCTGGGACTACCTGCGCTCGCGGGTGTGCCTGCGGCCGGCGGGCTTCGATCCGATCCTCAACGTGCTCTCGCTGGCGGATGCGATCGCCGCCTTCACCGCGGCCGTCGAGCGCCGGGTGGCCGGCGCGTTCAATATCGTCGGGCGAGATTCGCTGCCGTTATCGCAAGTGATCGCTCGCGGTGGTCGGATCTCGATCCCCGTGCCTTCGCGGTTGCTGTCGCCACTCTACCGCCTGCGCCGCCGGATCGCCGGCTTTGAATTTCGCTACGATCTCAACCTGCAGCGGTTTCACTTCGGTGGCGTGCTCGATGGAGCGCGGGCGAGAGATCAGCTCGGCTACGAGCCTCGCACCGCGGTGACCTGGAGGTAGCGCGCAGGCGTTGCGCGATCACGGCACGAATCGAAGGCACGAACATTGCTCGCTGATCCGGTGTGTCCGTCGGGCCGACATCCAGGTGTCTGCACGTTAGCGATGGGGGATGCGTCATGAAGACCAAGCAGATCGTGATCGTCGAGGTCGAGCAAGGCCGCGTGTCCTACGATCTCTACGAGATTCGTGAGCACGACCGGTACTCGCACGGTGAGGTGATCGACGACGAGTCCGCCGAGTCCGTGATCGAGCGCCTCAACGCCTATTTCGGAGGCCAGGCGATCGTCGCTCGCCACGTCCCGCTGCTGGCGGTCGGTACCTTGCCCCCCCTGAACCGGTCCTAGCCTTCGGCTATCGCGTCGTGTGGACGCGGTGCGTCGCCATCTCGAGATCGTGCGCGGCGCGGCGCTGGAGCTCCGGGATCAACTTCGGATCATCGACGGTCATCTCGAGCTCGATCGCGTTGGCATCGCCATGCGCGTGGACGTGCAGGCCCGGTAGGTCGAGCGGGCAGTCGTCCATGTCGTTCGGGCCGAGCATCATCCATGCACGGTGACAGCGCAGCTCACCGAGCAGACGCGCGGGGGTTCCGGCCTCGGCCGTCACGATCACGTTCGCGCCTCCCGCGGTCGGTCCGCCCCCGATGCCGTAGCGCTGGAGCGGGGACACGGTGACGATCTCGGCGGGCGTGCTGCCGCAGGCCTCCTGGTACTCGGCATCGAGCTGCGCGGCGGCGCTGCGGTGGATGTTCGCGAGCCTGCGGTGGTCCTCGGCGGTATCCCAGGTTCCGGTCCACGCCACCGAGACCATGCGCTCCCCCGGCCCCGTGACGGGGCCCGGGCGGTTGTCGGGCCAGGTCGTGAGCTGGGTCGCGCGGTCATCTTCACGCGCGGCCATCGCGAGGTGCTGATCGGCGCGCAGGCCGCGCGGCCCGGGCTTCTCGGCGGCGATGGTCGAGGGCCCACCACACGCCGTGGCGAGCAGGACGAGAGCGAACGAGCGAACCATGATCTCGGTGAGAGCAAATGCCGCGCCGAAGCCGATCTCGGATCGCGCGCGCGGTTTGCAGACCCACCGCGATCGCCACAGGCGGCGCGCAAGGCGTGCGCGAGCCCCGAACGGGTTCGATCAGCTCGTGCGATCGCGCTCGAGATCGTGGATATCGGATCCTCGTGTTCGGCGTGATGATGGCGATCGCGATCGCCGGGATGGTGCTCGCGATGAACGTACGTGGGCTGCCGCTCGAGCTCGTGCCGGTGATCGCCATGGCCATGGTCGCCACCGCATGTGCGGTGGTGGTCACCTCGCTCCTGCGCCGACTACGTGCTTGACCGATGGCCGAGCCGGCGTGTTCACGATGCGGCGCGAACGACGAAGACGTTGCGATCGGCGTGGTTGACGACCTTCGCGGCGACGGTCCCGATCAGGCGATCGATGCCACCGAACCCGTGCGAGCCGATCACGATCAGATCGACGTCGCGTTCCTTCGCGGTGGTGCAGATGCCGTCCCACGCGGTCGCGAACCCGGTGACGATCGCTTCGAGCAGCGTGGGTGGCACGGCCTCGGCGAGCCGGTCGAGCTCGGCGCGCGCGTGGCGAGGCAGCACCTCCTCGAGGCGCGCGTCCTCGGGCAGTGCGTGCCGCAGATCGGGAGAGACGCCGATCGCGCGGTAGAGCACCAGCTTGGCTCCGGACATCTCCGCGAGCTGCACGGCCGCGGCGAGCACCTGCGGGGCGCGGGGCGAGCCATCGAGGGCGACGAGGATTCGCCTCACGCGACCTCCTCCGCGCGGACGAGCAGGACCGGGCACGGCGCGCTCCGCACGACCGCTTCGGCGACGCTGCCGAGCAGCAGCCGGCGCAGGCCGCGCCGGCCGTGCGTGCCCATCACGATCAGGTCGGCGCCGAGCTTGCGCGCGACGGTCTCGATCAGGGTGCGCGGATCGCCGGTCTCGAGCAACGCGGTCGCGAAGCTCGCCTTGTCCTGGTTGGCGGTCACGAGCCGGTCGAGCGCCTGCTGGTTCGAGTCGTAGATCAGCTGGACCGTCGACGCGGCGACCGGCATGTCGTACTCCACGCCGAGCATCTGCACGCCGATCACGTTGAGGAGGGTGAGCTTCGCGTCGAGCTTCGCGGCGAGGCCGACGGCGTAGTCGAGCGCGGCGTTCGAGCCCGCGCTGAAGTCGACGGGCACGAGGATGATCTTCGGCAGCTTCATGATCTGCTTGGACTTCACGAAGCAGGCCAGGGCCAGACCGCCTCGAACCGCGAGGTTTCGCGCACGATCTGCGCCTCGCGCGAGAACCGCGCGGTTTGCCGAGATGGCACACCCGTTGCTGTGTGCGCTCGTATGAATCTCTCGGACACGGAGCTGCGCGCGCTCGATGCGTACTGGCGCGCCGCGAACTACCTGACGGTCGGTCAGATCTACCTCGCGGCGAATCCCTTGCTTCGCGAGCCGCTGCGCGCCGAGCACATCAAGCCACGCCTGCTCGGCCACTGGGGCACTTCGCCCGGCCTGAGCCTGCTCTACGTCCACCTCAACCGGATCATCCGCGCGCGCGGCCTCGAGATGCTGTACCTCGCTGGTCCGGGCCACGGCGGGCCGGCGATCGTCGCGAATGCGTACCTCGAGAGGACGTACAGCGAGATCTACCCGCGGATCTCCGAGGACGGCGCCGGCATGCTGCGGCTGTTCCGCCAGTTCTCGACCCCCGGCGGCATCCCGAGCCACGTCGGCCCGACGACGCCGGGCTCGATCCACGAGGGTGGCGAGCTCGGCTACGTGTTGACCCACGCGTTCGGCGCGGTGTTCGACAATCCGCGCCTGATCGCGGTCGCGGTCGTCGGCGATGGCGAGGCGGAGACCGCGCCGCTCGCGGGATCGTGGAAGGGCATCCAGTTCCTCAACGCCGCCCGCGATGGGGCGGTGCTCCCGGTGCTGCACCTCAACGGCTACAAGATCGCCGGACCGACCGTGCTCGGTCGCGCGAGCGACGCCTCGATCCGCAGCCTGTTCGAGGGGCATGGGTACGCGGTTCACTTCGTGGAGGGCGATCAGCCGGCCGCGGTCCACCAGGCCCTGGCGCTGACGCTCGACACCTGCGCCGCCGAGATCGACGCGATCCAGCGCGCCGCCCGCGAGCGCGGAGTCCGTGGCGTGCCGCGCTGGCCGATGATCGTGATGCGCACGCCCAAGGGTTGGACCGGTCCGAAGCAGCTGCACGGCACGCCGATCGAGGGCACGTTCCGCGCCCACCAGGTCCCGCTGGCCGCGGTGCGTGAAGATCCCGAACAGCTCGCCGCGCTCGAGCAGTGGATGCGCAGCTACCGTCCCGACGAGCTGTTCGACGAGCGCGGGCGCCTCGTCCCGGCCCTGCGCGCGCTCGCTCCGGAGGGCCCGCTGCGGATGAGCGCGAGCCCGCACGCGAACGGTGGCTCGCGCACGCCGCTCGAGGTCCCCGATTTTCGCCGGTACGCCCGCGAGGTCACCGCCCCCGGCGCCACCCACCTCGAATCGACCCGCGCGTTCGGCGAGCTGCTTCGCGACACGTATCGCGCGAACCCGACCCGGTTCCGGTTGGTCTGCCCCGACGAGACCAACTCGAATCGGCTCGGCGCCGTGTTCGAGGTCGAGAACCGCTGCTTCCAGGAGCCCGCGATCGCGATCGACGATCACGTGTCGTCCGAGGGCCGGGTCATGGAGGTGCTGAGCGAGCACAATTGCGAGGGCTGGCTCGAGGGCTACGTGCTGACCGGCCGCCACGGGGTGTTCGCGACCTACGAGGCGTTCGCGTTGATCGTCGCGTCGATGACCACGCAGCACGCGAAGTGGCTCGACATGAGCGCCAGCCTGGCGTGGCGGGCGCCGGTGCCTTCGCTCAACTACTTGCTGACCTCGACCTGCTGGCGCAACGACCACAACGGGTTCTCGCACCAGGGCCCCGGGTTCATGGACACGCTGCTGTCGAAGAAGGGCACGGTGATCCGGGTCTACCTGCCACCCGATGCGAACTGCCTGCTCTCGGTCGCCGATCACTGCCTGCGCAGCGCCGACTACGTCAACCTGATGATCATCGACAAGCAGCCCCAGCTGCAGTGGCTCGACATGCCGGCCGCGATCGCGCACTGCGAGCGCGGCGCCTCGGTGTGGGAGTGGGCCGGCACCGAGCGCCCGGGCGAGCTCGACGTGATCCTGGCGTGCGCCGGCGATATCCCGACGCTCGAGATCATCGCCGCGGCCGACTGGCTGCGCCGCAACGTGCCCGAGTTGCGGTTCCGCGTGATCAACGTCGTCGATCTGATGCGGCTATTCTCGCCGCGCGAGCATCCGCACGGGATGAGCGCGGACCAGTTCACCGAGCTGTTCACCGACGATGTCGACGTGGTGTTCTCGTTCCACGGCTACGCCGGCGCGATCCACCAGCTGATCCACACGCGACCGAACGCGGCGCGGTTTCACGTCCGTGGTTACAAGGAGGAGGGCACGACGACCACGCCGTTCGACATGGTCGTGCTCAACGAGACCAGCCGGTTCCACCTCGCGATGGACGCGATCCGCCGCAGCCGGCGTCCGATCGAGCGGCGCGCCGAGCTCGATCAGAAGTGCCGGGCCGAGCTCGACCGCCACCGCACGTATATCGGGGAGCACTTCGAGGATCTCCCCGAGATCCGGGACTGGACGTGGCGGGCGTGAAGGGCATCCTCGCCGTCAACGCCGGTTCGTCGAGCCTGAAGGTCGCCGCGTTCCGCGCCGACTCGCTCGAGCGCATCGCGACCGTCGAGCTCGACGATCTCGGCGAGCGCGGTCACGAGGCGGCGTTCGCCGAGGCGCTGCCCCGGCTGGGCGCGCACGAGTGGATCGCGATCGGGCATCGCGTCGTCCACGGCCGCGAGCGGCTCGGGCCGCACGTCGTCGACGGCAAGCTCCGCGCCGAGCTCGAGGCCTTGATCCCGCTCGCGCCTCTCCACCAGCCACAGTGCCTCGCCGGCATCGATGCCGCGCGGCGGCTCGCACCCGATGCACTCCAGGTCGCGTGCTTCGATACCTCGTTCCACCGCACGCTGCCCGACGTCGCGCGCCGCTACGCGCTGCCCTCGGAGTACGCCGAGATCGAGGTCTACGGCTTTCACGGCCTGTCGTACGAGTTCATCGCCTCGGTGCTGCCGGATCACCTCGGGGCGCGGGCGCGAGGCCGCGTGATCGTCGCTCACCTCGGCAGCGGCGCGAGCATGTGCGCGCTTCGCGATCGGAGCTCGATCGCGACGACGATGGGGTTCACGCCGCTCGACGGCCTGGTGATGGGCACGCGTCCCGGCGCGCTCGATCCCGGTGCGGTGCTCTACCTGATCGAGCAACGCGGCCTGACCACCGCGCAGGTCCGCGAGCTGCTGTATCACCGCGCCGGGCTGCTCGGGGTCTCGGGCATCTCGGCGAGCATGCAGGTGCTCCTCGGGTCACACGCTCGGGGTGCCGCCGAGGCGATCGAGCTGTTCGTGTATCGCGCGCAGACCTCGATCGGCGCGCTCGCCGCGGCGCTCGGTGGCCTCGACGCGCTGGTGTTCACCGGCGGGATCGGCGAGCACAGCGCCACGATCCGCGACCGGATCACCGCCGCTGCTCGCTGGCTCGGCGACTTCGCGGTCGCGTCGATCGCCACCGACGAGGAGCTGGTGATCGCGCGCCACACGAGCGCGCTGGAGCATCGCGCGAGGACGCAGAGCTAGCCTTCGCCGCCGTGGGTTGACCGATCGAGCGGATCAGGGCGAGCCCGAGCCCGAGTCCGACCCCGACCCCGCCCGTTCGACGACCGCAGGATCGTCGTCGAACAAGATCCGGCGCGCCGGCGTGTCGACATCGTCGAGCTGACCCGAGCGCACCGTCCACACGAACGCGATCACCGCGCCGGCGCCGAGCACCAGGGCGAGCGGCAGGACGATATAGAGGACGGTCACGCCGCGCTCCGGTCGACAAAGGCTCGCGAACGCAACGAGCTCGCCAGGACGGTCAGCGAGCTCGCCGGCATGAGCAGCGCGGCGAGCAGCGGATGGATCAAACCGAGCGCCGCGAGCGTGCCGGCGGTCAGGTTGTACGCGAGCGAGATCCGGAGGCCGCGCCGGATCGTCGCGAGCGTCGCGACCGCGCTCGCGGCGGTGACCGCGATCGCCTCGATCGACGGCGAGCGCAGGTAGACATCGGCGGCCTCGATCGCGATCTCGACGGCACCGGAGACCGCGATCCCGCAGGTCGCGGCGGCGATCGCGGCGGCATCGTTGACCCCGTCGCCGACCATCGCGACCGGGCCGCGCGCCCGCGCCGCTTCGACACGCGCGAGCTTGAGCTCCGGGGTCATCGCGCCGTGACACCTCGCCGGATCGAGGCCGAGCTGGTGGCCGACGATCGTGACGACGCGCGGGTCATCCCCCGACAGCACCTCGACCTGCCAGCCCAGGCCGGCGAGCTTCGCGAGCGCGGTGCGTGCGTCAGCGCGGATCGGATCGGCGAGGCCGGCGACCGCGACGATGCGGTCGTCGACCGCGACCGCGATCGGCGACTCGCCACGCCGCGCGACCTCGGCGATCCAGGCGTCGAGCTGTCGATCGCGAGCGGACCGCGTGCGGACCCAGGCCGGGGAGCCGACGAGCACCCGGCGGCCGCCGACGGTGCCGGCGATGCCGTGGCCGAGCTGCTCGCGGACCTCGGACGCGACCCACGCGCCGGTGGACGAGGACAACGACGAGGACGAGGACGAGGACGAGGACGAGGACGTGGACGTGGACGTGGATCTGGCGGTGCCATCTGTCGGCGCGAACGCCCGCGCGATCGGATGCGCGCTGGCGGCCTCGATCGCCGCGGCGAGCGGTCGCGCATCGAGATCGCCTAGCCACGTCGCGATCGCGAGGCGCCCCTCGGTCAGCGTGCCGGTCTTGTCGATGAACAGCGTGCCGGGCGTCGCCAGGCGCTCGAGGGCATCGGCGCCCTTGATCAGGATGCCGCGGCGCGCGGCGCGACCGAGCGCGACCGTGACCGCGAGCGGCGTCGCGAGGGCGAGCGCGCACGGGCACGTCACGATCAGCAACGCCATCGCGTGCTCGGCGCCGAGCGCGGGCGAGGTCAGCGACCACGCCGCGAACACGAGCGCGGCTCCGATCGTGACGATCGCGACGAACCGGCCGGCGATCTGATCGACGAGGCGCTCGATCGGCGCGCGGCGCGTCGCGAGCGCGGTGATCTTCGCGACCAGCGCACCGACCCGGGTATCTTCGCCGACCGCGGTGGCGACCACCTCGAGCGGACCGGCGACGTTGACCGTGCCGGCATGGACGCGCTGGCCGGGGCCGACGTCGACCGGTCGCGACTCGCCCGTCAACAGCCCGCTATCGATCGCCGAGGACCCCGCGGCGATCACGCCATCGATCGGGATGGTCTCACCGGCGCGCACCGCGAGCCGGTCGCCGATCGCGATCGCCTCGATCGCGAGCTCGGTGATCGTGCCGTCCGCGGCGATCCGGCGCGCGCGGCTCGGCGTCAACGCGAGCAGCATCTCGGCGGCGCTCGACGCACGACGCTGAAAGCGCAGCACGATCCAGCGCGCCACCAGGAGCAGGAACACCAGCATCGACAGGCTATCGAAGTAGATCTCGCCGACGCCGCGGATCACGTTCGCGCTGCCCCAGCCGAGGCCCGCGAGGATGCCGATCGAGAGCGGTAGATCGAGGTGCAGCCGGCCCGCCCGCAGCGATCCGAACGCGGTGCGAAACATCGGCGTCGCGGCGTACCCGAGCGCGGGCAGCGCGATGACCAGCGAGGCCCACCGGAACAACGTCGTATCGGCCGCGGTCATCCCGCCGAACATCCCGGCGTAGAGCGCGATCGCGAGCAGCATCAGGTTGCCCATCGCCGCGCCCGCGATGCCGAGCTTGATCAACAACGTGCGATCCTCGCGGCGCCGGAGCGCCTCGCGTTCGGCACCGCGATACGGGTGCACGACATGGCCGATGCGATCGAGGTGGTGTGCGATCCGACCGAGCGAGACCGCGGCCGGATCCCACCACACGTCGGCGCGCGAGCGGCCGAGGTCGACGCGCACTTCGCGCACGCCGGCGATGCACCGTGGCGTGGCCTCGACCAGCCACACGCACGCGGTGCAGCGCAGGTCCTCGAGATAGAGCGCGGCGTGACGGTTCCCCTCGGGCGTCGCCTCGACGTGCACGCGCTGGAATGCGGGATCGTCGAGCTCCGCGTAGCTCGCGGAGGTCGTGCGGGCCGGCCGGGCGTCGTCGCGCAGCGCGTAGTAGCGCTCGAGGCCGTGTTCGGCGATCGCGGCGGCGACGATCTCGCAGCCAGCGCAGCAGTAGTCGCCGGCGCGGCCGCCGGGGATCGGCAACCCGCAGTGCACGCAGGCAGGCGCGATCAGCGCGCTCACGACGCGGCGCCAGCGTGGCAGTGGCAGTGGGGGGACTCGAGTTGACCCGCGCCGGCGTCGCGCCAGCGCAACCCGAGGGTCGCGAGGCCGATCGCGATCAGCGCGAGTGCGGTGACGACCGGCAGGCGCGCGCGCAAGCGGGCGATCAGCGGCCCGGCGAGCCCCAGCAGCCCGACCATCGCCGGGACGGTACCGAGCCAGAACGCGATCATCACGAGCGCACCACCGGCCGGAGACCCCGTGCCGGCGGCACTGATCGCGAACGCCCACAACCACCCGCACGGGAGCAGGCCGGTGATCAGGCCGAGCGCGAACGTGCGCCGCACGTGCTTGCGGGTGCGGATGTGGACCAGCGCGGTGCCGAACGCGGTCGATCGCGTGGTCGTGGCCGCGGTCGCGGTCGTCGTCGGGCGCGGCGCGGGTGCGTGCGCGCGGGTGGCGCGGATCAGCGCGAAGATGCCCCAGCCGACGATCGTCGAGCCCGCGACGATCGTCGCGAGCCGCTGGATGTTGCCGATCCGGCCGGCGAGATCCAGCGCACTGCCCGCGAGCCCGGCGAGCGCGCCGATCGTGGTGTAGGTGAGCAGCCGGCCGAGCGAGTGGATCGCGGCGAGCCGGACCGAGCGCGTTCCGCCGTGCAGCCCGACCAACGGCCCGCACATCGCGACGCAGTGGATGCTGCCGAGCACGCTGGCCGCGGTGATCCCGGCGAGGCCCGCGACCAGGTGTGGGGTCATCGCGCCTCGAGCGCGAAGCGATGGATGTAGCGATCGTGACCGCGCTCGACCGTGATCGCGAGATCGACCCAGCCGGTGCCGTCGACCCGCAGCCGATACTCACCGGCCTGGGTCGCGACGAGGTCTCCGGCGAACGCGCGCGCGCTGGCCTTGCGCTCGATCCCGGCGATGCTCACGTGCGCGTGCTCGACGGGTTGGCCGGCTGCATCGCCGACCGTCACGATCGCGACGCCGTGCTCGATCGTCACGGCGACGTGCCACGCGAGGCGGCGATCGGCCGCGTCCTGATCGATCGCGTCGTCGTAGTGGACGGCCTGCTCGTAGTAGCCGGGGAGCACGCGCGAGCCGCCGTGATGCGACGCGACGATCAGCACGGTCCCGGCCAGCAGGTTGCCGGCGAGCAGGCACACCACGGTCACGATCCACCGCGTACCAGCGCTCATCTTCATCGGGGCGTACCTCCATCGGGACCCAACAGCGTCAGCCCCATCACCTTGGTGAAGCCACCCTCGTGCGAGACCCGCACGCGGGCGTGGAGCTGACCGGCCACGAACGCGCTGCGGGGCAGGTCGACGAACAGCGGTACGTCGATCGACTTGTGCGCGTTGGCCTCCCACACCGGCAAGGGCGAGCGCAACTCGCCCAGGGGCATGTCGACCAGCGTGATGGTGTAGAGCTGGCGTGCGTCGCTGCGGTTCTCGATCTTGAGGCGGAGCTGCGACGACACCTTGCCATCCGGCAGGTCGACGAAGGCGGGGCCGGTGATCCGGTCGACCCACACCTCGGTGTCGGCCCGCGTCGTCGTCGCGAACACGAGCCCGGCGAGCGCCACCGCGAGCAACGCGGGGTACACGACCGTGCGGACCCGCAGGAGCCGCCGCGGCTGTCCGGCGAGCTCGTCCTGCGACGTGTAACGGATCAGGCCACGCGGCCGGTGCAGGTTGTCCATCACCGCGTCGCACGCGTCGATGCACTGCGCGCAGCCGATGCACTCCATCTGCAGCCCATCGCGGATATCGATCCCGGTAGGGCAGGTCGCCACGCACGCACTGCAGTCGACGCACGCGCCACCGACCACGGGGAGCGATTTCTTGACGTGCATGCGCGGCTCGCCGCGCTGGGTGTCGTAGCCGACGATCAGCGACTGGCGATCGAGCAACACCGACTGCAGGCGGCCGTACGGGCACGCGACGATGCACATCTGCTCGCGGAAGTAGCCGAAGTCGAACAGCACGAGCCCGGTCACCACCATCACGACGGTGAACCCGCCGACGTGCTCGAGCGGCGACTCGAACACCCAGGTCTCGAGTCGATCGGTGCCGACGAAGTACGCGAGGAACACGTTCGACAGCGCGAACGCGAGCCCGGCGAACACCACGAGCTTGAGCCCGCGGCGGATCGGGGTGACCTTGCGGTGCGCGCCGCGGCCTTCGAACAGGCGCTCGATCGGCCGGAACACGAGCTCGAGGTAGACGGTCTGCGGGCAGCCCCAGCCGCACCACACCCGCCCGAACAGCGCGGTGACCAGGAACACCACCGCGACCACCGAGAGGCCGAGCAGCGCGAGCAAGAACCCTTCGCTCGGCCGGAACAGCGCACCGAACGCGGAGATCTCGCCCGTGAACAGATCGATCAGGACCGCCGGCCGGCCGCCGATCCGGATCCGTGGCAACACCACGAACAGCACGATCAACGCGTACCCGACGACTCGCCGGCGGTCGAGGAACCTGCCGTGCGCCAGCTTCGGATCCAGGACGTTGCGCGTGCCATCCTGGTTGAGGGTCGACAGGACCCGGTCGTCCGACACCTTATGCGCCGTGGGAGCCTTGGGCGGCGCGTTGGGCGTCACTTGAACGCCTCGACCTTGTGGCCTTGCGGCGCCTTGCCGGGGATGTTCTTGCCGCGCAGCATGGTCGCGAACACCGCGACCGCGACGATGTCGGTCGGCGGCATTTGCTCGCCCCACGCGAGCATCGGCGTGCCGGGCACGCCGCCGCGGATCGTCTTGAAGATGTCCATGCGGGTGTCGCCGTGGATCTGGAACAGGTCGGTGAGGTTCGGCCCGATCAGGCCGTGGCCGTCGGCGGTGTGGCATGGCACGCAGCGCGCCGCGAACACCGCCGCGCCGTGGTCGACGACCTTGGGGTCGTGCGCGTCGCGCGCGAGGATCTCCTCGCTGACGTTGGCCGCTTCGGCGAGATCGCGGCGCTCGCGCTTGCCGTTGTAGTCCGCGAGATCCGAGCGATAGGCCTCGGCCGGGGTCGTGCCGCGGCCCAGGACGTGGAACCACGCGACGTAGCCGAACGCGAACACGATCGCTCCCCAGAACGCGGCGCGCCACCAACCGGGCAGCGGGTTGTCGTACTCCTGGATCCCGTCGTAGTCGTGATCCATCGCCCGGTCGGTCGGGGGTGGTTCGGCGTTCATCACTGGTCTCCATCGTCGAGGGGCAGCCGGGCGCATAGCTCGTGCTCGGCGGCGCGGCGCTTACCACCGTGACGGAACATGACCGCCGCGAACACCGCGACGAACAGGATCAAGGCCAGCTCGGCGTACTCCGTGGGAGTGAAGGCGGAGACCAGCTCCGAGAGCCGGATCACGAGCCACCTCCGACGTGCATCGAGAGCTGGATGTCATGGCCGAGCCGCTGCATGTACGCGATCAGCGCGATCACGTCCTTGTCACCCATGCCGGTCGGTCCGCCCTCGGTCTCGAGCTTGGCCGCGAGCGTGCCAGCCTGATCGTGGGCGAGGCTATCGGCGTGGTCGAGCGCCGTCGCGTCGTACGGCACGCCGAGCATGTGCATCACGTGCACGCGCGTCGGGATCACGTCCCACGGGATCGAGTCGGTCAGCAGGTGCGGGTAGCTCGGCATCACCGATCCCGGTGAGGTCGATCTGGGATCGTTGAAGTGGCGCAGCAGCCACAGCTCGTCGCGGCGGCCGCCCTCGCGCGCGAGGTCCGGACCGGTCCGCTTGCTGCCCCACTGGAACGGGTGATCGTAGACAAACTCGCCGGGCTTCGAGTACTCGGCTGGCTGGCCGTTCATGCCGTAGCGCACCGTCTCGTCGATGAACGGTCGCAGCATCTGCGAGTGGCAGTTGTAACAACCCTCGCGGATGTAGATGTCGCGGCCGTAGAGCTCGAGCGGCGTGTACGGCTTGACCGACTTGATCGTCGGGACGTTGGTGCCGATCAGGAACGCCGGCAGGATCTCGAACAAGGAGGCCACGACCACCGCGACCGTGACCAGGACGGTGAACAGCGCGGGCATGCCCTCCCACCGGCGGTGCCAGTGGATCTTCGCCTCGGCCGCGCGCTCGAGCACGCGCTGGTGCTCCGCGACCTTCGCGGCGCGGATCATCGGCGGCACGCTGACCTCCGGCTCGGCGTACACCGCGGGCCGGGTCTGCCAGGTCCGGATGATGTTGTAGATGCCGATGCCGAGCCCGGTGATGTAGAGCGCGCCGCCGAAGGCACGCAGCCAGTACATCGGGACCAGGCGGGTCACGGTCTCGAGGAAGTCGGGATACTGGAGCCGGCCGACGTCATCGAACGCGCGCCACATCAGGCCCTGCGTGATCCCCGCGGCCCACATCGCGACGACGTAGATCACGATCCCGACCGTGGCGGTCCAGAAGTGCAGCGTCGCGAGCTTCTTCGAGTACAGCTTGGTCTGGTACAGCCGCGGGACCAGCCAGTAGGTCATGCCGAACACCATGAAACCGACCCAGCCGAGCGTGCCGCCGTGGACGTGCGCGATGTTCCAATCGGTGTAGTGCGACAGCGCGTTGACGCTCTTGACCGACAGCAGCGGGCCCTCGAACGTGGCCATGCCGTAGAACGTGATGCCGACCACGAAGAACTTGAGGACCGGATCCTCGGCGACGCGGTTCCACGCGCCGCGCAGCGTGAGCAGGCCATTGATCATGCCGCCCCACGACGGCATCCACAGCATCACGCTGAACACCATGCCGAGGGTCGAGGCCCACTGCGGCAACGCGGTGTAGTGGAGGTGGTGTGGTCCGGCCCAGATGTAGATGAACACCAGCGACCAGAAGTGCAGGATCGAGAGCCGGTAGCTGAAGATCGGCCGCTCCGCCGCTTTCGGCAGGAAGTAATACATCAGGCCGAGGAACGGCGTGGTCAGGATGAACGCGACCGCGTTGTGGCCGTACCACCACTGCATGAGCGCGTCCTGAACGCCGGCGTAGATCGAGTAGCTCTTGAACAGGCCGGCGGGGATCACCAGGTTGTTGAAGATGTGGAGGATCGCGACCGTGATGATCGACGCGATGTAGAACCACAGCGCGACGTAGAGGTGCTTCTCCCGCCGGTTACGCACCATCGCGAAGAAGTTGACGGCGAACGTCACCCACACGACCAGGATCGCGAGATCGATCGGCCACTCGAGCTCGGCGTATTCCTTGGCCTGGGTGAACCCGAGCGGCAGCGTGATCGCCGCGGCGGTGATGATCGCCTGCCAGCCCCAGAAGTGGATCTTCGACAGCATCGCGAGCGGCCGCGCCTTCAACAAGCGTTGCGACGAGTAGTAGACCGCCGCGAAGATCGCGTTACCCGCGAACGCGAAGATCACCGCGTTGGTGTGGAGCGGGCGAAGCCGGCCGAACGTGAAGTACGGCGCGAAGTTCAACCTCGGCGTCGCGAGCTGGAGCGCGATCCACAACCCGACGAGCATCCCCACCGCCCCCCAGAACAGCGTCGCGGCCAAAAACCGCCTGACGATCACGTCGTCGTACTTGATCGTCTCCTTGGTCGTCTCCTTGGTCGTCTCGTTGGTCGTCGCGTGGGTCGGTTCAGACATCGCGCCTGCCCATGGCAACTGGCGTGCCTGCCCGAGAACGCGAATCTGCGCAGGTCCTGCGTCCGGCGCGCTTCGAGGTGCGAGGACTACGCCTCGATCGCTGGCATGTGGGCTGCTCTAGGACCCCCTGTGGCAACGTACGAACCCCAGAAACCAAAGTTCGAAGCGTGGACGCTCCCGTTTCACGTCGTCATGTGGACGACGCTCCTGGTCGGCCTGATCATGGTCATGGCGGTGATCCTGATGCGCTGATCCCGCACACCACGATCGCGAGATCGCGCAGATCCTGCTGGGCGCCACGCAGCGTCGCGCATTCCATGCGCGCTTTCACCTTCGACGGATCGTGTCGAGGCTCGACTTTCGCAGCGACCCAAACGATGTAGGCGAGCGCGCGCGATGACGCACGTGCGCCGCCACACTGGCGTGCGGTTTGCGTTGCCCTCGGGGATGGACGCGAATGACGCCCGTACGCGGCTGCTGGCCCAGCATCAAGCCATCCGCGCCAGCCTCGCGGAATGCCTCGAGATCGCGAAGCTGGTCCGCGAGGACGAGGCGACCGAAGCCGAGCTCGAGGTCGCGCTCGACCGGATGCGCGCCGAGATCTACGAACATAACCTCAGCGAGACCGAGTTGATCCGGCCCCTGCTCGCGAGCACCCAGGACTGGGGCGAGCAGTTGATCTGCCGCATGATCGAGGAGCACCTCGCCGAGCACGTCGCGATGTGGACCGTGTTAAATCAGCCCGCGATCGTGATGGCGCTCGAGCTCGACGAGTTCGCCGAGGAGCTCGATGCCCACATGGCCGCCGAGGAGCGCACGATCCTCGCGCCGCACGTCCTCCACCCCGAGGTGATCTCGAAGCATCGCCAGTGACGCACCAGCCCGCAGCTCAGCGCCGGTGACGCGGCAACGCGACCTCGATCCGGGTGCCGTTCGGTCCGCTGACGACATCGATGCGGCCATCGTGAATCGCGACGAAGCTATGGACGATCGACATGCCCATACCCGTCCCGCCCTCCTTGGTCGAGAAGAACGGCTCGAACATCCGCAACCGGACCTCGTCGGACATCCCGGGCCCGTTGTCGCTGACGCGGACATGCAGCACGCGGTCCCCGAGCGCGATCTCGACCTCGACGTGACCGCCGGTCGGCGCCGCCTCGATCGCGTTGCGCACGAGGTTCTGCACGACCTGGTGGAACTTGCCGGGATCGAGCGCGAGGATCGCGGACGGGGGGGCCGTGAACACGACCGTGATGCCGCTGCGCTCGGCGTACGGCCGCTCGAGCGCGAGCACCTCGCGCACGACCGCCACCGCGTCGTGATGCTCGAGGTGGAGATCCGGAGGCCGCGCGAACGTGAGGAACTCGTTGAGCATGTCGGTCAAGCGCTGGATCTCGTGGTGCGCCAGGCCGACCGGCCCGATCAGCTTGACGTCGTCACTGTGCTTGCGCAGCCGGCGTTCGAGCAGCTCGAGCTGGAGCTTCGCGGCGTTGAGCGGGTTGCGGACCTCGTGGGCGAGGCCGGCACTCATGGTCTGGAGCGCGGACAGCCGATCAGCGAGGATCTGGCGTTCGCGCGTCACGAGCCGCTCCTCCGAGTCGAGCTGATAGTGGCGGAGCATCAAGGCGAGCTCGACGTCGAACAGCTTGTCGACCGAGCGCACGTAGTCGAGCGCCACGTCGCTCGGGTACAACCGCCGGATCTCGTCGAGGTACGCGGTGCGGACCACGTTGACCGAGGTGAACATGTATTGCTGCGCCAGCCCGATCCGGACGTGGACGCGGCCGATCCGGGCGCGCTTCTCGTTGAACGCGAGATCGTACGGCCCGAGCAGGCCGGTCGACATCCAGTCGATCAGCGTGCAGCGCAGGCGCTCGACCTGATCGGGTCCCGACAACACCTGGGCGGCGCCCGGATTGGCCCAGACCGCCTCGTAGAACCGTTCGGCGATCGCCGGGAAGCTCGGCTGGAGCTGCCCGTGGAGCTCGATCAAGCGCGCGCGGTCCGCATCGTCGAAGCGCACGTACGCGAGGAGCTCGTCGAGGATCACGACTTGGCGTCGGTGGTGTCTTTTCGGACCACGTCGAGGTCCGAGCGCGGCGCCTCGTTGTATTGATGGAGCCGGTACTGGATCGTCCGGGTGCTGATGCCGAGCATCTCCGCCGCTCTCGAGGTCGAGCCGCCGGTCGCCCTCATGGTCTCGAGGATCGCGTGGCGCTCGAGCTCTGCCATCGTCGAACCGGGGATCGTGGGCGAACTGGGCAGCGCCGCGACGGCGGGACCTGGGCGGACCGTCGTCGGCAACGCACGCGGCTCGATCGTCGAACCGGTGGTCAGGACCACCGCGCGTTCGATCGCGTTCTCGAGCTCGCGAACGTTGCCGGGCCAGGCATAGGCCATCATCGCCTCGAGCGTCTGCGGGGAGATCGCTTCGATCACCTTCTCGTTCGTCTTGGCGTACTTGTCGATGAAGAACCTCGCGAGCGCAGGAATATCGGTGACGCGTTCGCGCAGCGGCGGCATCTCGAGCGCGACGACATTGAGGCGGTAGAACAGATCTTCGCGGAACCGGCCCCGCCCGACCTCCTCGGGGAGGTTGCGGTTCGTCGCCGCGATCACGCGGACGTCGACCTTGATGGTCTGGGTGCCGCCGACGCGTTCGAACTCGTGCTCTTGCAGGAACCGCAGCAGCTTGACCTGGATCGACGGCGAGATCTCGCCGATCTCGTCGAGGAACAGCGTGCCACCATCGGCGAGCGAGAACCGGCCGTCCTTGCGCGCGAGCGCGCCGGTGAACGAGCCCTTCTCGTGCCCGAATAGCTCGCTCTCGAGCAGCGATTCGGCGAGCGCCGCGCAGTGCAGCTTGATGAACGGACCGTTCGCGCGTGGAGAGCGCTGGTGGATCGCGTTCGCGATCAGCTCCTTGCCCGTGCCGCTCTCGCCGGTGATCAAGACGGTGGCGCGGCTCGGCGCGACCTGATCGACGATCTCGAACACCCGCTGCATCGGCGGCGACATCCCGACGATGTTCTTGGGGGCCGTGCGGTCGCCGACCCGGGCGCGCAGCTGGCGGGCCTCGCGGCGGAGGTGCTCGGTCTCGAACACGCGATCGAGCACGAGCAGGAGCTGGCCGAAGTCGAGCGGCTTGGTCAGGTAGTCGGCGGCGCCGGCGCGCATCGCCTCGACCGCGGTCTCGACCGCGCCGAACGCGGTCATCACGACCACGGCCGCCGGCTCGTCACTGGACCGGATCTTCTTGACCAGCTCCACGCCGTCCATGCCCGGCATCTTCAAGTCGGTGACGACGACATGGGGCGAGAACGCCTCGTACTTGCCGAGCGCCTTGAACGCATCGGCGGCCATCTCGACGTCGTAGCCCTCGTCGCGGAGCAACTCGGCCAACGCGGTCCTCGCGTTGACCTCGTCGTCGACCACGAGGATTCGTCCAGTTCGCGACATCTCCACCCCCTGCAGCGAGAAGCGTGCCATGTAGGCACGGCGATTTGTCAACAAACCGCGCAAGAACTGCGGCTGCGCGCAAGCGCCACCTCGCCACCCCGCAGGTCCTGCGCGGTTCGCCACGGAACTGCCGGCACGCAACTTGATGAAGTCCGAGGGGTGAGCTGTTCCGAATTGACCGCCGAGACCCTGGCCGGGCTCGCCACCCGCGGGCCGCGCTACACCAGCTACCCGCCCGCGACCGAGCTCGGTCCGATCGGTGCCGACGTCATCGAGCGCGAGCTCGAGGCACTCCACGCCGATGGACCGGCCTCGCTGTACATCCATATTCCGTTCTGCCACAGCCTGTGCTGGTACTGCGGCTGTAACGTGATCCCGACCCGCGATCTGTCGCGCGGCGAGCGCTACCTCGAGGTGCTCGGGAACGAGATGGCGCTGCTCGCCACCCGGCTCGGGCCGCGGTTCCCGATCTCCGAGCTCGCGCTCGGCGGGGGCTCGCCCAACTTCTTGTCGGCGACCGCGCTCCGCAACCTGGTCCTGTTGCTCGAGAAGAACTTCGCGTTCGCGCCGGACGCACGGATGTCGATCGAGCTCGATCCCCGGACGACGACCGCGCTGCAGGTCATGACGCTCGGACGGCTCGGCTTTCGTTCGATGTCGCTCGGTGTCCAGGACTTCGCGCAACCGGTGCAGGACGCGATTCACCGCCATCAATCGATCGAACAGACCGCGTGGTTGATCCAGGAGGGGCGCGCGCACGGCTTCACCGATATCAACCTCGATATCGTCTACGGCCTGCCGCGCCAGACCGAGGCGAGCTTCACGGCGACGCTCGATACCGTCGTCAAGCTCGCGCCCGACCGGATCGCGATGTTCGGCTATGCGCACCTGCCGAGCAAGCTGCCCCACCAGGCGCTGGTCGAGCGCGCGGGGCGAGTGCTCGATCCCTACGAGCGCGCCACGTTGCTGCTCTACGCGATCGAGAGGTTGACCTCGGCGGGTTATGTCCATATCGGGCTCGATCACTTCGCGCGCC
Source organism: Kofleriaceae bacterium (assembly GCA_039922635.1). Taxonomy (GTDB): domain Bacteria; phylum Myxococcota_A; class Polyangia; order Haliangiales; family Haliangiaceae; genus JABFXX01. The sequence continues at coordinate 24,518 of JBDTEH010000132.1, read as the reverse complement.
CCGACTCGCCGCTCGCGCGCGCGGCCGCGACGAACCAGCTCGCGCGGACGTTTCAGGGCTATGTCGAGCACCGCGCCGAGACCGTCCTGGGCCTCGGCGTCTCGGCGATCTCGTCGACGCGACGCGGGTTCTGGCAGAACCACCCCGACCTCGAACCCTGGGAGCGGGAGATCGGCGCCCACCGGCTGCCGATCCACCGCGGTCGGGTCCTCGATCGCGATGATCAGATCCGGCGCGCGCTGATCGAGCGCTTGATGTGCGACGGCAAGATCGACTTTGCTGGCCTCGAGCACGACTTCGGGATCACGGCGCCCGGCTACTTCGCGGACGAGCTCGCGATGCTCTCGAGCTACCCCGACCTCGCGACCTACGACCGCGCCGCGAACGCGGTCGAGACGACCCGGCTCGGGCGGCTGCTGGTTCGCAACGTCTGCATGTTGTTCGATCGCTACCAGCAGCGCGCGCGACCGAACCAGCGCCAGTTCTCGACCACGATCTGACCACCGCGGTCGAGTGATGAGAGGTCAGCGCGGCTTCGTATGGCACGCGGCGCAGGTCGCGAGCAGGTCGCCATAAACCTGCGCACGGTCGTTGGCCCTGGTCTTACGGGCGCTCACGGCGGTGCGTTGTAGGTCGCGCGCGAGCGGCACACGCGCTTTACCGAGCTCGCTCGCCGGCAGCGGTGACGCCGCGAGCACGTCGAGGCCAGCGGCCCAGCTATCGTCCGAGGGCGCGATCAACCCTTCCCAGAGCCGCTCGGCCGCCCAGCGGTGCCGCGCCATCCGTGCTGCGAGATCGTTGCCGTCGGCCGGTAGCGCCGGCGTGACCGCGAGGTCGGGCGTCGTACCGGTCGCGATGTGGCACTCGGCGCACGCGCTACCGAGGCGGGTGAGGGCGTGGACCGCGTCATCGAGCGTCGCGGCGGTCGCGACCGCGCCAGCACGGTCGCGCACCCGCACCGCGTAGGTCGCCCATGCGGCGGTGCCGGGCTCGTCGGGTGCTTGCGAGATGCCGCGCGCGAGTTGCTTCGCGTCGTCGAGCTTGCCGCGCACGAGCAGGTGCTCGATCGCGCGCACGAGCCCGAAGTTCTCGTGCATGTGCATGCGCACGAGCATGTCGTGTTCGAACCGAACCGTGATGTCGCTGCCGGTCGCGCTGCCGGTCGCGCTGCCGGTCGCGGCTGGGCCAGCGGTCGCGGTCGGCGTACAGGCGGCAACGAGGACGAGGAGCAGGCGTGGCATGGCTCAGTTCGCGGCCAGGGTGGGGCTCGTGGCGCGATAGGTGAGAGCACCTGCGCGGTCCGCGAATTCGGTGACCTGCGCCCAATCGGTGTAGAAGTGATCGCGTGACGTATCGGTGGCGTGGCCGCCGGCCTTCGCGATGCGCTTCATGACGAACCGCAGCAGCGGGTTGTAACGGCGATAGACCAGCGCACCCGCGATCGCGGCGGTGACCGGCGGTCGCCAGCCGAGCGGCTCGAACGTCGCCGCCAGATAGCCGTTCGGATCGTCGCCACCGTTCGCGGCGGCCATGCTGACCGAGAAGAACGCGGTCGCGGTGGCCTGTAGCTGTGCGCGGTACTGGTGGAGGTACGCGAGCACCGAGGAGGAATGGCGACCGAACTGGATCCGCGAGCCGACGATCACCAGGTCGAATCCCACCGGGAGCGGCAGGTGGATCGGCTGGCCGGTATCCGCGGTGACGATCGCGAAGCCGCGTTCGTGCAGCCGTGCCGCGATGCGATGCGCGATCTCACGAGTCTGACCATGGCTGGTGGTGTAGACGATGAGCGCTCGCGGCATACACCGCCGCTACTGCAGTGGACGTGCCGCGACGAGCTCGCTGCGTAGCTGTTCGAGCTCGCGAGTCAGCTCGTGGTGCTCGACCGCCTTGACGAGCACGTAGAACAGCTCGTCGGCGCGGATCGGCTTGACGATGTAGTCGGCGGCGCCGTCCCGCAGCGCCTCGAGCGCCGGCGCGATCTGGCCGAATTCGGTCACGGCGATCACCTGCGGTGGATGGGGCAGCGCCACGAGGCGCGCGATGTTCGTAGCGATCCCCGGTGCCTCCAGATCGGCGATCACGACCGTCGGCCCGTACGTGCGAGCCTCGCGGACCGCGTCCTCTCCACTCTCGACCGCCGAGACCTCGTAGCCTTCGTCGGCGAGCAGCGCTTCGAGCGCATCGCGCGCGGTGGACCGCGGTTCGACGAGCAAGATCGAGTGAGATCCGACCACGATTCGCCTCAGTGGGTGGGTGCGGCCGATCGACGCGCCCACCGATCGCCGACCATGAACCGGATCGCCGCGGGCGCGGGGACGAAGTCGAGCGCGAGGATGGCAGCCATATCGGCGAGGTCTTGCGGCCGGCGTGCCAGTCGCAACCGTGGTTGGCCAGCCGAGCAGGCAGCAGCGCTTGCGCCGGTGCTCCGGCGCGCTGCACGGTTTGCGCGGTTGGCGACACTCGGCGTGGCGCCGCAATTCGCTCGTCGCCGCGCCAGAATACGCGGGTGACCATCTGTACGACACCGTACGGGTGGAAGCCGATCAAGCGGTTGCAGCGCGCCTGACGACGCGCCAGCCGCTAGCCGCGCCACGATTGCGCGGAATTCGCAGCGTCATCACGGCATGCGCGTTGCTGTTGTCGCGGTCCGTGACCAAGAAGCTATTGCTCGCAGTCGTTGTGTTCGCTGCATGTCGTTCGAGCTCAGCCAGTACGCAAGATGACTTCATCCAGGTCGTCCCACCGTCGCAGGAGCCCGACATCACGAGCACCCCGGATGGACACGCGCTGTTCGCCGAGCTCACCAACGCCCCCGAGGTACCCGCGAAGATCTTTCGCAAGCACCCGGCGCACGTGATCGTCGAGCTCACCGTCAACGAGCTCGAGAAGGAGCTCTCGCCGGGGGTGCGCTACACGGTGTGGACGTTCGGCGGCCAGGTGCCGGGCAAGTTCATCCGCGTGCGCCAGGGCGACATCGTCGAGGTCCGCCTCAAGAACGACCCGTCGAGCAAGCTACCGCACAACATCGATCTTCACGCCGTGACCGGGCCGGGCGGCGGCGCCGCCAGCACGTTCACCGCTCCGGGCCACGAGTCGCGCTTCACGTTCCGCGCGACGGAGCCCGGCCTCTACGTCTATCACTGCGCGACCGCGCCGGTGCCGATGCACGTCGCGAACGGCATGTACGGCATGATCCTCGTCGAGCCGCCGGAAGGCTTCTCGCCGGTTGCGCACGAGTACTACGTGATGCAAGGCGAGTTCTACACGTCGGGCAAGTACCACGAGCCCGGGCTGCAGACGTTCGACATGGAAAAGGGGATCGACGAGCGCCCGACCTACGTCGTGTTCGATGGCGCCGAGGGCTCGCTGGTCGGGGACAAGGCGCTCAAGGCCAAGACCGGTGACAAGATCCGGATCTTCTTCGGCAATGCCGGACCGAACCTCGATTCGAACTTCCACATCATCGGCACGATCTTCGATCGCGTCTATCCCGAAGGCGGCTCGGTCGCCCAGGAGCATGTCCAGACCACGCTCGTGCCGGCCGGCGGCGCGACGATCGTCGAGCTCACGGTCAACGTGCCGGGCACCTACTCGATCGTCGACCACGCGCTGTTCCGCGCGTTCAACAAGGGCGCGGCCGGTCAGCTGACCGTCGAAGGCCCGACCCGCAACGACGTGATGTCGCCGAAGACCGCGGATCTCGCGTACGCCGGTGGCCCGATCGTCGCGCCGCCGATCCACACCGATGGCGATCCGGTCCTCCAGATGGGTGAGAGCACGTTCTCGCGGATCTGCGCGGCGTGTCACCAGCCGACCGGGCTCGGCGTGCCGGGCCAGTTTCCACCGATCGCCCACTCGGACTACTTCGCGGCGTCGCCCAAGGACAAGATCATCGGCCACCTCCTGCACGGACTGCAGGGACCGCTGGTCGTCAACGGCATGGCCTATAGCGGCCAGATGCCCCCGCTCGGCTTCCTTCCCGATGCGGAGATCGCGGCCGTCTTGACCTACGCCCGCGCGTCGTTCGGCAACCAGCTCTCGCCCATCACCACGGCCGATGTCACCAAGGTGCGCAATCAGACGGCGACCCCATGAAGGCGCTGGCGCTGGCGTTCGTCGCGATGCTGGGCGCTGCGGCGTCCGCGGGTCCGGCGCATGTCGGCCCCGGCATCTACCGGACGGCGTTCCCGGCGTCACCCTCGGACCGGGAGATCGCGGTACACGAGTTCTGGCTCGATCGCGAGCCGGTGACGAACGCGGAGTACGGAGCGTTCGTGGTGGCCGAACCCCAGTGGGCTCGCGATCACGTCAAGCCGCTGTTCGCCGATGCCGATTACCTTCGCGACCTGGAGTCATCGTCGCCCACGGCCCCGGTGGTCCGCGTCAGCTGGTTCGCGGCGCGCGCGTACTGTGCCTGGCGCGGCGGGCGGTTGCCGCGCGAGGCCGAGTGGGAGCTCGCCGCGTCCGCCGACGCGCATCACCGCGACGCGAGCGAGGACCCGGCGTTTCAGGCCCAGATCCTGTCCTGGTATGCACGGCCCAACCCAGCCCGGCTCCCCGATGTCGGCGGCGCCGCGAACGCGTGGGGCGTCCGCGATCTACATGGGCTGGTGTGGGAGTGGATCGAAGATTTCACCGCCGCACTCGTCACCTCTGACTCGCGCGATCCGACGCGCACGCAGGTCTGTGGTGCCGAGGCCGCCGCCGCGAAAGATCCGCGCGCGTACGCGGCGTTCATGCGGTTCGCGTTCCGCGCCTCGCTCGTGGCGCGCGACACCGTGCCGAGTCTCGGCTTTCGCTGCGCGTACGATCAGGAGAAGCCATGATGATGAAGATGTTGATCTCGGTGCTCGCCGTCGTCGCGTGCAGTGCTCGACCGATCGCGAGCGATGTCAAACCCAAGGCGGTGGCCGCCGCGAAGCCAGCCCCGAGCCCGGCGACGGGACCCTCGCTCTACGACCTCACGATCGCGGTGACGAATGCCCAGGGTGTGCGCGAGCAGCTCGATCTCGATCGCGGCCACCCGACGTTGATCTCGATGTTCTACGGCAGCTGCACCGCGGCGTGTCCGCTGCTGATCGACACCCTCGATCGCACGGTGCGCCAGGTCCCACCGGATCGCCAGAAGGACGTCCGCGTGCTGCTCGTTAGCTTCGACCCCGCGCGCGACACGCCGGCCCACCTCGAGGGGCTGGTCCGCGCGCATCAGCTCGATAGCCGCTGGACGCTCGCCGCGGCGAGCGACAGCGATGCGCGCACGCTCGCCGCCGTGCTCGGGATCCACTATCGGTCGACCCCCGATGGTCAGTTCTTTCACTCCTCCGCGATCGTCGCGCTCGATCGCGACGGACGTTCCACCGCCCGGATGGATGGCATCGGCGATACGAGCGCACTCGTCGCCGCGCTGTCGGAGTAGGCGCGAGACCCGCCCGGCGGGTTACGTGCGCGTGCTCAGCGATTCGGGATCAAGCGCCTCAGCGTGATCACGTGCGCACCGGCGACCACCGGCACGACGAACCCGGCGAGCCAGATCCACGGCCACTCGAGCATCGCGTGCGGTTGCGCGACCACGGCTTGACCGACGATCCGAGCGAGGAGCGCGAGCCCGATCAGGTTCCAGATCAGCAACGGGCCGCGCGCCGGGCGGCCACCGGGGAACGCGAGGTTGCCGAACACCGGCGCGGTGAAGCCGATGACGATGTCGAAGTTGGTCCCCGCGAAGGTCAGCCCGATGGGCAGGAGATGATTCATCGCGAGCCCGAACAGACAGAGCTCGACCCCGGCGCGCACGACCTGGAGGTACGTCAGCATCGGGAGCGGCAGGCGATCGCAGAACCGCCGCGTCACGGGCACGAGCTGCGCGAGCACGATCACCGCGAGCACCGGCGCGCCGGCCACCAGCATCGGGAGCTGATCGAACACGCCACACCCCGCGAGCACCGGCAGCGCGACGAGCCACGCGCCCACGACGACGACGAACGGTAGGACCGCGCGACGTGACGCCGCGCGGACCGCCAAGCCGCAGAACACGATCGTCGCGGCGACGACCACCGCGAAGGCGATTACGAGTCCGAGCCCGGCATCCATGCCGGGTGGTGTATCAATGCTGCCAACCGCATGCGAGCGGCGGATTGCCGCAGTTCGTGGAATGCCTTGCAATCGAGCCGGGTTCGGTGGGCGTTCCTGGCGGGTTCGCCAGCACCGGTCGAACCCGCATCCATGGGGTGGGGCTCGATGCCTCCCGCTGCTACAGTGATGTGTGGTGCGCCGTATCCTCCTCGTCCGTCACGGTCAGACGGCCTGGAACGCGGTGGGCCGGTTGCAGGGCCACACCGACATCGAGCTCGACGCCACGGGGCGCGCGCAGGCCACGCAGCTCGCACGTTCGCTCGCCGGCGCCGGCGTCACCCGCGTGTGGTCGAGCGACCTCGCGCGCGCGAGCGAGACCGCCGCGATCGTCGCCGCCGAGCTCGCGCTGCCGGCGCCGGAGATCGATGTCGAGCTGCGCGAGCGCAAGTTCGGCGTGTTCGAGGGCCTGACCGGAGCGCAATGTGCGGCTCAGCATCCGGAGGCGTGGCGCGCGTGGGTCGCGCAGACCTCGCATCCGCCGGGCGGGGAGCCGCGTGACGCCGCGACGGCGCGCCTGCACCGCGCCCTGCTCCGCGTGGTCGCCGACGGCACATCGCTCGTGGTCTCGCATGGCGGGGTGATGCGCCTGTGGCTGACCAAGCTGCTCGGCCAGGCGATCCCGCGCGTGACCAACACAGCCACCTACGAGCTCGATCACGACGGCACTGCGTTTCGCGCCACGCTCCGCCGCTGACCACGCGGCGGTGAAGCGCGCAAACGCCGGCCAGATGATGCGGGACCACCGCTTCGGTTGCTTGCCTGTGATCGACGCGGAGCACCGGCTCCTCGCGATCGTCACCGAGCGCGAATTCCTCGACTTCGCGATCAAGGCGATCGCGATGCACGATTGACGGGCCCGCACGGCGCTCGTGCCGGGTGCAAGCGTTGCGGAATTCCGGACCGTCCCACGCGAATACCGCTGGCCTCGAAGGTGCATCATGCAGGCCAGCCAGGAAGCCAAGATGATATCTGCACGACTCGAAACATCGACGGACCCACGCGCGCTCGTGCGCGCCACCCCCAACACCACCACGGTCACCACGAGCATGAGCTTCCATGCCCCGGCCGAGCGAGTCTGGGATCGGCTGATGTTCTACGAGCAGATCGATCAGCGTCCACCGCTTCATCTCCGGTTGCTGCTGCCGGTGCCGATCGAGACGATCGGCCGCAAGTCGGAGGTCGGAGACGAGGCCCGCTGCATGTACGAAGGTGGCTATCTGGTCAAGCGCGTCACGCAGATCATGCTTGGAGCTCGCTACGAGTTCGTCGTCGCCGAGCAGGCGCTCGAGGTCGGCAGTGGAATCCAGCTCTCGGGCGGCGAGTACGTGATCGACGAACTGTCCGAAACCCTGTCCAAGGTCCAGATCGTCACGCGATACACCAGCACGCGACGTCCGCGCTGGTGGTGGAGACCGATCGAACGAGTGGTCTGCCACTCGTTCCACCGTCACATCCTCCGCGCGATGCGCCGCAAGGTCGAGGTTCGTTCATGACCGGCCTGCCGCCGACCTGGCTGCTTCGCGGTGCCGTGGCGGGGGTGTGGTTGTACGAAGGGCTGTGGTGCAAGCTGCTCGAGGGCGATCCGAACCAGCTCGAGGTCGTCGAGACCGTGCCGGTGCTCGGGCCCCGGTTCGGCAAGATGTTCTTGAAGGCGCTCGGGGTCACCGAGGTCGGCCTCGGCTTGTGGGCGCTCAGCGGTGTGGCACCGCGTTCGTGTGCACTCGCGCAGACCGCGTTGCTGGTGACACTCAACACGAACGGGATCCTGTGGTCTCGTCACCTCATCCACGATCCGGCTGGCATGGTGGTCAAGAACGCCGCGTTCCTGACGCTCGTCTGGGTGACGGGCTTGCGATGATCGCGGCGACCACGCCGTATCACCTCGGTCGCCTGGACGGCCGAGCTGGCTCGAGCAAGGTGCTGTTCGGTCGCATGTACGAGGACGCGGCGATCGAGCTCGCCGCGTTCCGTCCGGACAGCCGTGTGTTCTGTATCGCCTCGGCCGGCTGCACGGCGATGCAGCTCGCCGCGCAGCACGAGGTCGTGGCGCTCGATATCAATCGCGCACAGCTGACGTACGCCGACGCACGCCTCCATGGTGCGCCCGCATCTCGCGGCACCGCCGAGCGCATCATGACGTTCGCGCGGGCGTTCGCGCCGCTGGTCGGCTGGACCCCCAAGCGCCTGCGCGCGTTCGTCGAGCTCGACGATCCGCCGGCCCAGCTCGCGATCTGGAACACCGAGCTCGACACCCGCCGCCTGCACGCGGCGTTCGGCGCACTGTTCTCGGTGACCGCGCTCCGGACCGCGTATGCCTCGCCGTTGCTCGAGTCGCTCCCACCCCGGCTCGGCGCGGTGATGATCGCGCGGATGGCCCGGTGCTTCGCGCGACATCCGAATCGCACGAACCCGTATGTGCGCGCGCTGTTGCTCGGCGAGCTCGCCGCGGCTCCGCCGCCCCGAAATGGAGTGCCTCGGACGGGAGTGCCCCGAGCCGGCTCGGCCCGAGCCGGTTCGATCGATCTCGTGCTCGGTGACGCCGCCGCGTGGCTCGAGCTCGCCCCGGTGGCCAGCTTCGATGCGTTCACGCTCTCGAACATCCTCGATGGTGCGAGTGCCGCCTATCATCGCCGGCTGGTCGCCGCGGTTCGGCGTGCGGCCGCACCCGAGGCGGTCGTAGTCTCGCGCAGCTTCGCCGAGCCCGCTCGATCCCTGCCGACCAATCGAGCGGCCGAGGATCGCGCGATGCTGTGGGGCATCGTCGATGTCAGACCTGCGAGCGAGCTCGCGGGATGGGCGTGACGCCGGGGGGCGCCTTGCCGAGGCTCGATGTCTGTTTGGATGTCTGTTTGATCGAGTCGCACGTCGCGGTGTACAAGCACGCATGGCGCGAGACCTCTCGGCACCGATCGCGTCGTGACCTGGCTCCGCGCGGACGACGAGCGCTGGATCGCGGCGGTGGCCGTGATGATCGGATCGATCGTCGTGGGCCTGATCGTGCGGCGAACCGTGTTGCGCGGCCTCGAGTCGCGCGTCGATGGCTCGAGCCGAACCTGGGGACCCGCGCTCGTGCGGTCGTTGCGCCGGCCGCTGCTGCTGTGGTGTTTGCTCGGCGGTGGCTACGTGGTGGTCAAGATCATCGGCATCCCACCGACGTGGACGAGGATCGCCGACAAGCTCGCGGAGGGCATCCTCGTCGTCTCGTTGACGGTGTGGGTCGCCGACCTCGGCGCACGCTTACTTGCCGGTGCGGCCCCGACCGACGACGGACGCGGCGCGCCGGTCACCAGCGTCCTGCGCGCCGGCGTCCGGATCCTCGTGTTCGCGATCGGCGTCCTGGTGCTGCTCGAGACCCTCGGGATCTCGATCACGCCCGTACTCACCGGGGTTGGCATCGGCGGCCTGGCCGTCGCGCTGGGCTTGCAGGACACGCTGTCGAACGTGTTCGCCGGCGTGCACCTCACGCTCGCGAAGAACGTGCGGGTCGGCGACTTCATCCAGCTCGAGACCGGCCAGCAAGGGTATGTCGAGGACATTCGCTGGCGAGCGACGCGGATCCGGACGATCGAGAGCAACTTCGTGCTCGTCCCCAATAGCCGGCTCGCGAAGGACATCGTCATCAACTTCCAGCTCCCCGAGAAGCACCTGGCCGTCACCATCGAGCTCGGCGTTCACTATTCGAGCGACCTCGGCCACGTCGAGGAAGTCGTTCGCGAGGTCGCGCGCGAGGTGATGAAGTCGGTCAAAGGTGGCGTGCCGGCGTTCGAACCGACGGTGTGGTTCCACACGTTCGGCCCGTCGAGCATCGACCTGACCGTCATGTTGCAAGCGCACGAGTTCGCGGACACGTTCGTGGTCAAGCACGAATTCATCAAGGCCGTGGCGCGGCGGTTTGGCGAGGAAGGGATCGTGATCCCCTATCCGATCTCGGCGCTCAACCTCGATCAGGAGCGTACGAAGCCGCCCGCCGCGACGTGACGCCGCGGCCGCACCTCACCGGCTACTTTCGCGTGCCGAACGGATGGCAGCCCGCGCACGTCGCGGCGTTCGGCTCGTGATTCTCGCGATCGCGGTGACACCGGAGGCACGTCGCACGATCACTCGCGGGCTGCGTTTCGTGCGCCTTGTGGCACGCCGCGCACGGCACGTGCTGGGGCACGCGGTGCAGGCCCGGCAGCCGGTCGCGTGCGTGACAGGTCTCGCAGGCCGGCGGTGCCGCCACCCCACCCGGACCGTGCGGGCGATGGCAGCTCGCGCACGCGACGTGCCGGCCGTGACCGGCCGCGGCCTTGTCGGCGTGACAGGTCGCGCAGCTCGGGGTCGCGTGCTTCGGATCGTGGGGCTGGTGACAGCTCGCGCACGCCTGATGGCCCGGCGGGGCCGAAGCGGCCTGCGCCGCGTGACAGCTCGCGCAGGCGAGGTGCTGCTTCGGATCGTGCGGTGCGTGCTGGTGGCAGCTCGCACACGCGGCGTGGCCGGTGCCGGCGGTGGATCGGAGCTTGTCGGCGTGGCAGGTCGCGCACGGTGGTGTCGGCGCTGCCGGCGCGTGGGCGGCGGAGGCGTGGCATCGCATGCACTCGGCGTGACCGGAGCCGGAGGTCGTCCGCGTCTTGTCGGCGTGACAGCGTGCGCACAGCGCCGCGGTCGCGACCGGCTTGCCGGCATGCGCGACGTGACAGTCGAGGCACTTCGCCGTAGCGTGGCTCGGCTTGGTGTGGCACGTCGTGCACGCGACCGCCTTGGCGCCCGCGAGCGCCGCCGAATGGATCGGGTGGCATCCGGTGCATGTCGCGCCGCCGGCCGTCGGCGGATGCAGGACCTGGACGTGATGGCACGACGTACACGCGAGCGGCGGATCCTCGTGCGGCTGGTGGCAGCTGATGCAGCGCGTGTGGGAAGCGGCGGCGAGCACCGGCTGGTCGAGGTGACACTCGGTGCACGGCTTGACCTCGGACTTGCCGAACCGATGCGGGACGTGGCAGCCGGTGCACTTCGTGTGTCCGGCCGTGATCGCGCGGTCATCGATGTGGAGCTCGGGGCGGAGCTCGGGGAGATGCTGGGTCGCGTGACAGGTCAAGCACCGGGTGTCGGCGGCGCGATCGGCTTCGTGCATGCGATGGCAGTCGAGGCAGCCGCGGAGGCCCGCATGCTTGGTCTGCTGATCCGCGTGGCACTGCGCGCACGGCTTGGGATCGAGCGTCGGGGTGCGGTGGGCGTGATGGCATTCGGCGCACGGTTGATCGCGGTGTGCGACGACCGCGTGCGCGGCGCCCTGGTCACGAGCGTGGCACCTCAAGCAGTTCGTGCGCGAGATCGTCTTGTCCGCGGTGAAGCGGTGACAGTCGAGGCAGGCAGGTGCGTGGGCTCCGAGATGGAGCGGCGTGATGACCTCGGCATGACAGCGTACGCACAGCTCCGGCGGCGGCGGCTTGAAGCCCGCGGTGCCGTGGCACTCGGCGCACGCGATCTTGGCGACGTGCGCGAGGTGGCCCGCGCTGTCGCTCACCTGGTGGTACTCCGCCGGGATTTGCTCGGGAACCGGGGTGACCGTGTTACCGCACCCCAGCGCGAACACGACGATCGCGATCGCCCACAGCCTCACGGCCTCGACCCGATCGGATGGCACATCCGGCAGGGCATCGCCGTGACGGGCACCCTGCTCGACCATCCTGCCGGATGGGGCGTGCCGCCGATGCCGCCGACCTTGTGACAACCGACGCACAGCGCCTGGCCGGCGCCGTCGTGACAGCTCGCGCACGCGGTCGGGTCACGCCGCGCCGCGCGGCCATGGGCGTTCTCGCCCGCGCCGATGCCGACCCATCCCGGTGGATGCGGGCTGAGCCGGCCGCTGCCGCCGACGCCGACCGCGGTGTGGCAGCTCGCGCAGCGATCCGGCGAGTGACAGGTCGTGCACGCGCCCGGCTGAGCGCGCGCCTCGAGTGCGTGCCGCGAGACGAAGCCGGCGCGGTGGATCGTCGGCCTGAACGGGTCCGCGAAGTGGGCCGTCGCCGGCAGCACGGCGACCGTCTTGCCGTGGCACTCGGCGCAGAACGCATCGCGGTGGCACGACTGGCACAGATCGCCCGACGACGCCGCGCGCGTGCCGTGCTCGCGCAACCAGTCGCCATCGTGTGCGAGGTGGGTCTCGGGCAGCGTCGAGGAGTCCTCGAGGCCGCGGTGACACGCGTCGCACTTGCGGGCGTCGCGCACCGCATCGTGGCAGCGAAAGCACGTCGCCATCGGCGGCCGCAGGTGGGTGTCGCCCTCGGCGACCCCGACGTGACAACGGACGCAGTTGCCGTTGGTCGGCGCCGCGTGCGTCACGTGATCGAACACGAGGTGGGCGCGCGCCTCGACGAGCTCGGCCAGCGCGTTGGGCGCCGTATGGCATGCCAGGCACGGATGCGAATCGTGAGGCTTGGCGTGGCAGGTCTTGCAGGTCGCATCGTCGGGCAGATGCAGCGTGCGCCCGTCGTCGTGATCGAGCCCCTTGTGGCAGCGCGTGCACGGCACCCCGGCGAGCGCGTGCGCGCGATGCGGGAACGGCTGCGGTCCGCTGCGCGTGAGGCCGAGGATGCCGGCACACGCGGCGAGCCCCAGCGCGAGGGCCACGAGCACGAGCGTGCGGCGCTTCATCGCGTCCCCCATGTCCGGCCGAGCTGCGCGAGCGCATCGAGCCGCCGCCGATCTTCCGGGGACGCTTGCGCCTCGAGCGCGACCGCGGCGTGCCACGGCCCCCAGCTCCGGCTCACGGCCGCGAGCACCCACGGCCACACGCGGCCGAGCCCGACGTCGTGATCGGGGATCACGAGCTCGAGCTCGCTCGTCGCGGCGAGGGCATAGGGCAACGCGATCCGCACGGTCGCGCGCGCGCCGGTCCACCCGGCGTCGCCGCCGCCCTCCCGGCGGAGCTCGCCACCGAGAGCGCTCGCGCCGCGATCGTCGAGCCGGAGCGTCGCGCGCAACGTGACATCGGGCGCGAGCACCTCCCCGATGTCGCTCGCGGTCCCCGCGGTCCTCGCCGCCGCCGTCGTCGCCGGGCCGTCGATCGCATCGCCATCGCTCCGGCGGAGCGCGAGATCACCGGTCACGTCGAGCCGCGGCGCCGCGCGCCAGGTCAGCGTCGTGCCGACGCGCACCGATGCCACGTCGCCGAGCACGGTGAACAGCGAGGTCGCCGGCAGGATGTGAGACGCCGCGAGGTAGGTCGCGTAGAGCTCGCTGCGCAGCGCGCCGCGGCGATCGCTCGCGGTCAGCGTCGCCTCGGCGAGGCCCGGGTTCGCGAGATCGTAGGCGAGCTTGCCGGCGAGATCGTCGTGCTTGCCGAGCGAGGCGCCGGCATCGACCCCGACCTCCTCGGTGACGAGCGCGCCATCGGCCCGCTGCTCCAGAACTGCGAGGCCAGCCGAGCCCCAGTCGCCGATCCGCCGCGAGGCGCGCCCCCCGGCGACCCAGTCCCACGTGCGCGAGGTCGTCAACTCCGGGAGCACCGGGATGCCGGCAAAGGCTTCGATCGTGAACCGGTGTGGGAGCTCGACCCGGCCGCGTGCGCCGTCGACCTGCACGGGGCGGAGCGCACCGAGCGTCGCGAGGAACCGCCCGACCGTGCCGCGCACCCGTCCGTCGCGGGTGCGCGCGTGCAGCGCGATCACGAGGACGTCGCCATACGCTCGATCGCCGGCGGTCGAGCCCGTCGAGCCGGTCCACACCACGGCCTCGGCGGACAGCCCCGGTCCGGCGTCGCCATCGGCCGATAGCGTGAGCAGCCCGGCGGGCGCCGCGGTGGTCGCGAGCGCGTCCCCGCGCAGCACGATCGGATCGGCCGCCGCGCCACGCGCACTGCCTCCGAGCACGATCGCCGCGGCGAGTCCCGACCGGACGTGGCGCGGCCGGCCGATCGGTGGGCTCACTTGCGGAGCTCGCGCCGGAGCTGGCGCACGACGATGAAGATATAGATCCCGAACGCGGACGTACCGACCGCCTGCCCGGCGGTCATCGCGAGCATGACCGGCATCGGGGTCGGCACCAGGATCGACCACACCATCAGCCCCAGGCCGATCAAGGTCAGCACCGCGGCGATCCGCATGCCGAGCGTCGCGCGCCGGCTCATCGGGGTGACGGCCGGCTCGGGCACCTCGTCGGTCATAGCGGCACCTTGCTGAACGGGTGCGCCGGTCCGTGACAGCCCGCGCTCGCGCAGCTCACGCTCCCGTCGCGTAGTCGAGGGAGCAGGCTCGCGTGGTCCTTGACCGCGTTCCACAGCGGATTGTCGGTCGAGTGGCAGTGCATGCACGTCGAGTTCTGGAACGGCTCGCGGATGTGGATCTTCGCGCGAGCCTCCTTGAGCGACATGTTGTGGTAGTGCAGCGTGTACTCGTAGACGTGGCGCAGCCCGCCGAGCTTGGTGATGATCGTGCCGTACATGCCGTAGTTGGCGTGGCACGCGTAACAGTTCTCCTCGCCGAACAACGCGTTGCGCGCGTGCCGCGCGGCCAGCGTCGTGCTGTGCGGATCTTCGGAGTCGTTCGAGTACGGGGTCATCACGTGACACGAACCGCAGAACAGGCGGGTCTTGGTCGCCTCGAACCCGGCGACGTTGCCGGTCGCCGCGGTGATCAACGGTAGACCTCCGATACCGGCGAGCAGCACGAGCTTGGTCGCGTGGGTCAGCGGAGGCCGGCGCACGAGGTACCACACGACGAGCACCGCGGACATTCCGGCGCAGCCGAGCGCGGCGGCCAGGAGCGGGTTAGTGAAGATCCACGTCACCATTGATGTGCTCGCTTGTTCCGTCCGCGTGGACGATGATGTTGCCGAACGCGTCGACCGTTCCCGGGTGGCAGCTCGTACAGCTGGTCAGCGTCATCGCCGGGGTGTGCGGTGCATCCGCCGGCGGGATGCCGTGACAGCTGCCGCACGAGACCTGACCACTCGAGGTCCATACCGGCCGCGCCGTGCCGTGGCAGTAGGAGCTCGTGCAGGTCTGCGCGCTGCGGTCCCAGCCGAGTGCCGCGGTCACCACCGGCAGCGGTGAATCGAGGTGGCCCGGCGAATCGATCGCCGTCGGCACGGCGTGGCAGGTGGTGCAGGCGATGGGCGCCGAGATCCGCGAGCTCGCCTGCAGGTGGGCCTGGTGCGCGCCGACGCCGAGCGCGGTGGTGAACATGTGACCGGATAGATCGACCGGCGGCGCCGGCGAGCTCGGACTACCGTGGCAGCCGCTGCAGCCCGAGACCCGTCCGAGGTCGACGACGCCGTTGATGTGGCCGGCCGAGGATGGATGGCAAGTCGCGCAGTCGGTGCGTGCGTGGCTCGGGGTCGGCGGAGGGTCGCCGTGACAGGTCGTGCAACCACCGATCGGCGTCGGATCATCCCAGCGCGGCGCCGTCGTCGTGCCACCGCCGGCGTGCAGCACCGCGCCGTGACAGTAGACGTTGCTGCACGACTGGCCGTCCCAGCTCGCCGGACCTGCGCGGTCGGTGGGCGCGAGCGTGAGGTTCGCGCGCGCGCCGAGCGTCACCTGCGCGGGCGTCGTGATCGCGACGCCGTCGTGCAGGATGTGACCGTCCTGATCCCAGCTCGTCGGCACGACGTGACACTCGTTGCATCCGACGGTCGTGAGCGCCGTGCTCGCATGGGCCGGGTGCGCGTTGCTGGTCGGCCCCGCGCCGTGGCAGGTCACGCACGCGGTCGGGCCCGCGGCGTGACACGACAGGCACGACACCCCGGAGGTGCCTCCGGAGAAATCGCGGCCGTGACAGGTGGCGCACAGCGCGAAGCCCCAGTTGTTCTGTTTCAGGAGCGCGACGTGAAAGTTCGGGCTCGCGGGATCGAGGATGCCCGGCGCGTGCAGGGTCACCGCACAACCGCCGCCGTCGCACGGCGCCGACAACGTCCGCGAATCGGAGCAGCCCGCGAGCGCGATCGCCAAGGCGATCACTGGCCTGACGGGCGCCAGCTTCACGGGGTGCCGTGGAACAAAGAGACGTCTTCGATCATGCCCGCGCCATGGCAGGTCGCGCACGCCTCGACGCCGCCAGCGGTCGTGTTGAGCTGGGCGTGCGCGAGCGTGTACGGCGCGTCGTGGCAGCTCGTGCACACCGAGGTCTGAGGCTGTTCCTGCACGGTCGACGCCACGGTCCAGTACGGGCTCGCGCAGTACGCGGTCGAGATGCTGCCGGCCGCGGGGTCGCAGCTCATGAACCCGAACGTGGTCGGCGCGTACGCCGCCGAGGCGGTCAGCGGCAGCGTCCAGTTCTTGCTCGTGTGGCACGCGCTGCAGGCGGTGAGCGGCGCGGGATAACGAATGGCCGCGAAGTCGTTCGGCGTGCCGCCGGGCGTGGCGACCGAGGGCAACGGGTAGCCACCGATCACGTACGGCTGGCTCAACTCGGTGCCGGCGTGGACCTTGTGCAGCATGTGGCGGAAGTCGAGCGCCTCGGCGTTGACGTTGGTCGTGGTCTGGAACCGCGGCGCACCCGGGCTGTCGTAGGTGCTGGGGTTGTGACAGAACACGCAGTACTGGGGATTCGTGCGCGCACCACCGTGGGCCGCGAGCTTGTAGTGACAGGTGTTGCAGTTGGTGAGCGAGACGATCTGGCGGCGCGGGTTGACCGTCGCGTCGGTGACCGGGAACGAGAACACCGGGTTGACCGCGGCGTAGCGCGGATCGGCCGAGGTCGGCTGGAGATAGCCTTCGAGCGCCACCGAGTAGCTGCCGGTCGCGGCCGCCGGGATCACAGCGCTCGCCGGGAACGTATAGCTATGCAGCCCCGTGCCGGCGTCGACGAGCGACAGCGTTCCGACCGCGCCGCTGCCCTGGACCTTCGCTTGCCAGTACGCCGCGTAGTCGGTCGTCGGCCCGGCGATCGTCGCGGTCACGGCGGTGAGAGGCGATGCGAGCAGGTTGACGGGGGCACCGTTGACTGTGGCGATGAACGTCATCGTCGGGATCTGGCCCGGACCCGTGTTGGTCATCGACTGGATCGACAGCGCCACCGTCGTCGCCGTCGCCGACAGCAACCCGGTCAGGTGCACGTCGGCGATCCCGGCGATGCTGCCGGTGCCGGGGTGGCAAATCGCACAGTTCTGTTCGGTCGCCTGCGTGCCGCCGCCGTGCAGCACCTTGCCGGCCGGCACCGGCGTCTCGAACGAGATGTTGTCGTGGCACGACGTACACGTGACCTTCGCCGGCGAGGTCTTCCACCGATCACCTTGCGTACCGGCGTGACACGCGGTGCAGCGCTGGATGCTCTGCGGGAACTCGACCGTCGAGAAATCGTTGACGCTGTTGTGGTAGCCGATGATCTGATACGGCGTCCCCGCGATCACGCTCGGCAGGTCCACGCCGTCGTGGATCTTGTGGATCATCACCTTGAAGTCGAGCGTGTTGCCGCTGGATGGATCGCTGGACTGCGGCTGGTGGCACAGGATGCACTGGTCGGTCGACGTCCACCGGCCCCCGTGCATCGTCAGCGCCTTGTGACACTGGTTGCACGTGGTGTCGGTGACCTCTTGCCGCGAGATCGGCGTGCCGCCATCGGGACGTGCCGAGAACGTGGCGTTGCCGATCGTCTGGGTCGTCCCGTTGGTCCGGACCGCGAGCGCGCCGACGGTCTGGGTGAGCGTCGAGACGATGCCGGTGGCCGGCGTCGCGAACGTGTACGTGTATTCGCCCTTGGTCACATCGACGACCGCGACCGTCCCGTTCGACTCGACCTGCGCCTGCGTCGCCATCGCGCCGGAGCCGCTGGTCGCTTGCTGCGTCGTGTAGGAGGTGTATTGACCCGGCGAGCCGTCGGCCTGCTGCGCCAGCTGTGCGAGCACGAAGCTGGGCGCCACCGTGCCGGCGGTGAGGCGCCCACTCAGATCGAGCGGTGTGGCGTTGCCGTCGGTCAGCGTGAAGCTCACCGTCGCGGCGTCGCCGGCGAACGCGAGCTTCGTGACCTGGATCGCGACCCCCGCTTGCGTGAGCCACGGCCCGGCGCCGGTCTCGCCCGGCGGCCCGGCATCGCCCGTCGAGCCGGTCGGCCCTGCCGATCCGGAGTCACCGGCCGCGCCGGCTGGACCTTGCGGTCCGCTCGGTCCCTCACACGCCATCAACATCACCATCACCGAAGCGATCATCCAGCGCATGTCGTCCGTTCTACTCAAGCGCCATGCCGACCACAAGTTCGTTGTAGCCGATCAAATGCGCAGATCCTGCACGATGGTGCAGAGTTGGCCGCACGGTTTGCGCACGCCATGGCGTGTCTTCGGTGTGTGGCGGACGCGCTCGGTGACCACGCGACGCGAAGCCGTCCGTGCACGGAATGCAGTCACCATGCGCGCTGGCGCGGATCATGAAGCCGGATCCGCCATGCTCGCTCCTGACAACGTCACTACGCGATCTGCGCCGCGGCTGGACGCGAGCTTCGGATGATCGATCGCGAGCCGCCGTGGCGACCGAGTACCGGCTAGTGGAGGTCCTCGACGAGATCCTCGCGTACGTCGAGTTCGGCGCCCACGACCGCGCGCGGCTCGTCGAGCTCCATGCGCGCCTCGCGCCGCAGTTTCAGGCGATCGCCGACCGGTTCTACGACCGGCTTCGGGCGCGTCCGATGGCGGCGGCGCTGTTGACCGGCTCGGAGCAGCTCCAGCGGCTTCACGGATCGCTCGTCGACTGGATCGCGAGCGGCTTGCTCGGCCCCTACGACCACGCCTTCTACGACAAGCGCTCGCGGATCGGCCGGCGCCACGTCGAGATCGGCCTGCCGCAACACTACATGTTCACGGCGATGAACGTGCTCCGCGACGAGTACGACGATCGGATCGCGGAGCTGTACGAGCCTGCCGCGGCGCGGCTCGTGATGAGGTCCGTGAACAAGCTGTGCGACCTCGAGCTCGCGCTGATGCTCCGCCACTATCAGCTCGACTCCGAGGCCAAGCTGGTCGAGCGCGAGCGCCAGATCCAGGCGGATCGGCTGCTCGCGATCCAGACCCTGACCGCCGGGCTCGCGCACGAGGTCCGTAACCCGCTCAATTCGGCGAAGCTCCAGCTCGAGCTGCTCGAGCGCCGGCTCAAGCGCGCCGGCGCGTTCGAACCCGGCGATCCGAAGCTGGTCGACCCGGTCGAGCTCGCTCACCACGAGATCGAGCGGCTGACCCGGCTGCTCACCGAGTTCCTCGCGTTCGCGCGGCCCGCCGATCTGACGCTCGGCGACCACGACGTGGTCGAGATCGTACGCGAGCTCGTGACGATCGAGCACGCGGCCGCGGCGCAACACGGCGTCGAGTTGCTGGTCGTGGCTGACGGACCGGTCGTCGCGCAGTTCGATGCGCACAAGCTCCGGCAGATTCTCTTCAACCTGGTGCGCAATGCCGTGGAGGCGGTCCCCTCCGCTGGCCATGTCACGATCTCCGTGAGCCGCGACTCCACGCACTTCAACGTCCGGGTCGAGGATGACGGGCCCGGTATCCCGGACGAGATCCGCCAGCGGATCTACGAGCCGTTCTTCACGACCAAGCAGCGCGGTACCGGGCTCGGGTTGGCGATCGTCCACAGCATGGTCACGCTGCACCACGGGACGATCGACATCGCCTCGAACCCTCATGGCACGCGGATCGATGTCGCGATGCCGTGCTTGCCGGCGGTGGTCTGACGCGCTCGACCCGGGTCAGGCCCCGATCAGCAGCTCCTCGAGCACGGCGATCAGCTCCGGGACCTTTACCGGCTTGGTCAGGTACCGATAGAACCCGACCTCCTTGGCCCGCGCCGTGTCGCGGAGCAGCGCGGCCGCCGAGAGCCCGACGATCGGGATGTGTCGGGTCTCGGGCCATTGCTGGAGCCGCTGGACGGCCTCGAGCCCGCTCATGCCGGGCAGGTTGATGTCCATGATCACGACCGCGGGCTGGTGGGCGCGAATCAACGGCAGTCCGAGCTCGGCGGTCGGCGCGGTCAACAGCTCGACGCTCGTGAGGTCCTCGACGAGCTCGCGCATGAACGCGAGGTTCGAAGGGTTGTCCTCGACATAGACGATCTTGTACCGCGCGCCGGGGGCTGCCAGCGGCGATGCGGCCGGGACCATGGGCCGTGGTGGCGCGAGCTCGGACGCGCTCGCGCGATCGGTGGGAATCTCGACCCAGAACCTCGAGCCGTGACCGGCTTCGCTCGTGAAGCCGACGTTGCCTCGCATCAAGCCCGCGAGCCGCTTGCTGATCACGAGCCCGATGCCGGTGCCTTCGATCGGGCCGGTCTCCTGGCCGGCGCGCTGGAACGGCTCGAACAGCTTGTCGCGCTTGTCGGCCGGGATGCCGATCCCGTCGTCGATCACCGTGATCCGCACGTGCTTGCCGACCTCCGTCGCCTCGAAGGTGGCGCGGCCCTCCGGTCTTCCATACTTGATCGCGTTCGAGCCGAAGTTCATCAGGATCTGCGCCAGCCGGGTGCGATCGGCGACGACGCGCGGCAACTTCTCCGGGATCGCCGTGATCTCGAGCTCGATCCTCGCGCGCGTCGCCATCGCCTCGAGCGTGGTCATGACCTCGGTGATCACCTCGCGCACGGCCACCGGTTCGCTGGAGATCGTGATCCGGCCGGCCTCGATCCGCGACAGATCGAGCACGTCGTCGATCAGGTGGAGCAGGTGTTCGCCGCCATGGAGCACGTGCTGCAGACGCTCCTGCTGGCGCGCGGTCAGCGGCTGCTTGCGATCGGACTCGAGGAGCTGGGCGAACCCGAGCACCGCGTTGAGCGGCGTCCGGAGCTCGTGGCTCATCGACGACAGGAACTCGCTCTTCGCGGCGCTCGCGCTGCGCAGCTCGGCTTCGCGCAGGACGTCATCGGTCACGTCCATCATCAACGACACCGTGCCGTGCTCCGGCGTCTGGCGTTCGATCACGCGCAGGTAGCGGCCGCTGCCGGTCCGGACGTCGAGCGCACCGGACGGCGAGCGGTGATACGCGAGCCAGCGCTCGAGCAGCGCTTCGCGTGACTCGTCGCTGAAGTCGAACAGCCCCGCGGTCAGCGCATCCGGGAGCAGCTCGTCGAACCGCCGGCCGACGATCGATCCGGACAGCGCTCCACCGAGCAACTGCCGGCACGAGCTGTTGACCAGCACGACGCGATCCTCTTCATCGTAGAGCGCGAACGCGTCCTGGATCGCGTCGACCGCCGAGATCAGATACGCGTTCGCGCGCTTCGCTTCACGCTCGATCTTGCGGCGCTCGCTGACATCGCGAATCCCGGCCACGACCAGGCGCTGGCCACCGTGTTCGATCGGCGACAGGCTGATCTCGATCGGGAACTCGGTCCCATCGTTGCGGCGACCGAACAGGTCGAGGCCAGAGCCCATCGGGCGTAGCCGGGGCTCCGCGTGGAAGTGCTCGACGTGCACGGGATGACGATCGCGAAACCGCTCGGGCACGAGCACGTGGATCGGCTGGCCGATCAGCTCGTCGCGCGCGTAGCCGAACATGCGCGTGGCTTCGACGTTGGCCAGGATGATCGTCCCTCGCGCGCCGGTGACCACGATCCCGTCGGGTGCGGCATCGACGAGCTCGCGGAACGGCAGGTCCCCGGGGTCAATCAGCATGGCTCATCCATACGCAGAACGCCGCCCCCGGGCACGCATCCTCGGTCCAGATTCGACCGCCGTGAGCGGCCACCGCGAGCTTGCAGAACGCCAGCCCCAGCCCGCGGTTCGTGCGCGTCGCGTGGTCGCTGCCATGTTGAACGAAGCGCTCGAAGATGAGCTCGCGCTGCGCGGCCGGGACTCCCGGTCCGCCATCCTGCACGCGGAGCTCGATGCCTCCGTCGGCCTCGCGGGAGGAGATCACGACGTCCGAGCCCTCGGGACCGTGACGGATCGCGTTCTCGACCAGGTTCTCGAGGATGCGGCGCAGCAGCTCCGGGTCCGCCGAGACGACCGGGGCCTCGAGGCGAGCCACGAGCTGGATCCCGGTCGCGTGTGCGAGGACCTCGAGCTCGGCGATCACCGCGCTCACGATCGGCTCGAGCGCGATGCGGCGGCGCACCGGCACGAGGCGCCCTTCGTCCGCCTTGGCGATGTCGAGCAGCGTCGTGATCATGCGGATCAGCGATCGCCCTTCGTCGCGGATCTTCTGGGCGGCACGCTTGGAGCGGTCGCTGCCGTCGCCGTCCCGCAAGATGATCTCGGCGTGGAGGTCGATCGCGTTGACCGGGTTCTTCAAGTCGTGGACGAGGAACGCCACCAGTTGCTCCTTCTGGAGCTCGAGCCGCTGGAGGTCATCGCGCTGCCGTTTGACCTCGCCATAGAGCTCGAGGCGCTCGACCGCGAGCTTCCTCAACTTGAGCGCCGCCTCGACGCGAGAGATCAGCTCGTTGGGACGAAACGGCTTCGACAGGAAGTAGTCGCCGCCGGCGAGCACGGTGCGATCGAAGGTCTCGACGTCACGTTGCGCGGTCACGAACACGATCGGCACGAGCGCGCCGGACGGTAACGCACGGATCTTCTCGCACGTGGTCGGACCGTCCATGCCGGGCATGCGAACGTCGAGCAGGATGCAGTCGGGATGCTCGCGCTCGAAGGCCGCGATCCCGGCCTCGCCACCGGAGGCGAGCACGACGCGATAGCCGTCATCCTCCAGCGTTGCCTGCGCGAGGGCCCGGTTCGCGGCGTTGTCGTCGACAACGAGGATGGTCGGCCCCGGGCCCATATCGGCGATCCTAGCGCACCCGCGCGCGGCCGCGGCGCTTCGGAGCCAGCAACGAGCGGATGCGACGGTCTAGCCCACCGACGTGATCGCGAGCGCGCGAGAGGCGCCGGGCAGCTGGAGCTCGACCTCGTCGCCGGCGCGCTTGCCGAGCAGCGCGCGGCCCAGCGGCGAGCTCGGGGTGATGACCTGCACGGCGCCGAGCATCGAGCCGCCGCCCGCCGGCGCGACGAAGAACTGCCTGGTGATCCCGTCCTCGTCGATCGTCACGAGCGCGCTCATCGCGATCGCGCTCGCCGCGGCGAACGTGCGCAGCGCGAGCGCGGTGACGTCGCCGATCGCCGCCTCGAGCTCCGCGACGCGCTGGGCCTGGCCGCGCGCGAGGTACGACTGCTCGAGGCCGCGGGTATCCTTGTCGTTCTCGGCGCGCGCCTCCTCGTGCGTCGAGCCCTCGATCGCCGAGGCATGCGCGACGCGCGCGGCCGCGAGCGCGGCCTCGAGGTGCCGGAGCAGCGCCGCCTTGAGCTCGGCCTTCGGCGCCGTCTTCATCGCGCGACAGCGTATCATCGCGCCGGATGAAGCCGTGGAAGACGCTCGCGACCGTAGCGACCGCCGAGGGTGCGCTCGAGCTCCGCCAGCGCGGCGACCAGGAGTTCTTGCTCGTGATCGCCGGCCGCGTGCTGATGACCAGCCAGGATCGGCGCTCCGAGGAGCGGCTCGCGGCGGTCGCGCTCGCGCACGCCAAGGCGGCCGCGCCGCGCGTGCTGGTCGGTGGCCTCGGCATGGCGTACACGCTGCGCGCCGCGCTCGACCTGCTGCCGCCCACCGCGCAGGTCGAGGTCGCCGAGCTGTCGCCGGCGGTCGCCCAGTGGTGTCGAGGCCCGCTCGCGGTGCTCACCGGCGACGCGATCGGCGATCCGCGCGTGCGCGTGATCGTCGGCGACGTCGCGCGCGTGATCCGCGAGGCCGCGCCGGGCGCGTACGACGCGATCCTGCTCGATCTCTACGAGGGCCCGCACGCGGCGAGCCAGCGCGGCGACGATCCGTTCTACGGTCCCGGCGCGCTGGCGCGTAGCCACGCGGCGCTCGCGCCCGGCGGCGTGCTCGCGGTGTGGTCGGAGGATCCGGACGATGGCTTCCTCCGGCGGTTTCGCAAGGCCGGGTTCGAGGTCAACGTCGACCGAGCCGGTTCGAGCCGCGTCCACATCGTGTACGCCGGCACGCGGCGGTAGCATCCACCAATGCGGATCGCCGTGATCGGCCACGTCGAGCACGTCACGATCGGGGCGGTCCCCGCGCTGCCGGGCCCCGGCGAGATCTGCCACCTCGATCGCCCGCGCATGTTCCCGGGGGGCGGGGGTGGCGTCGCGTTCTATCAGCTGCTGCGCGCGCCCGCCGAGACCGTGTTGTTCACCGCGCTCGGCGACGACGATGCGGCTCGGTTCGTCGAGGCGAACCTCGCGGTCACCGGCGCCCAGATCCACGCCGCGCGCCGGACCCACGCCCATACCCGTGACGTCGTGATGGTCACGCCCGGGGGCCAGCGCACGATCGTCGTGGTCGGCGAGCCGCTCCATCCGTGCCGCACCGATCCGTTGCCGTGGCACGAGCTCGCGACCTGCGACGCCGCGTACTTCACGGCGCAAGACCCCGAGGTGCTGCGCGCGGCGCGGGCGGCCACCATGCTCGTCGTCACCGCGCGCCGCCGCGAC
>JBDTEH010000131.1:0-13933 GCA_039922635.1 Kofleriaceae bacterium | reverse complement strand
GTTCGGCACGCGACTGTGGTTTGGCACGCCGCCGCGCGCCGGCACGTATCCGATGGGTGTGCGCGCGTGCGCCGGCCGCTGTTCGACAGTCGCGCGCCGGACGCCCAGCCGCGACGCAGCCCGCGGCCGCCTCGCGTGTGCGCGTTCTCCCGGAGCCCCGTCGCGGAGCTACGCCAGCGCGCCGGCGATCTTCTCCGCCGCGCGCGTCGCCATCGCCATGATCGTGACCTGCGGATTCACCCCGAGCGAGCTCGGCACCGACGCGCCATCGACGATGTACAACCCGCGCGTGTCGTGGGTCTGGTGATCCTGATCCACCACGCTGTGCGCGGGATCGATCCCCATGCGCGCCGTGCCGAGCGGGTGATACGCCGACAGGTCCAGATCGCGCGCGTGGATCTTCGCGCGCCGGAGCTTCGCGAGGTCATCGGGAGATTCGAGCACGTCGAAGCCGCTGATCGGGCAGTGGACGCGCTTGGCGCCAGCGGCGAAGTAGATCTGCGCGAGCACGTCGAGGCCTCGCTTGATGTGCGCGACATCTTTGTCGTCGAGCCAGTAGCGGATCACGGGTTGCCCTCTCACCGAGCTGACCGAGCCGCGCGAGATATCCTCGACGAGGAAGCCGAAGCTCGCGACGTGATCGAAGGACTCGGCGAGCCGCACCAGATCGGGGCCCACGAGCTGGGTCATGGTCATCGTCATCTCGAGCGGCACCATCGCGCCCTCGAACAGGATGCCCTCCTCGTGGAGCTCTTCGATCCCGTAGCCCTGCGGGATGCCCTTCCATGGCAGGATCTGCTCGTCGAACTCGGCGAGCGCGCCGGTCGCGGGGTGGATCGAGAGGTTCTTGCCGAGCTGGCCGCTGCGGTTGGCGAGGCCCTGCTGACCGAGCACGAGCGGCGTCATGATCGAGCCGCACGCGATCACGACGGAGCGTGCGCGCACGGTCAGCGCGTGACCGTCCGGAGTCTTGGCGACCACGCCGACCGCCTTGCCGCCCTCGACCAGGACGCGCGTCATCTTCGTGTTCGAGAACAGCTCGGCGCCGGCCTTGAGCGCGAGCGGGATGTACGACACGTTGGTCGAGCGCTTCGCGTCGGTCGGACAGCCGAAGCAGCACACGCCCTGGCCGTCGCACTCCGGGGCGTTGCGCTTGAGCGGGCCGTGGCGGGTGAAGCCGAGCGCGTCGCAGCCGCGCGCGATGACGCGACCGTTGCCGCCGAGCAGCTCCTGCTTCGCGTGCGCGACGCCGAGCACCGCCTCCACGCGCTCGAAGTACGGACCGAGCTGCTCGGGCCCGAGCTCGTGGAGGCCTAGCTCGCGCTGCCAGGCGTGCAGCACGCGATCGGGCGTGCGGTAGCACGTGCCGGAGTTGACGGTGGTCGTGCCGCCGACGGTCTGGCCGAGCGGGATCGGGATCCCGACGTTACCGATCGAGAACGTCGCGCCGCCGCGGCGGTACAGCTTCTGCTGCATCTCGAAGCCGCGCCCGGTGAACTGCGTGCGGTCGAAGTAGCGGCCCTCCTCGACGAACACCACCGCGAGGCCGGCCTCGGCGAGCTCGCGCCCGACGACCGCGCCGCCCGCGCCGGTGCCGACCACGACGACGTCGCACTCGACCGCGAGGTCACCGCCGAGCTGTTCGCCGGCATGCACGCGGTCGCGCATGTAGGCCGGCTTCTGCTCGGCCTTCACGCGCGCGAGATCGTAGACGCAGCCGAGTTGCTTGTAGAGCGCGGGGTCGTCGAAGTGCGCGATCTTGAGCGGCGAGACCAGTGCGCGCAGCATCAAGCGCCGCACGACATCGCCGGTGCGAAAGCTCTCGAGCAGCGCGAGCCGCTGATCGAACGAGAGCTTCGCGAACGGCGCGCGATGCTTCAGCCACGCCGTGGCGTCGACCGCCCGGATCAACGCGTGGATCCCGGTCTGCACGGCGCCCGGCAGGCGCTCGAGGAAGTGTTCGACCTTGGCGACCGTGGCTTCGCCCGCGGCCGGGATGTAACGGCCCGCGGGGATCGCGGTCTCGGCTATCGCAAGCAGCGTCCGGTTCACCAGCACACCATACCCCGAATGGTCCGATGGTCCAACCAGTAACGCATAACGCTGAAATCTAGCTCTTATCGGGCGAACACGGCATCGAGCAAGCCATAGGTGGCCTGCAGGTTCGCCCCGAAGAAGATCGTCCCGCCGTCCTCCGCGATCGACCCCGCGAGCCGCAGGCCGGAGGCCTGATTGAACAGCATCGTGAAGCCGAGCTGGCCCTCGAGGTGAAGGCCCTTGTCGGTGTTCATCCGATCGTCGCTCGACAGCTCGACGATGCCCGTGAGGTCGAACATGCCGAGCGGATCGCCGTGCTCGCCGTAGGTGTAGCGCGTCATGTGCGCGGTCGCGCCGGCGCCGTAGGGGGCCGGCGTCCCGTCCGCGGCGAACAACCGATAGCGCGCGTATGCGGTGCCCGCGATCTCGAGCTTGTCGTCGTCGAGTTGCGTGCCGTAGCCCGCATTGACGAGGAGCTGCTCGACGCGGCCGTTCTCGAAGTCCTGCGCGACGAGGCCCTCGGGCCGGCGCAGGTAGCCCTCGCTGAACGTCATGTTGATATCGAGTCCGCTCGGCCGCACGAACAGCTGGGTGTCGCGCAGCACGTTCAAGATCTCGTACGCGAGGCCCGCATCGGGCTCGCCGAGCAGGATACCCGCTTCGCGCAGGATCGCGACGGTCGCGACCAGCGAGCGAAACGACGAGCGCTCGCCGCGCAGCGCCCACCACGTGAGCTGGAGCTTCCGCGAGGTGGCCGCGTCGATCGGCTTGCCGAGCGCCCGCGCGGCATCGAGCGTGCGTGCGAGCCGGCGCACCCGGATCGCGGCGCCGACGTCGAGCACGCGGCCGTAGCCCCCACCGACCGCGACCTGGAGGTCGGCCTGGGTCGTGGTCTGCTTGTAGTCGTTGTTCGCGTTCATCGCGTCGACGTCCGAGATGTAGTCGAGCTGAAGCGACGCCGCGGCCCTGCCGATGCCGTAGAGCTGTCCCGCGTAGAGCCGCGCCTCGCCATCGGCATCGACATCGAGCTGCGCACCGCGGGTCTGCGCGCGGCCGTCGGGGTTGATGAGCCCGGTGACGAGGTGTGCACCGGCATCGGCGCCCCATGCCATCGCCTCGCGTTCGATGCGGTGCTGCCACTGGCCGGCGAGGTCCGCGGCGGCGTCGAGCCGCTTGCGATTGGTGTCGTACGCGACGCTCGCGGTGCCGCCCGCGAACGTGATCCGATCGTAGGCGGCGAGGGTGTCATCGGCCAGCTCGGGCAGCGCCGGCATGTCGGCGGTCGGCTTCGCGGCGCCGCTGTCGATCAGCTGCGAGCCCGTGCTCGAATCGACCGCGCCATCCGAGGCCGCGGGCGTCGTCGTCGCCGGCGTGGTCGGGCCGGTGGGGCCGGTCGGGCCGGTCGGGCCGGTCGGGCCGGTCGGCGTCGTCTCGAGCCCGGTGACCGGCTTGCCGGTGGTCTCCGGCACCGGCGCGGCCGCCGTCGCGCCGAGCTTGGCGAGCGCCTTCTTCGCGAGGTCGCGCTGGCTCTTCTCGCGCGATTCATCGCCCGCGATCTTCTGCAGCGTCGGCACCGCGCTCGGATCGCGCAGCGTGCCGAGCCCTTCGATCGCGATGTCGCCGATGACGTCGAACGTCTCGGCGTCGGCGAGCTTCTCGAGCTCGGGGACCGCCTTCTTGTCCTTGCTCTGGGCGAGCTTCTTCGCGGCATCGCGCCGCTTCTCCTTCCAGACCGAGCGATCCATGTCGTTCGGCTGGTTCTCGATCAGCTTGATCAGATCCGGTACGGTCTCGGCGGCCGCGACCGACGACGCGAGCAGCACCGCGACAATGGCGAGCGCTCTCACTACCGGCCTCCCAGGTGGAAGCAGCTGAGCTGATTGCCGTCGGGCTGGTCGGGCGAGCCCGGCACCCGCAAGGCGTCGCACGACGATGCCCCGATGCACGAGATCACGAGCCCCTGGCCGACGTCGATATAGGTCTCGATCCGATCGACGCACGCGCCCCAATCGAACACGTTGTTGTTGTCGGAGCTCACCGGAATCGCGCCGCAGTCGACCAACCGCCAGCACGCGTCTTGCGCGGTCGTGACCGCGCCCGAGCAGCCGCTGCCGGTGATCGCGCCGCCTTCGCCGCACTGCGCGTGCGCGCCGGTGGCAGTGTCATCTCCCGCGCTGCACGCGGCGCAGAGTAGGGCCAGGACTAACCACTTCGTCATCTCGGCCCGAAGTGTAGCGAATCGCGGATCAACGGTCGCGCTTGCGGACCAGATTGCCGACCGGGATGACCGGACCATCTGGAATCGACCGCGCGACCAGCTCGGCGATGTCGAGGACCTCGATCTTGTCCTCGACGTTCTTGGACTTCATGCCATCGGTCAGCATGATGTTGCAGAACGGGCAGGCGACCGCCACCGCGTCGACCTGTGCCGCGATGATCTCGTCGGTGCGGTTCTCGTTGACGCGCTGGCCCTCGGGCTCCTCCATGAACATCCGGCCACCGCCGGCGCCGCAGCAGAACCCGTAACGCTTGTTGCGCGCCATCTCGACGACGTTCGGGACGCCGACCGCGCTGATCACGTCGCGCGGCGCGTCGAACTCGCCGTTCCAGCGACCGAGGTAGCAGCTGTCGTGATAGGTGATCGAGCCGACCGGCGAGTTGTTCGGATCGCTGCGCAGCTTGTTCGTCCGATACAGCTGATCGATGAGCTGGGTGTGGTGGACGATCTCGAAGTTGCCGCCGAACTGCGGATAGTCGTGGCGCAGCGTGTGGAGGCAGTGCGGGCAGCTCGTCACGACCTTCTTCGCGTGGACTGCCTTGAGGGTCTCGATGTTCTGTTCCGCGAGCGCCTGGAACAGCATCTCGTTGCCGGACCGGCGCGCCGGATCGCCGGTGCAGGCCTCGGAGTGGCCGAGCACCGCGTAGTCGACGCCAGCGGTGTTGAGGATCTTCACCATCGCGCGGGTCTGCTTGATGATGCGGCTGTCGAACGCGCCGGCGCACCCGACCCACAGGATGTACTCGGGATCGGGGTGGTCCTCGATCCGCGGGACGTCGAGGTCCTTCGCCCAATCCATCCGCTGGTCGTTGCCGATGCCCCACGGATTCGACTGGCGCTCCATGTTGCGATATGTCCGCTGCAGCTCCGGCGGCGTCTTCTCCTGTTCGAGCACCAGGTTCTGGCGCATCTGCAGGATCTTGAGCGGGTGCTCGATGAACACCGGGCAGACCTCCTGGCACGCGCCGCACGTCGTGCACGCCCACAGCGTGTCCTCCGCGACCCGGCCGCCGGTCATCTTCGGCATGGTCTCGAGCTCGGTCCTGACATCGGCCAGCCGAGCGCGCGCGAACACGAGGTCCGGCGCCGGATGGTCGTCGTGGGCGGCGTCGTGCGCGGCGGCGTCGTGCGTCGGCTCGAGGTCGGCGGTGCCGGCCTTCGCGAAGGCCTCGAGCGACGCGACGCTCTTCTCGAGGTCCGCGATCTCGTCCGCGAGCTGGACCCGATCGAGCATCTCGTAGCGGATGTCGTGGATGAGCTGCATCGGCGACAAGTTCTTGCCGGTGGCGTACGCGGGGCAGTAGTTCGTGCACCGCGCGCACTCGGTGCACGCGTAGGTGTCGAGCAGCGACTTCCACGAGAACTGCTCGTAGTCGCCGACGCCCCACTGCTTCTCGTCCTCGAGATCGATCTTCGGCAGATCCATCCGGCGCTCGCTGCGGTTGCGCGTGAAGATGTTCGGCAGCGCGCCGAGCAGGTGGATGTGCTTCGAATACGGCAGGTAGTTGAGGAACGTCAGCACGATCAGGACGTGCAGCCAGTAGCCGATCACGTGTCCCTGGTGCGCGCTCGCCTCCGACAGCGGCGCGAGCCACGTGCCGATCGTCCCCGACACGGGCAGCCACCACGGCGCCGCGTGGCCGAGCGTGACCTCGCCCGCGATCTCGTAGCCGTGCATGAGAAAGTGGGTGACCATCAACGTACCGATGCCGCCGAGGATCAGGCCGGCGTCGAGCGTCATCGGGATCAGCGGAGGCCTGACCAGGATGCGGCGGATGAACGCCCACCCGATCAGCACGAGCACGATCAGGTTGAAGACGTCGATGATCGTGTAGAGCGGGTGGTAGAGCGCGCCGGGCAGTAGCGCGAGCGAGACTCCGGGGATCGCCGAGGAGACGATCGTGTCGGCCGTCGCGATCGTGATGATCAGGAAGCCCCAGAAGATGAACAGGTGGTGCTTGCTCGTGTGGTGTAGCGGCCCCTCTTCGGCGACCTTCTTCTGGCCGAAGAAGTAGATACCGACGTCGGTCAACCGACCGTCGATCTGGTCGAGGCGAGGGCGTGGATCGGGGGAGCCGGCGAATACGGCGCGCCCGAACAGCCAGGTGGTGCGGGCGAAGAACGCCAGCGAGGCCGCGAGCAGGAGGATGAACAAGGCCTGGGTCACAGCTTGATCCGGATAGCACGACACACCGCGTCGAGGTTTCGTCGGCCTCCGGAATCGTGCATGGTGTCAGGAGTGGCCGAGACCGCCAACCTGCTGGTCGTCAGCGACCTTCACTTCGGCGAACAGCTGTTACCCGGCGCCTCCGAGGAGCGCTGCGAGGCGGTCTCGCTCGGTGCGGCGGCGTTCTGCGCGTTTCTCCGATATCACTCGGTACGCCGGGTCGGTGGGCGGCCTTGGCGGCTCGTGATCGCGGGCGATCTCTTCGACTTCATGTCGGTAGTGATCCCGGGCTCGGCGGAGCTCCCGGCGAAGACCCCGGACGAGCGCCGCCACGGTATCGCGCGAGGTGCGCGCGCGGGCGTCGCTCGGCTCGACGCGATCTGCGCCGTGCATCGCCCGCTGCTCGAGGCGCTCGTCAAGTTCGCGGCCGCCGGGCACGAGATCGACGTCGTCATCGGGAACCACGATGTCGAGCTGCTCGAGCCCGACGTGGTCGCCGCGTTTCATCGCCAGTTGAAGCTCCACGGCGCCGATGCGCGCAGCGGCGCGCGCGTGCGGGTCGTGCCGTGGTTCGTGTACGTGCCCGGGGTCGCGTGGATCGAACACGGTCACGTCTACGACGAGGGCTGCTCGTACGAGTTCAACCTGGCGCCGAACGATCCGCGCGACGGGCGGCTGATCCTCAACGCCGACTACGCGGCGATCCGCTACCTCGGGATGGCGTCGCCCGAGATCGATCCACACGGCATCGAGGAGTGGAGCTTCGCGGGCTTCTTGCGCTACGCGGCGGGGCAGGGCTGGCGCTCGTTCGTCAAGTTGATCGTCGCATACCTCCGCTTCATGTGGGCGCTGGTCGTGGCGAACCTCCTGCACAAGTCTCAGGCGCGGCGCGTCGCCCGCAGGCGGGTCCATCGCGCGCGCGTCGAGGCGGCGGCCGCGGCGGCCGGCCTCCCGATCGACACCGCGCGCGCGATCGATCGGCTGTCGCGCGCGCCGCTGACCGTGAGCTGGCGCCGGCTCGGGCGCCTGCTCGTGCTCGACAAGTGGGCGATGCTCTTCGGCACCGCGCTGGTGTCGTTCGTGCTGTGGCTGGTCGCGCCGTTGCGGGTCGCCATGCTGGGGCTCGTCGTGTTGACCACGGCCACCGTGAGCATCGAGCTCTATCTTGGCAAGCACCTGGTGACGTCGCAGCTGCCGATGCGCGCGGTACCGCGCCGGCTGTGCGAGCTGGTGGACACGCCGCTCGTCGTGTTCGGTCACACCCACGATCCGCGGTGGCAGCCGATCCGTGGCGGCGGGCTGTACGTCAACTCCGGCACGTGGCTCCCCGCGTTGCGCCCGGGGCTGCGCCGCAGCTTCACCTACGTGCTCGTGCAACCGCGCCCGGGTGGCAAGCCGAGCGTCGAGTTGCGCCAGTGGCGCGATGGCGCGAGCCTGCCGTTCGACGATCGCGCCGATCTCGGCGCCGGGGTGACGAACCCGCGGATCCCGCTGATCGCGGAGTGAGCCGAGTGTCGGACGGCCGTGCTACGGCTCGGCACACTCCCCATGTCGGCTCGAAGTCCCGCGGACACGCCGCTGATGCGGCAGTACCTGGACGTCAAGGACAACCATCCAGACGCCCTGGTGTTGTTCCGCCTCGGAGATTTCTACGAGCTGTTCTTCGAGGACGCGGTGCTCGGCGCGCGGCTGTTGGATCTCACGCTGACCACCCGCGACAAGGGCAAAGAGGATGCGGTGCCGATGTGCGGCGTGCCGCACCACGCCGCGCGCGGGTACATCGCGAAGCTGACCGAGCTCGGCCATCGCGTGGTGATGGTCGAGCAGGTCGAGGATCCGCGGCTCGCGAAGGGCCTGGTCAAGCGCGAGGTCGCGCGGATCATCACGCCCGGCATCGTCCTCGACGACGAGGTCCTCGACCCGAAGCTGCCGCGCTATCTCGCGGCGCTGGTCCCCCAGGACAAGCAAGCGTTCGGCCTGGCCTATCTCGACGCGACGACCGGCGAGCTGCGCGCGACCTCGCTCGCGTTCGGGGAGCTGATCGACGAGCTGGTGCGGGTCGCACCGCGCGAGATCCTCGTCGACGCGAAGCAACTGGTCGCCGGAGCGGTGCTGGCGCCGATCCGCGCGCGGTACCGGGCAGCCTGGAACGCGGCACCGGTGCCCGCGATCGGGGAGGCGAACCGCGTGCTCGCCGGCCTGCTCGGTGACGATGCGACCGCGAGCGAGGCCGCGCTGCGCGCTGCCGCGGCGGTGCTCGCCTACGCTCGCGCCACGCAGCCGACCGGCACCATCCCGGTCACGCGCTTGATCGCGTATCAATCCGCCGACTCCGTCGTGCTCGACGAAGCCGCGATCGCGAACCTCGAGCTCGTCGAGACCCTGATCGGGAGGAAGACCCAGGGGTCGCTGCTCGACATCATCGATCAAACTGTCACCGCGCCGGGCGGCCGCCTGCTGCGGCGCTGGCTGCTGTATCCGTTGATCGAGGTCGCGCAGATCCGGCGGCGCCAGGACGCCGTCGCGTGGCTCGTGCAACGCCCCGCGCTGACCGAACAGCTGCGCCGCGCGCTGTCGCGGATCGCGGATCTCGAGCGGCTGGCCGGCAAGGCGACGCTCGGCGTGGCAGCCCCTCGTGATCTCGGCCGCCTGCGCGACGCGCTCGCGCAGTTGCCGGAGCTCGTCGCGTTGATCGGGTCCGGAGCCACGAACCTCGATCCGGTGCCGGCCGTGCTCGAGCTGCGCGCGGCGCTCGTCCCCGAGCTCGCGGCGATGGCGGCGCGGCTGGGCCATGCGCTTGTCGATGATCCGCCACCGCTGCTCAAGGACGGCGGCGCGATCCGCACCGGCTACGATGCAACCGTCGACGACTGCCGAGGTCTCGCCGATGGCGGCAAGACCCAGATCCTCGCCATCGAGGAGCGCGAGCAGCGCACCTCGGGGATCGCGAGCCTGCGCATCCGCTACAACCGGGTGTTCGGCTACTACATCGAGATCACCAAGTCCCACCTCGCGAAGGTGCCGGCCCACTACGCGCGCAAGCAGACGATCGCGACCGGCGAGCGGTTCGTGACGCCGGAGCTCGCGGAGCTCGAGAAGAAGGTGCTCGCCGCCGAGGAGACCCTCGCCGTGCGCGAGGCCGAGCTGTTCCGCATCGAGGTCCAGGCGGTCGCCGAGATCGCCGCGGCGATCTCGGCCGCCGGGGCCGCGCTCGCGGTCGCGGACGCGTGCGGCTCGCTCGCCGAGGTCGCCGCGCGCCGCAGCTATTGCCGGCCGACCGTCGACGACTCCGCGGTGCTCGACATCACCGACGGGCGGCATCCGGTGATCGAAGCGATGCTCGGCGAAGGCGCGTTCGTGCCCAACGACTGCCGGCTCGATCCGGACGCCGAGCAGCTCGTGTTGATCACGGGCCCCAACATGGCCGGCAAGTCGACCTACATGCGTCAGGTCGCGCAGATCGCACTGCTCGCCCAGATCGGTTCGTTCGTCCCGGCCAAGGCCGCGGCGATCGGCGTGTGCGATCGGGTGTTCACGCGCGTCGGTGCGGCCGATAATCTGTCGCGTGGCGACTCGACCTTCATGGTCGAGATGCGCGAGACCGCGACGATCCTCGCGAAGGCGACCCGGCGCTCGCTGATCGTGCTCGACGAGGTCGGCCGCGGCACGTCGACATTCGACGGGGTCTCGATCGCGTGGGCGGTCGCCGAGCACCTGCACGATGCGATCGGCGCGCGCACGCTGTTCGCGACGCACTATCACGAGCTGGTCGCGCTCGCCGACTCGCGCGCGCGCGTCCGCAACGTCTCGGTCGCGGTGCGCGAGCACAAGCAGGAGATCGTGTTCCTGCGCCGCGTCGTCCCGGGCGGCGCGAACAAGAGCTACGGCATCGACGTCGCGCGGCTCGCCGGGTTGCCCGAGGCGGTGATCGGTCGCGCCCGCGACATCATGGAGACCCTCGAGGGCCGCGAGCTGCGCGGGCTCGGCCGCTCCGCCCAGCTCTCGTTGCTACCGGAGGCGCCGCCATCCCCGGTGCTCGCGAAGCTCGCGTCGATCGATCCGGATCGCACCACGCCGCTCCAGGCGCTCCAGCTCCTGGTCGAGCTCAAGTCGCTCGCCTGAGTGCGACGACCACGACCGACCACGATCGACTACATCGCGATGCGGCTCGTGACCCCCAGGTCGTGGTCATAGGGGGCTATCGCCCCGAACCACCGGCGACCTAACACGCGAGATTCTCTCGGGTTGTGGTTGGCCCAGGGCTTGTAGATAGGCGTTCCACCGTTTCTATGAGGAGGAACTCGTGAAGCAACTCAAGAGCATCGCCATTGGCGCCATGCTGTTCACCGCTGCCGGTCTGGGCTGCGGCGGTGACGACAGCAGCGGCCCGCTGGGTAGTGTCGATTCGCTCATCATCCTGCAGCGCCCCAAGCGCAACGATGGTGGCGATATCTTCCAGTACACGTCCTACTTGCCGGGGGCGCATCTCGTGAAGTTGTCGCCGCCCACCGCGGACGGCACCAAGACGAACATCTGCTGTGACCAGGACCCGGAGCTCGCGGGCATGGACATCCAGGCGTACGACATCTCGTTCGACGCCAAGCAGATCGTGTTCGCCGGTCACTCCGCAAAGGACCAGCACTACGGGCTGTACCTGTTGACGCTCGCCGATGGCAGCGTCACCCAGATCGCGAGCGACCCGCAGCGCGATTACGTGTCGCCGATCTTCCTCCCGGGCGACAAGCTCATGTTCACGACCAACGCGGTCGTCTCCAACCCGGTCACCGATCCGGATCCGCAGCAGCACCGCGACGAGTACGAGCGCGGTACGACGATCCAGATGGGGACGATGAACATCGACGGGACGAACGAACAGCTCGGCCCGCGCAACCTGTCGCACCGCACCGCGCCGAGCCTGGCCTCGGACGGTCGCGTGATCTTCACCCAGTGGGATCACCTCGGCCCCGAGAACAGCGGCCACCTCATGTTCATGGATCAAGACATGACGGAGTTGCGTGAAGCGTTCGGCAAGGAAGGCACCGGGGCCTCGAACTCGACGCTCAAGGCGCAGGAGATCGCTCCGGGCCGGTTTATCTCGATCGCGACCTCGCGTGATCGGACGGTCCAGGCCGGCGCGCTGATCGACGTTCGCCTCGGCTTCCCGTCGGAGAGCGATGGCAACGTCCGCGCCGACGACCGCATGTCGGAGGCCAACGCGAGCTACGTCGCGCTCACGCCCGACGTGCCGATGGACAACAGCCCGTCGGCGAACACGATCGGCCGCTACTACGACGCGTACCCGCTCAACGCGAAGGAGCACCCGGACCTGTTGGTGTCGTGGGCCGATGGCCCGGTCGAGACCACCGTGCTCGGCGCGGCTGGTCTGTCGGCGAACTTCGGGATCTATCTCTACGACACCGAGCACCTCCAGCGTCACCCGATCCTCGACGACCCGGACATGTGGGACATCTTCGCGCGCCCGCTCCAGCCGCGCACCGCGCCGCCGGTCACCGCGTCGCAGTCGGATGGCTCGCTCGGCCAGCAAGCGGTCATCGGCGCGATGAACGTCTACACCTCGA
Source organism: Kofleriaceae bacterium (assembly GCA_039922635.1). Classification (GTDB taxonomy): domain Bacteria; phylum Myxococcota_A; class Polyangia; order Haliangiales; family Haliangiaceae; genus JABFXX01. The sequence continues at coordinate 1,872 of JBDTEH010000131.1, read as the reverse complement.
CGCTCCACACGTTCCAGCCGAACAGCATCTACGGCGTGCGCGTGATGGAGGGCTTCTCGTCGGAAGAAGGCTTCCCGCGGATGTTCGGCACCACGATGTTCGAGGGCCATACCGACCTCGGCGTCGCGCCGGTCCAACCGGACGGCAGCTGGCTCGCGAAGATCCCGGCGAACGTCCCCGTCCACCTCCAGACCGTCGATCAGTTCGGCATGTCGCTGTTCAACGAGCCCGTGTGGTTCTCGGCGCGCGCAGGTGAGTCTCGCGTGTGCGGTGGCTGCCACGAGGACCGCGCGAAGACCACGATCATCAACCCCGGCATCACGGATGCCGCCGCGTTCGGTCCGAAGGACGCGATGGGCCTGGTCGCGCGCGACGATCGCAAGACCGCCGCCGCCGACCTCTACAACCCGAACCTGATCCAGGCCGACCTCAGCGGCATCGACAAGCTGCGCGACGTCGCGTGGGGTTCGGCGGACCCGACCACCGGTGGCCAGGGCTCGGTGCAGCAGGTGTTCGACGACAATTGCACCAGCTGCCACGACAAGAACAACACCGCGGGCATCCCGGGCTACACGATCCAGGACGCGATGGGCAACGTGGTCGCGACGTGGACGTTCAACCTGTCGAGCGACCCGATCACGGTCAACTACGGCGCCGCCGACGGTGGTGGCCCGCAGACGTACTCCGCGTCGTACTTCACGATGGCGGGTCCGGACATGGAAGCCATCGAGAAGAACAACCTGATGATCACCGGCAACTTCAAGGTCTACATGAACCCCGAAGATGCCGCGAACTCGGAGGTCATCAAGAAGGTCAACCCGACCCGGCTGTTCCCGACCCCGGACGCGAGCATCCGCGCGTTCACGACCTCGCCGCACTCGGCGGTTGGCTACAAGAGTGGCCGCGAGCTCACGGCGACCGAGTTCTACAAGCTGATCCTCGCGGCCGACATGGGCGTGAACTACTACGCACGGCCCAACAACCCGCACGATTCGACCTACTAACCCACCGCGGAAAGGAGAAACACCATGAACACCATGAACAAGCTCGCCGCGGTCGCCGTCGCGTTGCTCACCGCCGGCACTGCAAATGCCGGCAAGGGCGGAAGCGCCGCACTGATCAAGAACGCGGTCGCGTCCGGCTCGCAGGACTCGATCATCGCCGAGGTCGAACGTACCGAGGGCCTGATGTGCCAGGAGTGCATCGCCACGGTGACCTCGCTGACCCAGGACAACCGCTACCCGGTGCGCGAAGTCGCCGCCTGGTGGTTCGCGAAACGACCGCAACTCGCCGCGCAGATGGCGGTGCAGATGGAAGGCGATCTCAAGCTCGACACGATCCACGTCCGCAATGCCGCTGACTTCCTCGGAGCGATCAAGGAGTACAAGGCGCTGCCGCTGCTCCGCGCGACGATGCTCGGCGGCAACCTCGACACCGGTGCCAAGCTCGCGCTCGTCCGGGCCGCCGGGTTCATGGCGCACGTCGGCGGCAACCCGATCCTCGAGGCCGGGATGGCCGACGCCGATGCGGGTGTGCGGATCGCCGCGATCGATGCGTGGCGCGACGTCATTCATCAGAACGGCAACATCGGTGTGATCGAGGCTCGCCTCGCCGATAGCGACGCACAGGTCCGTGCCCACGCCGCGACCGTGGTCGGGGCAAAGCACGACATGAACGCGCGCACGACGCTCGAGCAGCTCGTCGTCAACGACGCCGATCCGTACGTGCGGCGCAACGCCGCATACGCGCTCGGCAAGCTCGGCTCGAAGGACTCGGCGCCGGCGCTGACCCTCGCGAGCGGCGATTCGTCCGGCCTCGTCAAGAACGTCGCGAAGGCCGCGCTCTCGGCGTTGAAGTAGTTTTCCCGACGAC
>JBDTEH010000130.1:0-3804 GCA_039922635.1 Kofleriaceae bacterium | reverse complement strand
CCCGGTCGGCGTCGGCTACTGGGAAGGTGGAGGCATGTACGGCAGCGCCGAGTGCCTCGCGGTGTTCGGGATGTCCGGCACCGGTCCGAATCCGCCGTGGGTCGCGGTCCCGAACCCCGGCTTCGTGCCGATGCCGATTCCGACCTGGACGTGGTCGTTCCACTCCGCGCTCGGCGGCACCGCGAACGCCACGATCACCGTCGTGCGAGCGAGCGACCACGCGAGCCTCGGCGTGACCCGCACGACCCTGACCCAGGGCTACGGCCAGGATGCGATCTCGTGGGCACCGATGGGGTGGACGCCGGCGGCGAACGAGACCTACCAGGTCACGATCGCGGGGTTGACCGGCGGCGCCGTCAGCTACGCCGTCCGGCCGATCACGTGTAACTGATCGCTACTTCTTCGCCGGTTGCTTCGCGATCACGAGATCCTTGACCTTGTTGTAGGTCGCCTGCGGCACGATCTTCTTCGAGACCAGCTGATCTTTTTTTGCGTACGGGCGGCCCGCGATGATCTTCTTCGCGTACGCATCGCCGATGCCGGGGAGCGCCTCGAGCTGGGCCTCGCTCGCGGTGTTGAGATCGAGCGGCTCGGCCTTGGCCGGCTTGTCGGCCGGCTTCGCGGCGGGCGCGGGCTGGTGTACGGGGACCGTCGGCGTGCCGCCCTTGTCGGCGAAGCTCGCCGTCGAGACTACCAGTGCCAGGGCGACGATCAGCGGAGTCAGGAATCGCTTCATGGGCCAGTGATACGCGGAGCGCCGGGGTTCATTCAAGCGCTGGTCGCTGGGTCGCGCGCGGCGGGGGCTTTGCGGGTTGTGGTCGTGCGATCGCCTGTCGCGCCACGCTGTAGCGCCAGCGCTCGTCACGGCGAGGTTGGACGGTCGTCGAGGGCACGGATTCGCGAGCCGACCATCACACCGTCGCTGTGTACGTACGCGCTGCGTCGCGGGGCTGGCTCGTGCGTGACCTCGCGGATCAAGTGCATGAGCGCACGATCGAATTTGGCGGACGAGGCGTCGATCACGGGCGTCGCAGGTGGCCTCCTGACAGGCCGCGCGAGCACCGCACAGACTGCCAGGGTCGCGACGCAAGCGACGAGCACGATCTCCATGGGGCCGTGATAAGCAACGCGCGTTCCAACGACATGTGCTAGGTGCGTGAGGTGACGTTCATCCCCGGCATTACGACGACCGCCGAGCGCGGGCTGGTGTTCGCGATCGCAGCTCAGAACCTGTACGTCGTGCGCCAACCACGCATCGCGGTCCCCACGGCTGCGGCCACCGCGCTCTATCTCGGCGAGCTCGACGGCACACCGTGCTTCGCGCAGCTCGTCGACGAGGGTCCGCCGCCTGGAGGCGACTGCGAGCCGGTCGCCCTGCGCCAGCTGTTCGGCACGCTGTCGGACGAGGAATTCGCAGTCGCAGGGCGTGCGCTCGGGCTCACCGCGTGGGATCGCGATCATCGCCACTGCGGTCGTTGTGGTAGCGCGACGGTGCCGTCGCAGACCGAGCGCACCCGCACGTGTACGCGCTGCGGGTTCGCGGCGTACCCGCGGCTGTCGCCTGCCGTGATCATGCTCGTCGAGCGTGAGGGCACGTGCCTGCTCGCGCGCAACGCGCGTACGAAGATGCCGTTCTTCTCGACGCTCGCCGGCTTCGTCGAGGTGGGGGAGACGCTCGAGCAGGCCGTCGCACGCGAGGTCTACGAGGAGGCCGGGATCGAGATCCGCGACATCCGCTACTTCGGCAGCCAGCCCTGGCCGTTCACCAGCTCGCTCATGATCGGCTTCACCGCGCACTGGGCGAGCGGCGAGATCCACGCCGAGCCGACCGAGATCATGGATGCTGGCTGGTTCGCGCGCGATGCGATCCCGGTCGTGCCGCCGAAGCTCAGCATCGCGCGCGAGCTGATCGATGCCTTCGTCGACGGCGCAACTCGATAGGCACCACCGGCGAGCTCTCGCCTCGCGGACCTCAGTTCGCCGCCGTGACGGCGTGGTCGACGACGATCTCGACGCGGCGGTTCATGGCGCGGCCCTCGGTCGTGTGGTTGTCGGCGATCGGGCGAGTCGAGCCGAAGCCCTGCGCGGTGATCGCGTCGGCTGCGACACCACGCACGATCAAATAGTCGCGCACCGCGTTCGCGCGGCGATTCGAGAGGTCGCTGTTGACCGCGTCGGTGCCTTGGTTGTCCGTGTAGCCCTCGACGGTGAAGTGATGCTCTGCCTGGGTCTTGAGCGCATCGGCAACCTGGTTCAACTGGGTCTGTGCGCCAGGCAGGATCGCGGCCCGGCCGGTCGCGAACAGGACGCCGCCTGACAACGTGATCACCGTCCCGCGCGTATCGGCCTTGACCGCGAGGCTCTTCGCCAGCGCGTCCATCGCGTCCTTGGCCTTCTTCTCGGCGTCGAGGCGGGCTTGGCGCTCTTGCTCGGTCAGTTGCTTCTGTTGCGCGACGTTCGCGCGCTCGCGGGCGACCTGATCCTGCGCGGTCGCGAGCTGGCCCTGCTGCGCGGCGATGATCTCGGCCTGCGTGCGAGTGCGGTCGTGCTCGGCCGTATGCTTGGAGTCGGTCGCAGCGGCGACCGTCCCGAGCGCCTCGGCGCGCTGCGCCTTGCGCATCGCGACGTACGCCATGTCGCGCACGTCCTGCGAATCGGGATCGTCGTGGAACTTGTTCTCGGCGACCACGAGCGACTCCTTCGCGACGTGGAGATCGGCGGGCACGAGGCTGGTCGATTCCATGCCGGCCGCGTGATCGTACGCGGCGCGGGCGTCGACCAGCTCCTTGGGAGGCATGTGAGCGCCGCACGCGGCGACGAGCACGACGAGGGCGATGTTCGACAGCTTCGCGATCATTGGGCCTTCTCCTTCAGGTCTTGCACTTGTTCGGTGGCTTCGTTCGCATCGTGGGTTGCGTGCTGGGCGCGCGCGAGCGCGACCGCCAGCTCGGCGTCGGCCTCGCTGCGCGCCAGCATCATCGACGCACGGTGGTTGTCGTCGTCGTTGACGAGCTGGAGCGCCTTGGTGCGTTCTTCCTGCGCCAACGTCAGATAAAGGGTCGCTTGCGGCACGGTGCTGGCGCCGGCTTCTTGTGCTCCGCGGATCGCGCCTTCGGACGACGCCATCCGAGCTTCGGGTTTCGGCGTGCCACCACAGGCCGCCAACGGCGCCGCGACTACCGCGGCGAGAAGTCCAATCCAGAACCTAGTCATGCGGGGAGCGGTCTGCGCTCGCTGTGCCAATCAGCAAGTCAGCGATTCGACACGAGTTGCGGCCTCATGTCGCGCGCGCACGCGCCCGACGTGCGCGAGACGCTGCGTTGACCGCTCTCAGAGATTCTACGAGTGGAGCTCGATCAGCTCGATCAGTTCCGGCGCGCGCATCGCACCCGCTTGCTGATGCGCGAGTGCTCCACCCCTGAACACGGCGAAGTTCGGGATGCCCTGCACGCGATAGCGCTGCGCGAGCTCTGGCAGCTTCTCGGTATCCACCTTCACCACCAGCGCGTGGCCCGCGAGCGTGTGCGCCGCGGTCTTGACCTCCGGCGCGACCATCCGGCACGGCCCGCACCACGCCGCCCAGAAGTCGACCAACACCGGGACCTTCGCCTCGCGCACGATCGTGTCGAACTCGGCGGTGCTGGTGATATCGATCGGTGCGGCGCTCGCCGCGAGCGTGGCCTTGCAGCGGCCACACCGACCTGGATCAGCGAGGTGCGCCGCCGGGATTCGGTTTCGCGTCCCGCACGCGCTGCACGTTCGAACCATGATCACACCATGTGCACGGGTGATGCCCGTGTCCAG
>JBDTEH010000129.1:0-4510 GCA_039922635.1 Kofleriaceae bacterium | reverse complement strand
TGCGCACGACGTTCGCGACCCAGCTGTTCGTCGACGCCGCGAACGGCAACAAGTCCCTCGTCGATCCGACGCGGGTCTATTACTACGGCCTGTCGCAAGGCGCGATCTTCGGCACCGCGGTGATGGCCTACGAGCCGACGATCGAGCGCGGTGTGCTCGGCGTCGGCGGCGCGAACTACTCGCTGCTCCTCGATCGCTCGGCGGACTGGCCGCAGTACCGCACGATCCTCAACGGCGGCTACCCCGATGCGCTCGACGACACGCTCGTGATCGGGCTGTGCCAGATGCGGTGGGACAAGGTCGAGGGCTCGGGCGTGGTCAACACCGTGTTGAACGGCGCCCCCACCGCACCGATCAAGAAGCAGCTGCTGATGGAGATCGCGTTGGCCGACGAGCAGGTGCCGAACCTCGGCAGCTACTGGCAGGCGCGCTCGATGGGCATCCCGGTCGTCGGTCCGACGCCGGTGACCCCGTGGGGCCTGTCCGTGACCCCGTCCCCCCTCGACGTCGGCGCGAGCGGGATCTTGATCATGGATGGCGGCGCGCCCGCCCCTCCCTCGACGAACGTGCCGGCCCCCAAGGTCGATCCGAGCATGCACGACCTCACGCGCACCCAGGCCGCGACGCGCCGCCAGATCAAGGCGTTCTACGACACCGGCGTGATCGTGAACGAGTGCTCGGGTGTCTGTACCTGCCAGTCCGGCGCCTGCGACTGAGAGGTAGTGGTTGGATTTCGCCACGCCTTGGCCACATTCGGTGGTCGGATCCAACAGGTTAGGCAGGTACGGGCATTGCTCTACAGGGAGCCATGCGCTTGCTCGCCTTGGCGACCGTGGTGTTTGCCGCCGGCTGCGGTACCGATGTAGACCCATCACAGCCACCACCCGACACCACCGCGCGCGCGACCTGGTACCAGGACGTCGCCCCGATCGTGTCGAAGCACTGCATGTCGTGCCACCAGGCGGGCGGCATCGCGCCGTTCTCGCTGACCACCTACGAGGACGCATCGTCGAACGCGAAGCTGATGCTCGACCAGGTCGACCAGGGCACGATGCCGCCGTTCGGCGCGCGCGAGGAGGCGGACTGCACGCCGCGGTTCGGCTGGAAGCAGGACCCGCGGTTGACCTCGCAGGAGAAGTTGACGTTGCAGTGGTGGCTCGACGACGGCACGCCCGCCGGGGCCGTCGCGCAGGTCCCGGTGCCCGCCAACACCGATCTCACCGGCGTGACCAGGACGGTCCAGCCGGCGCAACCGTTCACCTCGGCCGGCGATCGCGATCAGTTCATGTGCACGGTGCTCGATCCGGGCGCCACCGCGCTGACGTGGCTCGACGGCCTGCAGGTCCGCCCCGGAAACCCCGTCGTGGTTCACCACGCGGTGATCTCGGAGGTGTTCGCGACCGGCGCCAACGCGGACGCGATCGCAGCGCACCCGACCGGCGTGCCCTGGGACTGCGGCGCCGAGCAACTGCCCGCCGATCTGATCGTCAACATCTGGACCCCCGGCAACCAGCCGATGCAGACCCCGAGCGAGCTCGCGGTGCCGCTGCTGGCCGGCGCCAAGCTCGTGCTGCAGATCCACTATCACCCCGCCGGCGGGGTCAACGATCCGGACACCACCGCGATCGATCTGCGCACGACCGACGTGTGGCCGCAGAAGATGTACTTCGTCGGCGCGTTCGGCAACGCCTCGGCCGCCCCGCAGCTGCTCTCCGATCCCGACGACCGCACGACCATGCCGGAGTTCCGGATCCCCGCGAACAAGGCCGATCACGTCGAGCACATGACGTTCCCGGTCGGCGATCTCGGCGGCCTGACCCACGTCCAGCTCTATTCGGTCAACCCGCACATGCACCTCGTCGGCACCCACATCAACAGCACGATCATCCGGCCCTCGGCGCGCGGCGCCGATCCGCAGACCGAGTGCCTCGCGAACGGCACGTGGAACTTCGACTGGCAGCGCACGTACGTCTACGACACGCCGATCGCGACCTTGCCCACCGTGGAGCCCGGTGACGTGATCGACGTGAGCTGTCACTGGGACAACACCCTCGACAATCCGTTCGTGCAGCGCGCGCTCGCCGATGCCGGCCTCCACGCGCCCGTCGACATCACGCTCGGCGAGGGCAACTCCACCGACGAGATGTGCCTCGAGATCTTCGGCATCTCCGTCGATGCGCCCGCGATGCCCGCCGCTCTAGAAGGGGACGTACTACAGTTTCACAAGTTCGCCCGCGCAACCCCGTGAAATCAGGTCCCTGAAAATGGGGACGTACTACAGTTTCACAAGTTCGCCCGCGCACGCCGCGCCCTCCCCCGCCCTCCCGCGCCCTCACGCGAGCAGCCGCAGCACCCGGATCATCGTCGCGAGCTCCTTCGGCAACGCGAGCAACTTGCCGAACGAAGCCCCGGTGTGACCGTACAGGCCGGTGACGTGCACGCGCGGCTCGGCGTTCGGCAGCCGCTGCGCGAGCAGGTGCGCGTGCTCGAACGGGATCACGTCATCATCCGCGCCGTGGACGAGCTCGACCCGGCCACGCACGCGCGCGAGGTGTGGCCCAGGATCGAGCGCGCGTAGATCGACGTGCGGCAGCGCGGCACGCGCGAGCGGCCAAGCGCCGGGCAGCGCACCGATGCCGATCAGGAACAGCTCGCGAACCGAGGCCGGCACGTCGACCGCGAGCTCGGCGGCGACGGCCTGGAACCGCCCATCGAGCTTCATCTCGGTGCGGCCCCACACCCGCTCGACGTAGCGCCGCCACCCGGCCTCGAGCGCCGCGCGCTCGCCGCGATCGTGCGGGATCGCATCGAGCAGGTTGAGCAGCACGACCGGCTGGTTGAGCGGATCGCGCGCGGCCTGGCGCCCGCTCGCGACCTGACCGCTGAGCGCGAACGCGAGCGTCTCCGAGAAGTCGGCGTAGCCGCCGAAGATCACCAGGCGCTCCGCGAGCCCCGGCCGCTCGGCGGCGAGCGCGAACGCGAGCAGCGAGCCGAACGAGATCGAGAACACCGTCGGCGGCTGCGGCGACCACCGCGGTAGCGCGTCGGCGACGCGGATGAAGTCCTCGATCGCGCGCGCGTTCGGGGTCAACGCGAGGTAGCCCGGGATGAACGGCGCGATCACGAGGTGGCCCGCCGCGCACAGCACGCGGCAGAACCGATCGAGCCGCGGATCGTCGGCGGCCGCGTAGTGCAGGCCCGGCGCGATCAGGTAGGTCCGCCTCGCGGCGCGCTTGGGTTCGTACAGCCGCACGCGCAGGCCCCCTGCCGGTCCAGCGAGCTCGTCCTCGCGCGTCGCGACCTGCGGCGCCCTGGACGGCGACGCCCACGGACCGAGCCAGCGCGCGAGCACGAGCACGCTCCTCATCACTCGCTCAGGCTGCAGGAGCGCGCAGGCTTCTGCTGCGGCTCGCGCCGATCACGGGAAGATGCCGCGCTCTTTGTAGACGTGCTCGAGCCGCTCGAGGCCGATCGCGTAGCTCGCGGTGCGCCAGTCGGTCTTGTTCGCCGTCGCGTAGCTGCGCACGTTCTGGTAGGTCTGCTTCATGCGGCGCTCGAGGCGACCGAGCACATCGCCGAGCTCCCACTGCTCCGCGCGCTTGTTCTGCAGCCACTCGTAGTAGCTGACGATCACGCCGCCCGAGTTGCACAGAATGTCGGGGATGACCTGGACGCCCTTGTCGAGCAGGATCTCCTCGGCCTCGGGATAGGTCGGGCCGTTCGCGCCCTCGACCATCATCTTGACCTTGAGCGCCTTGGCCTCGGCGACGCCGACCTCGAGCTCGAGCGCGGCCGGGACGAAGATGTGCGCGTCGAGCGCGAAGAACTCTTCGCGCGTGATCTTCGAGGCGCCCTTGTAGCCGGCGACCGTCTTGGTCTTGTGGACGTGCTCGCCGAGCTTGTGCGGGTTGATGCCCTCGGAGTTCGCGATGTAGCCGCCGACATCGCCGACGCCGAGGATGACGGCACCCTTCTGCGACAGCAGCCGCGCCGCGTAGCTACCGACGTTGCCGAAGCCCTGGATGATCACGTGACAGCCATCGAGGTTGAAGCTGTTGTCGCGCGCCCACTCGGTGATGCAGTGGACGACGCCCTGGCCGGTCGCCTCGGCGCGGCCGTGCGAGCCGCCCGCCGACACGCTCTTGCCGGTGACGACGCCGCGCACCGTGTTGCGGTCGCTCGCGCCGGCGATGTTCATGTACGTGTCCATCATCCAGACCATGGTCTGGCTGTTGGTGTTGACGTCCGGCGCCGGGATGTCGTGATCGGGACCGATGTTGGTGCCGAGCGCCGCGGTGAACCGGCGCGTGATCCGCTCGAGCTCGGTCGTCGAGTACTGGCGCGGGTCGAACTTGATGCCACCCTTGCCGCCACCGAACGGAATCTCGTGGAGCGCGCTCTTGTACGTCATCCACGACGCGAGCGCCTTCATCTCATCGAGGTTCGCCTCGTGGTGATAGCGCATGCCGCCCTTGTAGGGCCCGAGGATGTTGTTGTGCTGGACGCGATA
>JBDTEH010000128.1:0-21368 GCA_039922635.1 Kofleriaceae bacterium | reverse complement strand
GGTCCAGCAAGGGCCGACCGGCACGTTCGTGTATATCGTCGGGCCCGACGCGACCGTGACGATGACCCCGGTCACGGTCGCGCTCACGCAAGGTGACTCGAGCGTGATCGACAAGGGGCTCGCCGGCGGCGAGCGCGTCGTGATCGAGGGCGCGAACCAGCTCCGCAACGGGGGCAAGGTCGATACCGGTCAACCGCCCGCGCTGCCGTCGACCCGAGGCCATCGCGGCTCCGGCGGCGGGCACCCGAGCGAGGCCGCGCGGCCGCCTGAAGCCCCCGTCCGATGAACCAAGCCGGCTCCACCACGCGCTCGATCTCGGAGCCGTTTATCCGGCGTCCGGTCGCGACGACGCTGCTGATGGTCGGCCTGTTGCTCGCGGGCATCACCGGATATCTCAACCTCCCGGTCGCCGCGCTGCCACAGGTCGAGTACCCGACGATCATCATCACGACGTCGCTGCCCGGCGCGAGCGCCGACACGATCGCCTCGGCGGTCACGACGCCCCTCGAGCGTCAGTTCGGGCAGGTGCCGTCGCTCGCCTCGATGACGTCGGTGTCGAGCTTCGGCAGCTCGCAGATCACGCTGCAGTTCACGCTCGACCGCGATATCGATGCCGCCGAGCAGGATGTCCAGGCCGCGATCAACGCGGCGTCGAACCTGTTGCCGCGCACGTTGCCGGCGCCGCCGGTCTACAACAAAGCGAACCCGGCGGACCAACCGATCCTGACCCTGTCGGTCAGCTCCGATACGTTGACGCTCGCGCAGGTCGACGACTTCGCCGACTCGGTGCTCGCGCAGAAGATCGCGCAGGTCGACCACGTCGGGCTCGTCACGATCGGCGGTGGCCAGAAGCCGGCCGTGCGCGTTCGCGTCGATCCGCAGGCGCTCGCCGGGAGCGGCCTCACGCTCGAGGATGTCCGCACCGCGATCGCGAACGCGAACATCAACCAACCGAAGGGGAACCTCGATGGACCGCGGCTCGACTGGGCGCTCGCGACCGACGACCAGCTGGCGACCGCGGCCAGGTTCCGGCCGCTGATCCTCGCGTCCAAGCCGAACGGCGGTGGCGTCGTCCGGCTCGGCGAGGTCGCCGAAGTGATCGACGGCGTCGAGAACGATCAGCTCGCCGGCTGGGATGGCACCAAGCGCGCCATCATCATCAACGTCCAGCGCCAGCCGGGCGCGAACATCATCGACGTCGTCGACAAGATCCGGGCGCTGTTGCCGCAGCTCGAGGCCGCGATGCCGCAGGGGATCGACGTGTCGATCCTCGCCGACCGTACCGTGACCGTGCGCGCCTCGGTGCACGACGTTCAGTTCACGCTGGTCCTGACGATCGCCCTGGTCATCGCGGTGATCTACTTCTTCCTCGGCAGCATCCGCGCGACCCTGATTCCAGGCGTCGCGGTGCCGCTCGCGCTGATCGGCACGTTCGGCGTGATGAAGCTGCTCGACTTCTCGCTCGACAACCTGTCGTTGATGGCGCTCACGATCTCGACCGGGTTCGTCGTCGACGACGCGATCGTGATGATCGAGAACATCTCGCGCCACATCGAGGAGGGCGAGCAGCCGTTCCAGGCGGCCCTGAAGGGCGCGCGCGAGATCGGCTTCACGATCGTCTCGCTCACGGTGTCGCTCGTCGCCGTGCTGATCCCGCTGTTGTTCATGAGCGGCCTGGTCGGCCGGCTGTTTCGCGAGTTCGCGGTCACGCTGGCGATCGCGATCGGGATCTCGGCGCTGCTGTCGTTGACGCTGACCGCGATGATGTCGGCGTGGATCCTCAAGCCGCACGCCGAGGCCAAGCCGGTGTGGATCGTCCGCGGCTTCGAGCGCGGGTTCGTGGGATTGACCCGGTTCTACGACCGCACGCTGCAGGTCGTGCTGCGCCACCGCACGCTGACGCTGTTGATCACGCTCGCGACGGTCGGCTTGACCGTGCTGCTGGCGATCCGGGTCCCGAAGGGGTTCTTCCCGATCGAGGATACCGGCACGATCAACGCGGTCACCGAAGCAGCGCCCGACGTCTCGTTCCAGCGCATGACCGAGCTCCAGGAGGAGGTCGTCAAGATCATCCTCGAAGACCCCGACGTCGCGACGGTCTCGTCGTCGGTCGGTGCCGATGGCACGAACCCGACCGCGAACTCGGGGCGGATGTTGATCGCGCTGCACTCGCACGACGATCGTTCGGCGAACGCGACAGAGATCATCGCGCGCCTCAGGCCGCGCCTCGCGACGATCTCCGGGATCTCGACGTTCCTCGCCCCCGTGCAGGATCTGACGGTCGACTCGCGGGTGTCGAAGACCCCGTACCAGTACACCGTCGAGGATCCGGACCCCGACGAGCTGATCGCGTGGGCGCCGAAGCTGCTGGCGGCGCTCCAGGCGCGACCCGAGCTACGCGATGTCGCGAGCTCGTTGCAGGCGCAGGCGCTCGAGCTCCACATCACGGTCGATCGCGACGCTGCTTCGACCCACGGCGTCAGCGCCGCGGTGCTCGACGAGACGCTGTACGACGCGTACGGCCAGCGCATCGTGTCGACGGTGTACACCCAGCTCAACCAGTACCGCGTGATCCTCGAGGTTCGTCCCGAGGACCGCAGCTCGCTCGAATCGCTCGATCGGATCTACCTCCACACCGCGACCGGCGAGACCATCCCGCTGTCGCAGATCGCGAAGTTCGATGTCCGGCCGAGCCTCGCGGCGATCGAGCACGAGGGCCAGTTCCCGTCGTTGACCTTGTCGTTCGATGTCGGCGAGGGCGTGTCGCTCGGCGCTTCGGTGTCGGCGATCGACCGCGCGATCGCGGAGCTGAACCCGCCGCCGGCGATGCGTGGCCGGTTCGTCGGCGCCGCGGCGGTGTTCCGCGAGTCGCTGGCCTCCGAGCCGATCCTGATCCTCGCCGCGCTGATCACGGTCTACATCGTGCTCGGCGTGCTCTACGAGAGCTACATCCACCCGATCACGATCCTGTCGACGCTGCCGACGGCCGGGATCGGCGCGATCCTCGCGCTCGAGCTCACCGGCGAACCGTTCGACGTGATCGCGTTGATCGGCATCGTGTTGCTGATCGGGATCGTCAAGAAGAACGCGATCATGATGATCGACTTCGCGCTCGTCGCGGAGCGCGAGGACAAGCTCGAGCCGGCCGCAGCGATCCACAAGGCCTGCCTGTTGCGGTTCCGGCCGATCATGATGACCACGATGGCCGCGCTGCTCGGCGGGCTGCCGCTCGCGATCGGCAGCGGCACCGGCAGCGAGCTGCGCCGGCCGCTCGGCATCACGATCGTCGGGGGGCTGTTGCTCTCGCAGATCCTCACGCTCTACACGACGCCGGTGATCTATCTCGCCATGGATCGGATCGCGCGGTTCGCGCGCGGGCTCCGCGGTCAGCCGGAGCACGAGCCCCGGCCGGTCGCCGACGATCCCGACGCGGAAATCACGCATGCGAGCGCTGGGGCTCCGAGCGAGGGAGGCCGGTCGTGAACCTGTCGGCCCCGTTCATCCGGCGGCCGATCGCGACGTCGCTGCTCGCGGTGGCGTTGTTCCTGTCGGGGGCCGCCGCGTTCACCCAGCTCTCCGTCGGCCCGCTGCCGAAGGTCGACCTCGCGACGATCCACGTCAGCGCGGCGCTGCCGGGTGCCAGCCCGAACACGATGGCGACCGCGGTCGCGATGCCGCTCGAGCGCCGGATCAGCCGGATCGCCGGGGTCAGCGAGCTGACCTCGGTGAGCGCGCTCGGGACGACGAGCATCATCGTGCAGTTCGGGCTCGACCGCGACATCGAAGGCGCGGCCCGCGATGTCCAGGCGGCGATCAACGCGGCCGGCGGCGACCTGCCGCCGAACCTTCCGGCGCGGCCGAGGTATCACAAGGTCAACCCGAGCGCCGCGCCGATCATGATCCTCGCGCTGAGCTCCAAGACGCTGCCGCTGCCGAAGGTGTTCGAGGCCGCGAACACGGTGCTCGCGCAGAAGATCTCCCAGGTCCCTGGCGTCGGCCAGGTCGGGGTCGGTGGTGGCGTGCAGCCAGCCGTGCGAATTCGCTTCGACCCGACCTCGCTCGCGGCGATGGGGCTCGGCATCGAGGATCTGCGCACCGCGGTCGCGGCCGCGACCGCGAACCAGCCCAAGGGGGCCGTCGGCGGGTCGCGGCGGCTCTCGATCGGCGTCGACGATCAGCTGCTCGACGCCGACCAATGGCGCAACGTGATCGTGCGCGCGGCGACGACCGATGGCGCGGCCGGCGGCGCCGCGCGACTCGGCGACGTCGCGACCGTGTTCGACGACGTCGAGAACCAGCGCGTCGCGGGCTGGTACGACGGCGAGCGCTCGTGCTTCGTGATCATCCGCCGCCAGCCCGGCGCGAACATCCTCGAGGTCATCGACCGGATCAAGGCGCTGATGCCGGAGCTCGCGGCCTCGATCCCCGCGGGTATCGACATGACGGTCGGCATCGATCGCTCGCTGACGATCCGCGCGTCGGTCCACGACGTCGAGAGGACGATGGCGATCGCGATCGCGCTCGTGATCATCGTCGTGTTCATCTTCTTGCGCTCGCTGCGCGCGACCACGATCCCCGGGGTCGTGGTGCCGCTCGCGCTGATCGCGACGTTCGGCGTGATGTACCTCCTCGACTACAGCCTCGACAACCTGTCGCTGATGGCGCTCACGATCGCGACCGGCTTCGTCGTCGATGATGCGATCGTCGTGACCGAGAACGTCACGCGCCACATCGAAGCCGGTGCCACGCCGTTGCGCGCCTCGCTCGATGGCGCCCGCGAGATCGGGTTCACGATCCTCAGCATCACGGCGTCGCTGCTCGCCGTGTTCATCCCGCTGTTGTTCATGGGCGGCGTCGTCGGGCGGTTCTTTCGCGAGTTCGCGGTGACGCTCGCGATCGCGGTCGCGTGGTCGGCGATCATCTCGCTGACGCTGACGCCGATGATGACGTCGCGACTGCTCGTCGCGAAGCACGCCCGGAAGCCACCCGGGCCGGTCGGCCGCATGCTCGACGGCTTCCTCGAGTGGCTGGTCAGCGGGTACGGCCGCGCGCTCAGGTTCGTGCTCGCGCATCGCGGCATCGTCGGGTTCGCCACGATCGTGACGATCCTGCTGACGGTCCTGCTCTATCGCTCGGTCCCGTTCAGCCTGCTGCCGCAACAGGATACTGGGATGCTGAGCGGTGCCACCCGCGGGCCCCAGGACATCTCGTTCGCCGCGATGAAGGAGCGCCAAGATCAGCTGATCGAGATCATCATGAAGGACCCCGATGTCGATCACGTGATCGGCAGCGTCGGGGGATTCGGCTCGACCACGATCAACACGGGCTCGATGTTCATCCAGCTCAAGTCCAAGCCGGGACGCAAGGCCAGCGCCGACCAGGTCATCGCGCGGTTGCGCCCGAAGACCGCGAAGGTCCAGGGCATCGAGATGCGGTTCCAGGCCGTCCAGGATCTGCGGATCGGCGGCCGCGCATCGGCGGCGCAGTATCAGTACTCGCTCGAGGATGCCGACCTCGACGAGCTGAACGCGTGGGCGCCGAAAGTCACCGCGGCGCTGCGCCAGTTGCCAGGGCTCAAGGATGTCAACTCCGATCAGCAGACGCAGGGCTTGCAGCTCGACCTGACGATCGATCGCGATATGGCCGCGCGGCTCGGCGTATCGGTCGCCGCCATCGACAATTCGTTATACGACGCGTTCGGGCAGCGCCAGGTCGCGGTGTTCTATACCCAGATCAACCAGTACCAGGTCGTGCTCGAGGCGACGCCACACAACGGCACCGGTCCCGACGTGCTCGATCGGGTCTACGTGCAGTCGACAACGGGCGCGCAGGTCCCGCTGTCGATGCTCGTCAAAGTGGGCCGCTCCGCGGTCGCGCTCTCGATCGGGCACGAGGGCCAATTCCCGGCGACGACGATCTCGTTCAACCTCGGGATCGGGGTCGCACTCGGCGATGCCGAGAGCGAGGTGCACGCGGCGATGGCCAAGCTCGGCGTGCCGGCGAGCATCCACGGCAAGTTCGCGGGCACGGCGCAGGCGTTCGAGGAGGTCAAGGCGAGCGAGAAGTGGCTGGTCGTGCTCGCGATCTTCTTCGTCTACATCGTGCTCGGCATCCTGTACGAGAGCTACATCCATCCGATCACGATCTTGTCGACGCTGCCGTCGGCGGGGCTCGGTGCGCTACTCGCGCTGCTCGTCACCGGGACCGATCTCAGCCTGATGGCGCTGATCGGCGTGATCCTGCTGGTCGGCATCGTCAAGAAGAACGCGATCTTGATGATCGACTTCGCGATCGAGGAGGAGCGCGCGGGCACGCCCCCCGAGGAGGCCATCTATCAAGCGGCGCTCAAGCGGTTCCGGCCGATCATCATGACCACGCTCGCCGCGCTGTTCGGTGCGATGCCGCTCGCGTTCGGCCACGGCACGGGCGCGGAGCTGCGCCAGCCGCTCGGCATCTCGATCGTCGGAGGCCTCGCGGTCTCGCAGTTGCTCACGCTGTTCACGACGCCGGTCACGTACCTCGCGCTGCACCGGTTTGCGCGCAAGCGCCGGCGCGTCGACAACACCGCGCCGCCATCTCCGCCATTCGGCAGCGGCAACGACCGTGGGACTGCGCCGGGCTCAGCTCGGATCGTCGAGCGGCATGGCGCGGAGCGTCTTGGGCAGCTCGAGTAGCGAATCGGTCGGGGAGCCGACCAACATCGCCGGGCTCATGTTCGTGAGCCCCCATGGCTCGATCGTGCCGACCGTGACCGCAAACGCACCGCCGTCGATCCGGCCGACCACGCCGAACCCCGAACGCATCGGGACGCGCGCGGTCTCGATCACCAGGTCGGGCAGGTGGCTGACGTCGATCTCGACGAGGCCGCGCTCGCAGGTCAGCACCAGGCGGTACTGCAGCACGCGGCGCTCGACCAGCACGATGTTGCCCATCTCCGATTTGAACACTTCCTGCCAGCCGGCGGCCGGAGTGCCGTGGTTGCGCAGCGTCTTCCACTCGAGGTGGTAGAGGCGGTCGTCGTCGATCTTGCGCGCGAGGATGCCGGTCGTCGTGACGACGCAATCGAGCAAGCCGAGCGCGTGGAGATCGATCACCGGGGACAGGTGGTCGATGCACCAGTACGAGCCCGGTACGTGCGGCGTGCAGCCGAGGAACACGTTCTTCGCCGAGCTGCCCTTCAACCACTCGCTGAGCGCGACCGCGACCTCGGGCGCCGAGCCGGTATCGCCGAGCCGGCGGTCGCCGTTCCACAACACGGTATCGCCGGGCAGCCGGTGGACCGCGTCGAAGTGGAAGTAGCGGCCTTCGAACGGTGGGACCAGCGAGAGCTTGTCGCCGACGCGCACGTTCGCGACCGCGTCGAGGTCCTCGGGGACCGCGATGTAGGTCTCACCCCGTGGATCGAGCGCGACGAACAGCAGGCCGCGCGGGGTCAGGCCCTGCTTGCGCAACTCCTTGAGCCCCAAGATCACCGCCGCCGGGTCGCGGTAGTGATAGACGCGGGTGGCAAACACGGGACGACTCTACAGCAACGTGCCCGACAGGATGAGCTTCGCGATGGTGAAGTAGATGATAATGCCGCTCACGTCGACCAGCGTCGCGACGAGCGGTGCCGACGCGCTCGCGGGGTCGGCGCCGAACCGGCGCAGCGCGAACGGTAGCATCGCGCCCATCAGCGTCCCCCACATCACGCAGCCGACGACGGCGCACGCGACGGTGATGCCGACGAGCGCGTAGTGCTGGCCACCGGCGAAGTGGTGATAGGCGCCGAACGAGCCCCACACGAGCACGCGGATCGAGGCGATGCTGCCGAGGATCAGACCGAGCACGATGCCGATCAAGATCTCGCGGCGGAACACGAGCAACGCATCCGCGGTCCGGACCTCGCCGAGCGCCATCGCGCGGATCACGAGCGTCGAGGCCTGCGAGCCCGAGTTGCCGCCGGAGGAGATGATGAGCGGCAGGAACAGCGCGAGGATCGGGATCAGCGAGTCCTGGAAGAACCCCAGCGCGGTCGCGGTGAACATCTCGCCGATCAACAGGATCGCGAGCCAGCGCGCGCGCTTCTTGATCATGTCGCGCCGCGTGCTCTGCAGGTACGGCATGTCGAGGGCTTCGAGGCCGCCGAACTTCTGGGCGTCTTCGGTGGCCTCTTCCTGGACGACGTCGACGATATCGTCGACGGTGACGATGCCCTTCATCTTGCCGTCTTTGTCGACGACAGGGACGACGTTGAGGTCGTGCTCCGCGAACACGCGCGACACCGACTCCTGGTCCATCTCGTCGGTGACCCGGACGATGTCGGTCTCCATGATCTCGGAGACCTTGGTCTTGGCATCCGCGGCGAACAGATCGCGGAACGACACCACACCGAGCAGGCGCTGCGCCGGATCGAGCACGTACGCCACGTAGATGGTCTCGACCTTCGCGCGCGCCTGGCGCCGCAGGTAGAGGATCGCCTCGTCCGCGCTCATCTCGGGGCGCAGCCGGGCATAGCGCGTCGACATCAGCCCACCGGCTTCGTCCTCGGCGTAGGCGAGCAGCGCGAGCACCTCCTTGCGCGTCGGATCGTCGAGCAGGGCGAGCAGGGTCTGGCGGTTCGCTTCGCCACCTTGCTGGATCACATCGGCGACGTCGTCGGGCTCGAGCAGGCGCATCCACTGGCGGCGCTGACCGGGGCGAAAGTACAGCAGCAGATCGGCCTGGTCGCGCGGCGCCAAGCTGATGAAGAACTCCTCGGCGTCCTCGCGCGGCAACACCCGCAGGCCGTCGCCGCGCTCCTCGAGATCGAGCAGCGGCCACGCGTCGCGCAGCTCGTCGAGCCCGAGCTGATCGTCGGCGACGTCGTCCTTGCCCTCGGTCGCGACCGGGATCGGGCCGGTCGGGATATCGAACAGCTCGTGGACCTGGGAGTCGTCGCCGCGACTCTCGGCGACGGCACGGATCTCCTCCATGACCTCGCGTGCCTCGGCCGGAGGCAGCATCGAGTGCTCGCCGGTCCCGGTGTTGTCGAAGCCGTCGTGCGGCGCTTCGACGGGCTCGGGGACACCATCTTCCGGCGACGACGACATCGTGAGGCCACCCTGCCCGTACCGATTCCGGCTGGCAAGATCAACGGCCGGTGATTTGATCGATCAGGCCGGGCAGCACGACCGCCGACGGTGCGCGGATCACGCCGCCCGATCGCTCCGCGATCTCGCCGAACGGGTTCGGTTCCGGGTTGATATCGATGATCGTGGCCGCGTTGCGGGCGGCGAGCATCACGACCTGCCACGGCAGGTTGGTCTGCGCCGAGGTACCGACGACGACGCACAACGTGGCGGCCGAGGCGAGCTCGCGCACGGTGTCGAGGTGGAAGCGGGGCTCGTCGTACGCCTCGTCGAACCACAGCACGTGCGGGCGGGCCATCTCACCGCAGCGCGGGCACACGAGCAGCGCCTTGGTCGCCTCGCTCACGGCTTCGCCGCGGGCGAGCCCGGGCACATCGGTCGGGATCGGCCAGCGGTCGACCACGACCGTATCGCCACGGTCGCCGTCCACACACTCGGCGGCGCACCGCATCTGGTCGAGCTCGCCGTGAATGGCGAACGTGCGCGCGGCCGGGCTGCCGGCGCGGCGGTGCAGGCCATCGATGTTCTGGGTCACGAGCGCGAAGCGATCGCCAGATGCCTTCATCGCGTCGTCCCAGCGCGCGATCGCGTAGTGGCCATCGTTGGGCGCCGCCGCCCGGCAGACGCCGCGTCGATAGAGGTACCAGGCCCACACGTCCCACGGCATGGTCGCGAAGGCCTGCCGGGTCGCGAGCTCCTGGGGGTGGTACTCCCTCGCGCCGACCGTCCAGTAGCCTTCAGACCCGCGAAACGTCGGGATCCCGCTCTCGGCCGAGACCCCCGCCCCGGTCAGCACGATCACCGTGCCGGGGCGTTCGAGAGCGGAACGGCAGGCGGCGACGACGCGGTCCATCAGCTACTATGTAGCCCATGCGGCTGCTACTCGTCGCCCTCGCCGTCGTCGGTTGCTCCAAAGCGAGCGACGAGGCGAGTGCGAAGAAGTGGCAAGCTCAGCCTCCCTTCAAGGAGATGGCGCCGCCGCCCGGGCTGTCGATCGCGGTCGCGGTCGACGGCGCCGCGCGCCCGCCGATCACCGCGATCACGCTCGAGAGCAAACCCGACTTCGAGGACAGCGAGCGCAAGGCCTGGTTGATCTCGCACCTCGTGCCCGAGGCGGCGCCGGCCGGGACGGTGATCGAGGCGAGCTCGCCAGGCGGAGTCAGCCTCAAGCTCGCGCACCCGACCGCGGATGGCCTCGAGCCGGTGCTGTTCCTGACCCGGCGCGGCGAGATCGTGGTGTCGACGGTCGACCCGAAGCAGCCATTCCCCGGGTATCACGGCAAGGGCGGCCGGCTACATCGCGCGGGCGATTCGATGCCGCGGCTGACGCCGGTCGCGAAGCTCGTGATCACGCGCGCCACACCGAACTAACCTCGGTGCGATGCCGGGCTCGGGTCAGCGCGCGAGCTCGCATCGGCTCGTCACTCGACCCAGGCCTGGATCCCGCGCGCCTCGAACAGCGAGCGGGCGCCCGCCGGAAGCTCTCGGCCGAGCTCGAAGCGCCGCGCCCCGAAGCGGTGACCGAGCGCGCGTGCGACGTGCCCGAACGTGTGGCGCGCGTTGATCTCGCAGAGCGCATGCAGTCGTCGCTCGCCAGCGACGCGATGGACGAAGGCATCGATCCCGAACGGGCCCCGGAAGCCCTCCTCGTACAGGCGCAGGGCGACCCGCTCGGCGGTGAGGACGAGCCGGTCGCGCTCGCCGCGCTCGAGGACGGTCGGCCGTAGCTCGATCCCGAAGAAGTTGCCGCGCGGGCTGTTGAGGACCTGGTGTGGTTCGCAGACCTCGCCGCCGGCGACGCCACACACCGCCACGTCGCAGATCCGCTCGCACCACGGCTCGAACGTGAGCGCGCCTGCACGCGCGAGCAGCCGCTCGGCGGCGATGCGAGGCTCGCCGGCCAGCCGAGCACCGGTGCCGAACACGCGGTGGCGTCCGGCGCTCGACCACGGCGCCTTGAGGACCCATGGCCCTCCGGTCCCACCGGCGAGGTGCGCGTCGATCGCGTCCAGCGAGGTCAGGGACGCGGCGCGGGGGAGCGCGCAGCCGAGCTCCACCGCCAGCGCCAGCGCGAACCGGCGATCGTTGAACCGGCGCGCGTCCGGATCGCACCACGCGAGGTCGACGCGCGGCGGCGGCTGCGTATCGACCCGCGGCGGCGTCCACGCGTGCCACACGGCCTCGTCGTCGAGTGCGGCACGCGTGTGGACGGTCACCTCTTGGGCTGGTTCGGGCGCGAACACCTGGAGCAGCGTCGACATCATCGCGACCCGGCGCTGGACCACCGCGGGCAGCGTCGTGCCGAGCCAGCGCTCCTCCTGGTCGAGGTTCGCGAGGATGTGAAACATCAGCGCGGCTGCCCGCTCGGCCGCTTCGGGGCGATCGCGTCGAGGCGATCGATGAAGGCCTCGTCGATCCCGGCACGGCGGCGAGCGTCGCGATCGAGCCGGGCTCCTCGCGCGCGGTGTGGACCGAGCGGCGGCCGCACGTGCGCGTTGTACGCCTCCCACGGATCGACCTCGCCGGTCAGCCGGCGCAGCCACACCCAGGCGAAGTGGACGTGGCGGATCTCGTCGGCGTGGACCTGCTCGAGCGCCTCCGCGGTCGCGACATCGCCGCACGCGCGTGCGGCCGTGGCGTAGTCGCCGGCGAAGTCGAGGTTCGCGTGCTCGAACGTCAGCCCCATCGCGCACACGAACTCGACCGGCGTGCCGAGGTGATCGAGCTTGTTCCAGAAGTGGCCGGTCACCGGATGATCGCCGAACGCGGTCGCGAGCGCGGCGAGCCGGTCCATGTAGAGCTGGAGGTGGCGCTGCTCGTCGGCGAGGATCGCGACGAGCCCGCGGCGAAACGGCGGAGGCGCGGTCGGGTAGGCGAGCAGGGCCCACGCGAACAGCTCGATCGCCTGGAGCTCGTGGTTCGCGAGCGCGTGGAGGATGCGCGCGCGCTGCGCCGGATCGCGCATGCCGGCGAGCGGCGGCACCCGGGTGTCGCGGCCGCGGACGATCGCGAGCTCCCGCGGCCGGCCGGGCGCGGCGAGGCGGAGCTCGGGCTCCGCGTCGTCGAGCTCGAGATCATCGGGCTGCGGCCCGAGCTTGGCGGCGAGCGTGTCGCTCGTGACGATCGCGATCGCGTAGTCCCTGGCCTTCATCGTGCTCAGCTCCGGCGACGGCGAAGCACACCGCCGAGCACCAGCATACCGAGCAGCAGCGACGCGCGCGGATCCCCCGAGGCCGAGCAGCAGCCGCCGGCCGTGCTCGGCCAGCACACGCCGCCGGTGCCGCTCGCGAGGCACGCGAAGTTGTTCGGGCAGCTCCCCGCGCTGCCCGGATCGCACGCGGCGACGCAGTGCATGAACGCCTCGCCGGCGCTCGCGCACTGCAGCGACAGGCACTGGCCGCCGGTCTGGCAGATCGCGCCGAGCCCGCCTGCCGCGTCCGGACCGGGGATGCAGCCACCGGCGACGCAGACGTCGGTGCCCTCGCAGCCGGCCGCCGCCGTGCACGGCGGGCCCTGGGTCACCGAGATCGAGGTCATCGCGGACATCTGGGTCGTGTCGATCGCGTGGATCTCGATCGTGTGCGCGCCGTCCGCGAGCATCGGCGCCGTGAATTGCCACGGCGCGGCGCTGATCGCGTCGGTCATCGCGCCGTCGATCCATAGCTCGAGGTGATCGATCGCGGCGTCATCCTTGGCGTCGACCACGATCGGGAACCGCGGCGTCACCTTCTTGCCATCGGTCGGCGACGTGATCATCACCGTCGGTGGGGTGGGCTGGCCGACGCCGAACAGCGTGTAGATATGCTCGTACGAGTTCTGCGTCCCGGCCGCGTTGCACTGGCAGCCCGAGGCGGTGTTCGTGCCGCACGGCGCGTCCTGCCACTGGAACCGCTTCGGCAGATCGCCCGGGATGTACGTCATCGGGTCCTTCTGGAGGTACTCGTGCTCGAGCCCGAACGTGTGCGCGGTCTCCTGCGCGACCGTCCAGCACAGCGCGTCCGGATCCGGACCGTAGACATCGAACGTGAAGCTGATCCCGTTGGGGACCTCGTCGCAGTTGAACGGCGCGACGCCACCGGCGTTCGGGATATCGCTGCGCAGTTGATCCGGCGTGCCGCCGACGATCTCCTCGAAGTGCGGGACGTTGCCGGGGTCGACGTCGGTGATCGTGACGTCGAACGCGGCGTAGGTGTCCTTGACGCACTGGAGCATCGCCTGCCACACCGCCTCGGGCTGGGTGAACCCGCCGATCGTACGATCGCCATCGGCGATCGACGACGTGCTCGTGCGCGAGTCGTCGGTCATGCCGAAGTGCACGGTGCAGCCCGCGACGTCACAGCGGTGCAGGTAGATGATGTGCGACGACACGGCTGCGGCCGGCGCGCTGCCGCGCGGGATCCGGATCGCGGTCGGCTGTGGCCGCACCGGTGCCGCGGCCACCGCCGCGCTCGCGGCCACGACGCATGCGAGCGCCAGCTTCACTTTTTCTTACGGCGCGTCACGAGCAGCGCCGCGAACGCCAGCCCACACGTGATCACGCCGCCCGCTCCGCCGGCGCCGCTGTTGCAACCGCTGCTGCCACCATCGCTATAGCCCGGCCAGCAGTAGCCCATCGTCGCGCCATCCATCGTCGGCAGGCAGCCGAAGCCGTCGGGGCATTGGCCCGTCGTGCACGCGGTGGTGCAGTACTGGTTCGTACCGTCGCTCGCGCAGTTCTGATCGCCGCAGTCCGAGTTTGCCGTGCACGTCGTGCCGAGGCCGCCGGCGACCCCGGGACCCGGCACGCAGCGCCCCCCGATGCACGCGTCGGTCGACATCGGGCAGTCCGCGGCGCTCGTGCACGGCGGACCGATGTTGACCGTGATCGTCTTGGTGCCGGGCGTGCCGTGTGCGTCGTACGCCGTGACCTCGACGGTGTGGTTGCCATCGGCGAGCGTCGCCGGCGCGTTGAACGCGTACGGCTGGGTCATCAGCGTCTGCGCGAGCACGCCGTCGACCGTGAGCTCGACCCGCTGGATCGCGCTGTCGTCGGTGGCGGTCGCGGCGACCGGGAATCCGGCCTTGACGCTCGCGCCCTGCTGCGGCGTCGAGATCGCGATGATCGGCGGCGTCGGCGAGCCCGGACCGAACAGCGAGGTCAGCGTCGCGTACGAGTTCTGGGTCGAGCCGCCGTTCACGCAGCAGGTGTGGACCTGATTGTCGGTGCCGCTACACGCGTTGCCCATCGGCCCGGTGCCGTTGACGCAGTCGCTGCCGCACGGATCCGCCTCGTTCTGGAAGTAGCGGCGCAGGTTGTAGTTGAAGTAGGTCATCGGATCGGCCGCGTTGTGCGAGTGATCCATGCCGAACGAGTGGCCGATCTCCTGCGCCGCGGTCGAGCACACGTCCGCGATGCAGGCCGGCCCGCAGGTCGTCGCGCTCTGGCTCCACACCTTCGCGAAGTCGAACACCAGGGCGTTCGGGATATAGGTCTGGCCGCAGCCGTTCGCCGAAACCCCGCCGACGTTGTTCGGAAAGCCAACGTCCGTCGGGGCGCCGGCGACCATGATCTCGAAGTGGTTCGCGTTGCCCGGATCGACATCGGTGATCTGGACGTTGAACGACTCGAACGTGTCCTTCACGCACGACACCACCGAGGCCCACGCCGCGTCGCCATACGGGAACGCGGTCAGCACGTGTACGCCGCTCCCGACGATGTCCGAGGAGTCGGTGCGCGAATCGTTGGTCCCCTTCTTGACCATGCACTCGTTCGCGCAGCGGTTGAGGAAGATCGTGTTGTACGCCGCGGTCGCCGGCGCGACCTCGGTGGGTGGATTGCCGTCGAGGACGAGCAGGCGCGGGCGCTCGGCGGCCGCGACGCCGGTCAGCCCCACTACCAGGACCAGGACAGTCAAACAACGCATCACTATCCGTAGTTACGCGATCGCGGGGCGGACCACTAGTGCAAACCTGCTGGCGCCTGCTGCTAGCGATGAGGCTCGGCAGCGACAGCGGCGCTCTAACGCCCTGAACTCACTCGTGGCGGAGCCTGCCGGCGGCCGACGTGGGGCTAACGGCGACGTCGTCCGAGTAGCTACTTCGCACCGCGTCGGCGCTTGACCCACAGCGCGGCGAAGCCGAGCCCGAACACGATCGAGCCACGCGAATCGCCGTGGCCGGTCTCGCAGCAGCCACCGCCACCGCCGTTATCCGCGCCGAGCCAGCACACGCCGCCGCCGGCACCGTCGGCGAGGCAGCCGAAGCCGTCGGGGCACTGGCTGTGGGTCGGATCGCAGGGCACGACGCACAGCTGCTGGGTGCCGTCGTCGCCGCACGAGCCCGACGCGCAGTCCGAGTTCATCGCGCAGGTCGCGCCGAGCCCACCGGCGCCGCCGGGGCCCGCGATGCACGATTGCTGGTAGCAGATCTTGTTCGCGCCGCAGTCGGCGTCGGTCGCGCAGATGTTGCCGACCATGACGTCGATGCTCGCGGTCGCCGAAGCGAGCTTGGTCGTGCCGCAGATCACGTCGATGTGGTGGGTGCCCATCAAGAGATAATTCGGCGCCATGAACGTCGCCGGCGAGCTCGCGACCGTCGAGATCTGCTGGCCGTCGATCACGAAGTCGATCTCCTTGATCCCGTCGGGGCTGGTGCAGGTCGCGGCGACGTTGAACGCCTGGCCGATCTGCTGGCCAGAGCCGTTCGACGGCGACGTGACCGCGACGGTCGGCGGCACCGCGCCCGCGGGCCCGAACAGGTTCTTCAAGATGGTGACCTCGTTCTGGGTCGCCATGTTGTTCTCCATGCTCACGTGGGTCGCGTTGCCGCCGGTGCCCGAGCACTGCACGCCGAACGCGTTCTTGTTGCCGGTGTACAGGCAGTCGCTGCCGCACGGCGCGTTGTCGCGGAACGTCAACGGCGTCGAGTACGTGTTGTACGTCATCGGATCGCTCGACGGCGTCGTGTGATCGAGGGTCCAGCCGTGCGCGGTCTCCTGCAGCGCGACCCCGCAGATCAAGGTGGCATTGCCACCGACCGTCGGCGCGTTGCCGAACGCGAACGACAGCGCCTCGGGGATGTACGTCCCGTTGCAGGCGCCCGGCGCGCCGCCGCACAGGTACTGCGCGACGCCCTCGAAGGACGTGTCGAACCCGACGTCCTGCGGCGAGCCCGCGATCATGATCTCGAAGTGCGGCTGCATCCCCGGATCCTGATCGGTGACGGTGATGTTGAACGGCGCGAGCGCGGTCGTGACGCAGGTCTTGATCGCGTTGAAGTCGACCGTCGATTTCAACGCGGCCAGCGTGCCGGTGTGCGGCACGATCGCCGAGTGATCGATCCGCGCGTCGTCGGAGCTGGCCTGGGTCACCAGGCAGCCGTTCGGCCGGCAGTTGTTGAGGTAGACGATGTGGCTGTTGACCAGGGTCGGCGGCGCGATCATCGGCTGCGCGAGCGGGACCACGGCGGGGTGGGGCGGCAGCGAACCCTCGTACGTCGCCGGCGCGCTCTGCGCCCAGGCCGACGCCGCAGCCGAAACCGTCAGAAAGCCAACGATCGTGACGATACAGCGCATGGACAGTTACGGTAACCCAAGTCCGGCGCTGGCCTGGCCGCAAATCTGCTCACCGGCGCTGACCCGGCGTGATGGACATCGCGCCAGCCGTGCAGCCATCTCTCCCGGCCCGATCGCCGGAGATCGCTGCGTGACCGCGTCGCGGAGGATGCCGGTTGCGCGGTCGCCAATACCCGACGGGATCGGTGACGATGCGGTAGCGGACGTGACCGACGTCGCCAGCTCGCGGAGCCGCCCCAGCCGTTACTCGGCGCCGCCGCCGGGCACTTCGAACGCGCTGATCAAGCCGTACCTCCGCCACCCGGTGTTCAGCAGCCAGGATCGCGGTGGCGACACCAGCGGTGCGACGTACGACGGTGGTTGGACGTAGCGCTGCCCGTCACGCGTCGCGCGTTCCTTCCAGCCCTCGAACGTGACCGCGCTCGAGAATGGATCGAGCTGCCACGTCCGGGGACGCTCGGCCTTGTCCTCACCGTGGTGGCGCCAGTTGTTCAGCACGTACGCCAGACAGTTGCGGACCTGGCGCGGGGTCTTGAGGATCCGCACGTGATAGCGGTCGGGAAACACCGAACCGCGGCGGCGCCTGCCCTCCGCATCGACGATCAGCGCGTTGATGTGCTTCGCGGCCGAGATGCCGAACGCCTGCATCCCCTTCGCGAGCGCCCGCCGGTCGCGCGCCTCGACCACCAGGTGCAGGTGCGTGCGCTGGATGCTGAACTGCACGACGTGGAAGCTGTCCTCGAGCTTGAACACCGTGATCAGCGCCTCGCGGATCGCGTGCAACACGCTGGCACTGCGCAGCGAACCGATGGCGGGATGGGCGCGCAGGACCACGTGGGCCGGCTCGCTCGCGCGTAGCGCCAGCCGCTTGCCGTGACGTTCGCTCGCGCGTGGACCCTGCTTGGGCCGGCCGACGTGCTTGCGGTGTTCGCCTTTGCGCGCGCCGCGGAGCTGGCCGTTCTTGTCCAGCGGCTTCGAGTAGACCGCGAAGCTCTGCTGCTGATGCCGTTGGAGTGCCCGCCTCGCCACGCCGACAACGTAGCGCGACGCGATCGAGCACGCAATCAATTTCGCCGATATTTGTGAAATGTGCCAAACCGCAAGTTAGTTCCGCGTGCATCGGCGACGTCGGGCCCGGGTGTGGGGCGCTGCTGGATCGCCGAAGCATCGAGCATCATCTCGATCCGGATCGACGCGCGCGCTCGGGATCGAAGGTCACCCCGCACCAGTGGCGTGCGAGCACGACCTGGTGTTGCGCCGACGCGCGCGCCGCAGTCGTGGCGAACGCCAGTGCGGTTGACCCGATCGCCCGACCGCGGGGCGCCGCGCAGGATCGAGGGCTGTGCTCGATCCGGAGCACGACGCGTGCCGGGCGTGCCGGGCGTGCCGGGGGTTCGAGCCGCGACGACACCCCGGGCACAGATCGCCAGCACGCACGCGCCACGTCAGCGTCGAGGTCTTATCCGGCGCGTCGGAGCCGCCGGCCGGGCGGGAGATCCGTTAGCCGCGCTTGCGGCGGGTGAGCAGCATCGCCGCGAAGCCGAGGCCCGCGAGGATCGCGCCGCCCCCACCGCCGGTGTTACAGCCGCCGCCGCCGCCGTTGTCGGCGCCCGGCCAGCACACGCCGGTCGTCGCGGTCGCGGACACGCAGCCGAACCCGCTCGGGCACTGGTTGTTGGTCGGATCGCACGAGGTCACGCAGTACTGGTTGCCGGCGCCGTCGTCGCCGCAGGTGCCCGACGCGCAGTCCGCGTTGCCGGTGCACGGCGAGCCGAGGCCACCGGTGGTGGTCGGGCCGGGCACGCAGTGGCCGTCGTCGCAGACCTGCGTGGAATCGCTGCAGCCGCCCGTCGTGCACGCCTCGCCATACATCACGTCGATCGCGGCCTTCGCGGTGTTGTTCGACGAGTCAGTCGCGGTGGCTTCGACGTGATGCGAGCCCTGGCTGAGCGTCGCTGGCGCGGTGAAGCTGAACGGCGCCGAGGTGTCGGTGGTGATCAAGCTGCCATCGACGCGGAGCTCGACCTTCGAGATCGAGACATCATCGGCGGCCTGGACCGCGATCGCGAAGCCCGGCATGATCGACGCGTTGTTCGACGGCGACGTGATCGATACGGTCGGTGGCGTCGTGTCGGGCGTACCGGAGCCGAACGTCGCCATGATCAGCGCGTACGCGTTCATGGCGGAGCTGCCGGTGCCTGGATACGAACACGCACACTGTCTCGCGCTGTACTCGCCGCAAGAACCTGCCTGGTTCTGGAACACTTTGGTGACCGCACCGTTCTCGAGGTACGTCATCGGATCGAGCTTGTCGAGCTTGTGGTCGAGTCCCCAGGAATGCGCCGTCTCCTGCGAGACGGTCCAGCACAGCTCCACATCGGGATTCGGCAGGCTTAGCATCGAGTTCGCGAACGAGAACGAGATCGCATTCGGGATGTAGGAGCAGTTGCTGGAGAACGGAGAGACGCCGAGGGTCCCGTTCGAGAATCCAGCCTGGGTTGCCGTTCCGGCGACAACCGCGTGGTGGTAGGCACCGGACGCAGGACGCTGATCCGTGATCGTCACGTTGAACGGGGCGTAGGTCGCACGAACGCACGATAAAAGTGCCTGCCACTGCGTGTCGCTACCACCGAACGCACCTAACTGAACCGATCCGCTAACGATCGACGATTGGTTCTGCGTGCCGTCACTTCCTTTCGTGATCGTGCACCCTCCAACACAGCGATCTAGAAAGATGGTGTGCGAGACGGTCGCGGGCACGAGGTCGTGTGACGCAGGGATCACGACGTAGCCGCGCTTCATTACATCGGCGCTCGCGATCGACACCATCCCCGCGAGGAGCACCACGACCAGGTTCCGTGTCATCCGCGGACCTTAGGGCAAAAGGCCCCGCGGCGGAAATGAGTGTTCGCTGGCTTCCACTCAAGTCAGTGATGTATCGACGTCACGAACGCTGCGAGCAAGGCACATCAGGTCAACCCCTCATCATTGCTGACTGATTCGACCTGGATCTCGAATTTTACTGCAGATGCAGGGTGCCAGTGGAGATCTTCGCGCTCAAGAGCACGCCAACGCCATGCGAGTAATTGCCGTCGCGTGTGCGCACTCCGAAGCGCCCAACCGAGCCGCCGCCACCCGCACCTGCCATATAATCACCCTTTGCTCCATCCGTCGGCGGGAGTGCGCCAGTGCCGCCATTACCAGAATGCGTCGTCCCCTGAGTGTTGCAACTCCCCACGCCTGGGGCGGGTGTGGCATCAGGTGTCGAATGCGTCCCCGATATGCCGCACGCACCTCCCGAACCCCCGTTCGCGGTGATCCCGCCATCGATCGAAACGACCGGCGCCTCGACAAGGACATTGCCGCCCGCTCCGCCGCCACCGCCGTCACCGCCTCCGCCGCCACCCACGTCGACCGTCCCAGTCGACGCGACGGTCATCGACGTGCGCGACACGAATTGCAGCGCACCACCGGCGGGACCGCCGAAGCTCGTCCCGTTTTCGTCACCGCCGATGCAGCCGCCCGCGATGGGGTCGAACGAGTCGATCTGTGCCGCACCTCCAGTCGCACCCGGCGCAGGCGGGAGCTGGGCGATAGGCGAGCCATTACCGCCGGCGACCGCGTTCCCACCCCCACCACCTCCGTACGACCCACCCATTCCAGCGCATGCGCCTCCCGCGATGGCGCCTGGGCCATTAAGGCCACGGTACGACGACGCATCGACCAAGCCGTCGATCGTGATCGGTCCACTCGCGACAAATGCGATCGCATTATCGTATCCGCGAACCTGCACCGCATGGATCTTGAATGACTTGGCGATGAAGATTCGAATGCCCACGCCCGAGCTTTGCGCGAGTAAGATCGACTTCACTGGATAAGCCGTGCCGGTGTCATCGCTGATGATCCGCCCGTCGGTGGAGATCGTGTAGTGGTCTGGAATCTCGGCGTCGCTCGCCGCATCGGCCATTCCCAGTGCATCGCCGAGCCCGTTCGACGGAGCGAACGTCAAGCAGTGAGTTCCATCCGCGGAGCATCCGAGATCGCAAGCTGTCATGGACGCGGATTTGCCGTCGCTCTGACAGACCGACAATTGATCGTTCTGGCATGTCGTCGCATTTGGGATGCAACCACAGCGCTCCGGTGAACAGTCGGGTGGCACGATCGTGCACACGCCCTTGTCACCGCCGGAGGCCGCGTACTCGCCGTTCATGTCGCAAAACGGATAAGCCACGTCACCGCAGTCGCTGTCCTGATGGCAAACGTTGACCTGCTTCGTACAGGCAGCTGTCCCGAAGCCAACGATCGCGACCACCACACACCAGTGCTTCTGCATGGCGCACTTATCGATCGAGAACGGGGCAGGTTGCGAGAAAAAAACGCCCCGAATTGCCCGGGGCAACTCACTGAATCTCCCTAGAACAACGCGGAGCACACGATATACGCGACGTAGGCTGCGACCAGGATCGCGCCTTCCCAGCGGGTGATCGTGCGCGATCCCCGCAGCATCAGCACGCCGAGCAGCGTGATCACGACCAGGCCGACCAGGTCGACCAGGTGCATGCGCTCGCCGAGCCGGATCGGGTGCAGGCAGGCGGTGACGCCGAGCACGAGGAACACGTTGAGCAGGTTCGAGCCGATCACCGAGCCGACGGCGAGCGCGGAGTGGCCGCGGGTCGCGGCGATGATCGAGCCGATCAGCTCGGGCA
>JBDTEH010000127.1:0-9789 GCA_039922635.1 Kofleriaceae bacterium | reverse complement strand
AACCGGTTGTCGTATTCGGTCGGCATCCGCGGCCTCAATATCCCCGGCGACTACAACACGCGCATCCTCGTGCTCGTCGACGGCGCGAGTATCAACGAGGGCTGGGCCAGCTTCGCCGGGCTCGGCTACGACTCGTTCGTCTCGATCGACGACGTCTCGCGCATCGAGGTGATCCGCGGTCCGGTGTCATCGGTGTACGGCGCGAACGCGTTCTTCGGGATCATCAACATCGTCACGCGCGGCGCGGCCGAGACCCCGCGGGCGTGGGCGAAGACCTCGATCAACTCGATCAACGGTTCGATGACGAGCGCCGGGTTCTCGCAGGGTGGCGTGCGCCAACAGCTGCGCGGCTCGGTCCACTTCATGGATCGGATCGGCGAGACGTTGACGGTGCCGCAGATCTCGCCGGCACCGCTCGCCGGCGATGGCTCGCTGTCGTACGCGGCATCGCTGGTCGGCAGTTACGGCGGCACGTTCGGGCAGGTCCGCGCGTATCGCTACAAGCGCGACTCGCCGTTCGCGCCGTACAACGGGGAGGTCACGGCGGCCGAGCCGTATCACGCCGATGATTCGCAGGTGCTCGTCGAGGGTGGCCATACGGCCGAGCTCACCAAGCGGCTGACCGTGGTGGGGCGGGCCTACGCCAACCTGTACTCGTACACCGATCACATCATCCAGACCGGCGACGCGCCGTTCGACGATCAGGGACGAGGTGACACCTACGGTGTCGAGGTACGCGGGCGCTACGAGCTGGTCGCGCCGCAGCGGCTCGGCCTCACCGCGGGCACCGAGGCGACCTACTACCGGACCTACTCGAAGTCGTTCACCGAGGGCAACGAGACCTGCGCGCCCGACGGCGCCGCGTGCGTACCGAAGAACTTCAACATCGAGGGCGTGTACACCGAGCTCGACGGCCAACCGACGAAGAATATCGGGTTCACCGGCGGCCTGCGGTTCGACAACAACTCGGTGATCGATCGCCGGATCTCGCCCCGCGTCGCGCTGTTCATCGCCGAGCCCGAGAAGTTTGGCGTGAAGTTGCTGTACGCCGAGGGCTTCCGCAATCCGAGCGCGTACGAGGCGTTCTTCTACGACAACACCAGCTTCTCGCAGCCGGTCGACCTCCACGCCGAGACGATCCGTAGCCTCGAGACCGTGCTGTGGGCCAAGCCGGTGCGCGGGCTGTCGCTGCGGTTGTCGGGGTTCTACTGGGACGTCCGGGATGTCGTCGAGCAGCTCCCCGATCCCGACGGCAGCGGCCTGTTGCAGTTCCAGAACGCCGGTCGTTTCGTCACCTATGGCGCCGAGGCCGAGGGCAGCTATCGCACGGCCCAGGGCTGGTACGGGTTCGGCGGCCTCACGATCGATCGCGTCGGCGAGTCGATCAGCGGCGGCGAGCTCGCGTATGGCAACGTGCCGAACGCACCCGCGGTGATCGGCTCGCTCGGCATCTCGACGCCCGAGCTGTTCGGCCGCGCGCACCTCTCGGGCGCGCTGACCTACCTGGGCGATCGCGCGACTCGCCCCGATCTCGTGACCGGGGCGCTCGGGCCGCGGTCGCCCGCGTGGCTCGGGCTCGACGCGACGATCTACGTACCAAACGTCCGCGGCTTCGACGTCACCGCCGGGGTCCGCAACCTGCTCGGCACGCGCGACAGCGTCGTCGCGCCCGGCGACTACGATCGCACCGCCGATCCGAACCATCAGGTGACCGTGTTCACGATCCCCGGTGAAGGCCGCGAGCTGTTCCTCAAGGTGGGTTATGCGTATTGATCCGCGCCACGCCGTCGTCGTGCTGGTCGGGTTGGTCGCGCTCGGTACCGGGGCGACGCCCGCGCACGCGCAGCGCCCGAACCAGGCCGAGGACGAGAGCGCCGGCTTTGTCGCAGAGGGCCGCGAGGCGCTGCGCGAGGGCGAGCTCGACGACGCGGCGAAGGCCCTCGATCAGGCGATCGCGCTCAACCCGCGACGCATCGAGGCGTACGTGTTGCGCTCCGCGGTCTATGCCGCCCGCAAGCAATACCGGGCCGGCGTCGCGCTGATGAAGCAGGCGCGGGCGCTCGCGCCGAACGACCTCGACGTGCTCACCGCGCTCGGCTCCGAGCTGGTCCTGGCCGGCGACACCGGCGAGGGCGTGCCGCTGCTCGCGCAGGTCGTCGTCAAGGAC
This sequence comes from Kofleriaceae bacterium, assembly GCA_039922635.1. Taxonomy (GTDB): domain Bacteria; phylum Myxococcota_A; class Polyangia; order Haliangiales; family Haliangiaceae; genus JABFXX01. The sequence continues at coordinate 7,622 of JBDTEH010000127.1, read as the reverse complement.
CCGGGGCGCTACGATGCGCAGCTGCTGCTCGGCCATTACTGGCACGACGCCGCGAGCTGGACCCAGGCGATCACCGCGTTCGAGGCGTACTTCGCGCATCGCCCCGGCGCGCTCGCGAAGGAAGATGCGCGCCACCAGGTCGAGCTCGCCGACGCATACCTGCGCGCCCACCGCGCGCCCGATGCGCTCGCGCTGTTCGCGCGCGCCGAGCGAGCGAAGTCGAACGCGACCCAGCTGCGGGCGCGGCTCGGCACCGCCTGGGCGATGGCGGCGATCGATTGCAGGCGCGCGCGGCCGCTGCTGCACGACCTCGAGCCGGTCGCGCCCCAGCATCCCGAGGTTTGGCTCGTCGATGGGCAATGCGCGCTCGCGCTCGGTGATCCGGGAGGTGCACTCGACCTGGGCCGGCGGTTCCTCGATCGCGGTCCGAAGGCGGCCGCGGCGGGGCACGCGCTCGTCGGCGAAGCGCAGGCCGCGCGCGGCAACCTCGCGGTGGCTCGCGAGGAGCTCGCGATCGCACGCGGGCTCGAGCCCGCGGCGCGGCGGTTCACGATCAAGCTCGCGATCGTGCTGCGTCATGCCAACCGCGCGGGCGAGGCACTCGCCGCGCTCGACCAGCTAGGACCGCCCAGCGCACCGAGCGTGGATCCCGCCTGGTATGTCGAGGTGGGCGAGGCACGGCTCGCCGCGGGCGATGCCGCCGGCGCGGTCGCGAGGCTCGCGCCGGTCATGCCCGAGCTCGCGACCTACGCTCCGATTCACGTGACGTTCGGCGCCGCGCAGCTCGCGGCAGGACAAGCCGAGGCCGCGGCGAACACGCTCGAGCTCGCGCAACGCTTGCAAGCGACGCCGCGAGGCAAGCAGCTCCTGGTCGACGCGCTGGTGATCGCGGCCGTCGCGAAGCTGTCGGCGAACGATGCCGCCGCGGCCGAGCCGATGCTCGCGCGCGCGGACCAGCTCGATGCTCGGAACCCGCTCGTGTGGCGCGATCTCGGTGCGGCCCGGCTCGCGCTCGACAAGCCAGCCGAGGCGTTGCCGGTGCTCGATCGCGCGGCCAAGGCCGGCGCGCCGCCGATCGTGGTGATGCTCGACGCGCGCGCGCACGCGCTGACCGGCGACCTCAGTGGAGCACGCGCGCTCTACGACCGCGCGCTCGCCGCCGACCCGGCCAACGTCGAGATCTCGCTCGATTGGGCGGCCTCCGAGGTCGCCGGCGGGGATCCGGCGATCGCGGTGACGGCGCTCGAGAAGACCGCGGTCCCGGCCAACACCGGGCCGCTCGCGAACCGCCACCGCCAGGCCCTCGCGATCGCGCATCACGCCGCCGGCCTCGCCGCGCTTCGCGCGGGCAATGGGGCCAAGGCGCTCGAAGGGCTGCGCGCCGCGGTCGCCGCCGACAACTCGGTCGCGAACCGCTGCGATCTCGCGATCGCGGCGGTCGCCGCGGGCGATGCGAGTGCCGCGCTCGTCGCGCTCAAGGGCGTGACCGGCGTGACCTGCCCGTTCCCTCCGCCTGCCGATACCCAGGCCGTCCCGATCCTCGCGGCGTTCACCGAAGGGCTCGATCCGAAGCGCGCTGCGCGGTCGCTCACGCGCTTGACCGCGCTCGGCGGCAAGTCGACCGGTGCGGCGGCGGCGCTGCTCGGTACCGCGATCCGCGTCGTCGCCTTGAATGCGGCGCAGGCGGCGTATCACGATGGCAAGCTCGGCGCGGCGCGCCGCTATCTCGCGACCGCGAGGGCCGCGAGCACGCGGGCCGGCGACGACGAGCTCGCGCACGACCTCGCGGTGCTCGATCTCGCGGACGGCAAGCTCGACCGCGCGATCGCCCAGCTCGAGCGCCTGTCGAGCAAGCTGCCCGAGGCGCTCGTCAACCTCGGGATCGCGTACGAGCGCAAGGGCGATCAGATGCGTGCGCTCGACGCGTGGCGGCGCGCGAAGAAGGCCGGCGTGCGGTTCGCGCCGCTGGCCGAGTGGATCGAAGCGAAAGAGCGGATCTACGGAGGTGCGCCATGAAGTCGATCGTGAAGTCGGTCGTGATGGCGATCCTGTGCACGCTCGTCGCGGTCGGCCGCGCCGAGCCGCTGACGGTCGGCCTGTTCGCCCCGACCGCGCCGTTCGCGTCGACCGCATCGCGCGTCGAGCTCGCGACCAAGCTCGGCGAGCAGTTCGGCAAGGCGCTCGGCGTCGCCGGCAACGGCAAGGTGTTCGCGCGTGCCGGTGACTTCGCGAGCGCGGTCAAGAGCGGCGAGGTCACGGTCGCGCTCGTCGACGCCACGTACCTCGCCACCGTCGGCGGCAGCTACACGATGCTCGGAGACGCGGTGCGAGGCGGCGAGACCCGTCACGCGTGGATCCTGGTCGCGCGCGGCATCACGAAGATCGCGGACCTAAGGGGCAAGCGCGTACTGGTGCCCGCGATCGGTGGCCGCGAGGTCGACTTCGTCACGAACGTGTTGTTCGGCGGCGAGGTCGGCAAGGACTTCTTCGCGAAGATCGTCCCCGCGCCGGATACCGCCTCGGCCCTCGCCGCGCTCGGGCTGGGCAAAGCCGATGCGGCGATCGTGCCCAGCGGCGTCGAGCTCCCCGCGGGCACGACCCAGCTGCTCGAGCTGCCGGCACTATCGGGGCCGGTGCTCGTCGCGTACGGCACCCTGTCGCCCGCCCGCCTCGCCGCGCTCGTCAAGGCGGCGGTGGGGTTCCAAGGCGATGCCACCGTCACCGCGCTGCGGGATGCCGATCCAGATGCGATCCGCACGATCATGCAGAGGTTCGCGGCGGTGGTCCGGCGTGGCCCGTGGGCCGTGCCCGCCGTCCGCTTGCTCGTCGTCGATCTCGTCGAGGGTCGTACGTTCTCGATCGATCGGACGTCGGCGGCGGCCTTCGCTGCAGCTCCCGGGCGCTGATCGAGTAAGGTCGCCTCGTGACGAACGAGGCCTATCCCGAGCACATCGCCTATCTCCAGCGAGCGACCGAAGCCGCGCTCGCGCAGCACCAGTTCGAGGCGCTCGTGCTGTGCAGCGGCGCCGCGCAGCCGAAGAATCGGTTCGACGATCAGAGCTGGCCGCTGTCGCCGACGCCGGCGTACTCGCACTGGTGTCCGCTCGCCGAGCCCGAGGCGTTCGTGATCGTGCGACCGGGCCGGCGCCCGACGTTGGTTCGCACGGTCACCGACGACTACTGGGAGACCCCGGCACCGCCGGAGAGCGATCACTTCTGGGCCGCCTTCGATGTCGTCACGGTCGGACCCGAGCACGCCGGCGACGTGTTGCCGGGAGGCAAGGTCGCGGTGATCACGCGCGACGCCGGGCAGGCGCCGCCGGGCGAGGTCAACCCGAGCGCGTTGCTCGCCACGCTCGACCACGCGCGCACGACCAAGACCGCGTACGAGATCGGGTGTCTCGCGGAGGCGACGCGCCGCGCGGTGATCGGCCATCGCGCCATCGAGGCGCAGTTCCGCGCCGGTCCGAGCTCGGAGCTCGCGCTCCACCTCGCGTACCTCGCGGCGTCCGAGCAAGACGACGCGACGGCGCCGTACAAGAACATCGTCGCGCTCGGCGAGCATTGCGCCGTGCTCCACTATGTCGCCTACCAGCGCACGCCCATCGCCGGTGACACGTCATTGCTCGTCGATGCCGGCGCGAAGTACCAGGGCTACGGCAGCGATATCACGCGCACGCATGCGCGCGGCACCGGCCCGGCTGCCCGCCGCTTCGCCGCGCTGATCGCACGCATGGATCAGATGCAGCGCGCGATCATCGAGCGCGTCACGCCCGGCAAGGCGTACGAGGACCTCCACGACGATGCCCACCGCCTGCTCGCCGAGGTCCTCGTCGAGACCGGGCTCGGCAAGGCGAGCGCGGCGGAGCTCGTCGATCGCGGGATCACGCGGGTCCTGCTGCCCCACGGGCTCGGTCATTCCCTCGGCGTGTGCGTGCACGACGTCGGGATGCGGTTGCGGCCGCCGCGTCCCGAAAACAAGTTTCTGCGCAATACGTCGACCATCGAGGTCGGCCAGGTGTTCACCATCGAACCGGGCTTGTACTTCATCCCCGGGCTCCTCGACCCGTTGCGCGAGGATGGCCGCGATCGCCTGCTCGACGCCAAGCTCGTCGCGGAGCTGCGCCCGTTCGGCGGGATCCGGATCGAGGACAACGTCGTGGTCCAGCCTGGTGGCGTGCGCAACCTGACGCGCGAGGCGTTCGGCGCCTAGCGAGCGCGGGCAGCAGCACTGGCATCGCGCCGGTCGGCGGCGACTTCCTGGTCGACGACGTCCGGTTCGAAGACCGAGATCGTGATAGGCAGAAGGCATGGCCGTGATCGCTGCACGCGACTACATGTTCTCGCCGCACATCCGGACCGTCGCACCGGGCGCGGGGCCCTCGAGTGCGTGCGTCGTCGTCACGCGGCGCGGGTTCTACATGATCCCCCACGTCAGCATCTCCGGCGGTGGTGTGACGATCACGCGGACCACGGTCACGATCGGCGGCATGCCTCCCGCGCAGTACTTCGCCGGCGTCCTCGCAGATCCGAGCACGACGACGGCGGCGCTCGACCAGCTCCTCGCGAGTCAATGCGCGGCGGTCACGGGCGCGGTCGCGAAGGACCTGAGCGCCTTCAAACGGATCAAGATCCGCGATGGGTTCTTCAGTCGCGGCGTTCGGCTCACCGAGCGCGCCCAGGGGCTGTGGGGCAACCCGCTGAAGGAGAACTTCGCCTGGCGGCCGAGCAAGGACGAGGTCGCCGGCTACGCGTCGTTCTTCGCGGGCGATCCACGGTTGGTCTGACGCTCGGGCAGCCTGGGACAGCCTAGCCGACTAACAGCTCGCGCAACTCGGCGCGCGCGGCGCGGACGGCGAGCGCGAGCGCGAGTTGCCCGCGCGCGCGGACCAGGTTGTGGGCGCGCCGCGAGAGAAACCGCGCCGGATCCCAGCCGAAGTAGCGATCCTCGAACACGTCGGTGCAGAACCGCGCCGCGAGCTCGACGCACACGGTCTCGAGGCCGATCGCGATCGCCGCGCGCTCGGGCTCGGTGACGATCGGATCCGCGACGCGCCGAAACCCGGCGATCGCAGCCGCGAAGATCGGCAGGTCGAGCGCGATCTGGCCGGCGTCCTCGCCATGGGGGTTGCACCACGAGCGCAGCGCATCCCCGAGCTCGAACGCGAGCGTGCCCTTCGCGAGCGTATCGAGATCGACGAGCGCGACCCCGCGGATCGGATCGCGCGCGAACAACAGATTCGAGATCTTGAGATCGCCGTGGACGTGGCGCAGCGGCTGTGCAGCGAGCTCGGGCACCTCGACCGCCGCTGCGAGGATCTCGTGTGCGAGCGTCACGCCCTCGGCGTTGCCCCCGGCGTCGGCGTGAGCGCGCAACCGCGCCAGGTGAGCGGCGGTGTCGTGCACGCCGGCGCGGGTGAACCGGTAGTCGTAGGTCAGATCGGCGACCGCGCGATGGAACCGGCCGACCAGCTCTCCGCCCGCGGCCGCCCAGCTCGGATCCGGTACCGCCGCGACGCTCTCGCCGGCGACGTACGTCAACGCGCGCCACACGCCCTCGTGGTCGATCCACGCGTGGCCGTCGAGCGTGCGGATCAGGCGCGGTGTCGTCATGCCGCGCGCGGCGAGGTGCGCGGTCACGGCCTCGAGATCGAGGTTGACCTCGGCGCCGAAGATCGGATGCAGCCGCTGCAGCACCGCGATCGGATCACCGTCACGAACGACATAGGTCGCGTTGATCAGCCCACCGTGCAGCGGCGTGACCTGGGCCGCGGTCCAGCCCCACGCAGCGACGACGGCGTCGGGGATCACGGATGGTGCGGCATCATCGCCGGCGGGTGACGGTGGCCCGGCGGTGGCGGACGATCGCCGACCGGTCGCGGCCCTACGATCGCGACGAGCTCGATGTCGAACACGAGCATGCCCTGCGGGCGGCCTGCGACGCCCTTGTACGCGAGCTCCTCGGGGATCCAGAACCGGTACTTGTCACCGACCGACATCAGTGGAATGCCATCGGTCCAGCCGGCGACGACACCTTGCAGGCTGAACTCGGCCGGCTCCTTGCGCATCACCGACGAGTCGAACATCCGGCCATCGGTCGTCCAGCCGGTGTAGTTGACCTTGACCGTATCGGTGACCTTCGGCTTCGGGCCGCCCTTGCCGGCCTTGAGCACCTGGTAGAACGTGCCCTTCGCGGTCTTGTGCGCGTCACCCGGCGGCTTCGCGACATCGGCCGGCACCGCCGGCGGCTCGACGCCGGGCTCGATCGTGATGACCTCGATCTCGTAGCACACGGGGCCGGTCGGCTGGCCGGGCGCGGGCTTGCCGTCGAGCGCCATCTTCTCGCCGGTCGTCCACACCCGCACGCGCTCGCCGGCGGTCATCATCGTGAGCACCTCCTCGAGCGCCGCGGACTGGCGATAGGGCGAGATCTTCGACGGCCGCTTCTTCATCTCGGTGGTCTCGAACATCCGGCCGGTCGCGTCCCACGCCGTGTAGTTGTACGTGACCGTGTCCCATGGCTTGGCCTTCGTGGTCCCCGTGCCGGGCCGCACCACGATGAACTTGCTGCCGCCCTTGGTCGTCTCCGCGGTCGCCGGAGCTGCGGCGACATCGTCGGGGATCGGCGGCGCGGGCTTGATCTCGACGACCTCGATCTCGTACGCGAGCGTCTCCGGCGTCCCCTTGTGCTCGTCCTTGTAACCGATCGACGGCGGCACCCACAGCATCGCCTTCTCGCCGGTCTTCAGCAGCTGCATGCCCTCGGTGAACCCCGGCGCCGTGGACGCGAGGTTGAGCGGCATCGGGTGGCCGGAGGCCCGGTTCGTGTAGAACGTCTCGCCGGTGGAGGGCTTCCAGCCGGTGTAGTTGATCATCACGACGTCGTTGCGCTTCGGCGCCTCGCCCGATGGGTTCGTCGTGATCTTCTTGTAGACCAGACCCGACGCGGTCTTCACGGCGTCGGCCGGCGGCGTCTTGAGATCGAACGGAGGCGTGACCTGCTCGACCTTCGACGTGGCGCCGCCGCTGCCGATCGCGGTCGTCTTCTGCTGGTCCGCGGGCGCGGTGTCGGTCTTCTGGCAACCGGTGATCAAGATAAGCGCGATGAGTACTCGTCGCATAGCGCGGGGAATGTACGGCGCTTGGTGAGTGAACGCTAGGCGCCGAACGCCTCGCGAGCAGGCGATCGCGGCCCTCCTCGCGCCATGGGTCGAGGAGCCCCGAGCCGACCTAGAACCCGGGTTCGATGATCCCCACGTGACCGGCTTCGAGGGTCGACGTATTCCGCAGCAACCGGGATTTCTGGAGATCCGCCTAACGCGCCCACAGCTCGACCTTGGCCTTGCCGTTGCCGCGGAGGTTGCCGTAGTGGAAGTCGACCCGACGGATCACCCGGTTCCGACCCGGTAGATCGATCATCCGCGAGGTCGAATCCGGGCCAAACGTCAAGCGCGTCTTGGGGTCGAACTTCTCGCCGTTCCCGAACGTGACGATCATGTCGTACATCTCGACCGGGGCGTGCTCGACGACGATCATGATCGAGTTCCAGCGCCCGTCGGCGCGGCCGATCACGATCGCATCGTGATCCAGGCCACCATCGACCCAGCGTCCGCCTAGATACG
>JBDTEH010000126.1:0-3771 GCA_039922635.1 Kofleriaceae bacterium | reverse complement strand
CGCCACCCGCGCCGCCGCCCGGTCCGCCGTTCTTGTCGGTGCACGGGCCTTGCGCGTCGATCACGCCGGGCACGTTGATCTGCCCGGGCGCCACCAGCGCGATCGCGTACGGACCGGTCAGTGTCGCGCCGGAGATCACGACCGCGCCGAACCGAAACACCGCGACCTGGCCGCGCAGCTCGTAGTCGATCCCGTCGACCACCCCGAGCCCCGCGCTACGCACGACTCCATTGCCGTCGGTGATCGTGCCGCTGGTGCCATCGATCGTGGCATCGTGGAGCACCACGGAGGCGAGCGCCGGCGTGTCGTCCAGATCCGCGGCGGTGACCGCACCTCCGGCGGGCTGCAATTCGCCGCAGTGCGCGCGCTTGCTCGTCGGATCTTCGAGGCAGCCCCAGGTGCAGCTCTCGGTCACCGCCGGCGCGCCGGCCGCGCTGCACGTCTGCAACACATCCGGCCCGATGCACTGGACTGCGGCCATCGAGCACACGGCGGCGTCGAGGTGCGGGGCGTCGCGCGCGGCGGCGTCACTCGCGGCAGGATCGTGAATGCCGAACACCTGGCGGCATCCCCCGACGAGCAGCAGCGCCAACACCATGGGTCGCACGCCGTGAGCGTATCAAACCGCGCGAACCGACAGCGTGTCGGGATCCCTTACAAGCGGCGGGTCAAAAACCCACGTAACCGCCGGTTCCCGGTGTGGACCGGATGGCAGGCTCCATGCATCGTAGCGGACGCCATGCGTGCCACCGCACTCTCCACGCTATTTCCCGCCCTCGTCGCCGTCGCCGTTGTCGTCCTCGTACCGGGGTGCAAGAAGCCCGATGACGCGGCGGCCACGGTCGCGAAAGCACCGACGCCGACCATCAAAGCCGCGACGGTCACCGCGGCCGAGGCGCCGACGCCCGACGTGCTCAAGCTCACCGGGCTGATCGCGGCGGACGAGCGATCCGACGTCACCGCCGACACCCAGGGCAAGGTGATCAACGTGATGATCGAGCGCGGCCAGCACGTCAAGATCGGCCAGCCGGTGATCCAGCTCGATGTCCGGTCGGCGGCGCTCTCGGCGCGCGAGGCGCAGGCCGCGCTGCAGTCGGCGCGGGTCTCGAAGCAGCTCGCCGATCAGGAGTGCGCGCGAACCAAGCAGCTGCTCGACAAGGGCGCGATCACGCAGTCCGAGTTCGATCGCCAGAACACGCAGTGCTTGAACGCGGTCGAGCAGGTGGCACAGGCGCAGGCACGCAACGACATGATGTCGAAGTCGGTCGCCGACGGCATGGTGCGCGCGCCGTTCGACGGCGTCGTCTCGGAGAAGAACGTCTCGCCCGGCGAGTGGGTCGCACCGGGCAAGGCCCTGTTCACGCTGGTCGACGCCGACCCGCTCAAGATCGAGCTCTCGGTGCCGGAGAAGGCGGTCACCGACGTCAAGAAGGACCAGCGCGTCGAGATCGTCGCGGTCTCGCATCCCGACAAGAAGTTCGGCGCGACGATCACGCGGCTCGGCGCCGAGATCGGCAAGAGCCGCGCGCTCACCGCCGAGGCAGTGCTCGACAAGGACACCGGCCTCGTGCCGGGGATGTTCGCCGAGGCGCACATCATCGTCGGTCAATCGCCGCGCATCGTGTTGCCGGCCGAGGCCGTGGTCCGTCGCGGCGACACGTGGCACGCGTTCGTCGTCAAGAACGGAGTCGCCGAGGATCGGATCGTCCAGCTCTCCGCGTCACCGGGCGATGGCAAGGTCGCGGTCGTCCAGGGCGTCGACAAGGGCGACAAGGTGATCGCGAAGGTCACGGATCAAGTCGTCGATGGCGTGAAGGTCCAGGAGTAAGCGATGCAATGGCTCGCAGATATCTGCATCCGGAGGCCGATCCTCGCCTTCGTGCTGGTGCTCGCGCTCGTCGTGGTCGGCGCGGTCGGCTACTCGAACCTCGGCGTCGATAAGTTTCCCAAGGTCGATTTTCCGCTCGTGACGATCGTGACGCCGTATCCGGGCGCGTCGCCTACCGCGGTCGAGACCGACGTCACCGAGAAGGTCGAAGCGGCCGTCAACACGGTGAGCGGGCTCGACACGCTGACCTCGACCTCGACCGAGGGTGTCTCGCTCGTGATCGCGCAGTTCGATCTCGAGATCGACCCCGACAAGGCCTCGCAGGACATCAACGATCACCTGTCGAGCGTGCTGCGCGATCTGCCGGCGGGCTCGCGCCCGGAGGTCCGCAAGGCCGATCCGGACGCCGCGCCGATCATCGTGTTGTCGGTCAAGGGGCCCAAGGGCACGCCGGTGCGCGAGCTCACGCACTTCGCCGACAAGCAGGTCAAGAGCCGGATCGAGCGCCTCCCCGGCGTCGGTCAGGTCGTGATCCTCGGCGGCCGCGATCGCCAGATCAACGTCAACCTCGATCCGATCCGGCTCGCCGCCGCCGGCGTGTCGGCGCTCGAGGTCCAGCACGCGATCGCGGCCTCGAACGTCAACGTGCCGGGTGGCCAGATCGATACCGGCCCGACCCACAACACGCTGCGGATCACCGGCCGCGTCCTCGATCCGCAGGAGCTGTGCCGGATCGTGGTCCGCGAGCAGGGCAACAACCAGATCCGGGTCGGCGACGTGGTCGCGCCACCCCCGAACGCCAAGCTCGGCGAGTGCGTCGAGGACACCGAGGAAGATGCCGAGACCTCGGCGGTGTACGACGGTGTGCCCTCGATCGCGCTCCAGGTCCGCAAGCAGACCGGGACCAATACGGTCGCGGTCGTCGACTCGATCCAGGCGCAGGTCAAGGAGCTCTCGACCCAGCTGCCGGCCGGTTACTCGGTGTCGGTGGTGCGCGATAACTCGTTGCAGATCCGCACGTCGGCCGACCAGGTGCTCGAGCACCTGAAGATGGGCGCGGTGCTCGCCGCGCTCGTCGTGCTGCTGTTTCTCGGTAGCGTGCGATCGACGGTGATCGCGGCGCTCGCGATCCCGGTCTCGATCATCTCGACGTTCGGCCTGATGCGGATGTTCGGCTTCACGCTCAACATGATGACGCTGCTCGCGCTCGCGCTCGCGGTCGGCATCGTGATCGATGACGCGATCGTCGTGCTCGAGAACATCTATCGCTTCATCGACGAGAAGAAGATGAAGCCGTTCCCGGCCGCGCTGCACGCGACCAAGGAGATCGGCCTCGCCGTGCTCGCGACGACGCTGTCGTTGATGGCGGTGTTCCTCCCGGTCGCGTTCATGAGCGGCATCATCGGCCGGTTCATGTACAGCTTCGGCCTCACGATGGCGTTCGCCATCCTGGTGTCGATGGTCGTCGCGTTCTCGCTGACCCCGATGCTGGCGGCGCGGATCCTGCCGCTGCCGGCGCCGGAAGGGCAGGAGCGCAAGCGCTCGATCATCGAGCGGTTCAGCGACGGGATCTATCATCCGATCGCACGCGTGTACTCCGGCGTCCTCGCGTTCTGCTTGCGCCACCGCTGGGTGGTCGGCCTCTCGATCGTCGCGACGTTCGGCGTGACCATCCCGATGTGCAGCAAGCTCGGCGGTGACTTCCTGCCGCAGAACGACGAGGCCCAGTTCGAGATCTACCTGCAGGCGCCCGAGGGCACCACGCTCGCGGCGTCGACGCTGATCGGCGAGCGCATCGCGCGCCAGGTCCGCGAGCTCCCCGAGGTCGACGCGACGCTGGTCACCGTCGCCGGCGGCGATCAGCGCCAGTCGAACGTCGGCAGCATCTACGTCCACATGACCGATCCGGGCACGCGCAAGCGCAGCCAGATGGACGTCATGCA
>JBDTEH010000125.1:0-5833 GCA_039922635.1 Kofleriaceae bacterium | reverse complement strand
TCCGGCGAGTCGTTGCTCGCGAGGATCGACCGCGCATGATCCTCGATCAGCTTCACGGTCGCGGGCGGCGGACCCTCGCCGTCCTCGTAGGTCACCGCCGTGGCGTGGAAGCGGTTCGTGGGGTTCGCCGTCGGCCGCGACTTCACGCGAGCACCATACTGAACGCGTGCGCAGTAGTCCAGTTGTCGACTACGATTCGTTGGGTGATTCGTTGGGTGGTTCGTCGGGTAGATCGGCCAACAGCTCGTCGATCTTCGCGATCAGCGGCTCGGGCAGCGGCGCCGCGTTGGCGCACGCGACCAGCTCGGCGAGCGCGTCGCGCGTGTGGATGCGCGGCATCGCGATCGCGCCGCGATCGATCACGTAGCGTAGCGCGAGCTCGGCGAGCGTCGTCACCATCAGGTTCGGGGGCCGCGGCTCGGCCTCGACGATCGAGCGCGCCGCGGCACACGACCGCGCCGCGACGGGCTCGCGCTTGACCCGCGACGCGAGCTTCGCGACGCCGACCGCGATCGCCTCGAGCTGCGCCGGCGTCAGCGCGCGGCGATCGTCGAGCGGGGCGAGGCTCGCGCCGGGCCCGAGCGTGCCGGCGAGCGCGCCACCTTCGAGCGGGTGAAACGCGAGCACGGGCTTGCGGCCGGCGGCCGCGGCGAGCAGCGCCAGCGCGTCGCGCCGGCACATCGAGACGTCGATCGCGAGTGTCGCGAGCCACGGCTCGTCGAGGAACAGCATCGCGGGGTGAGTCAGCGCGCCGTCGGCGAGCGGCGCCGGCGCCCCGGCGTTGCGGGTGAGCGCGACCGCGATCGCGAGCGAAGGATCCGCGGCGACCGCCTCGTCGGGATGCAGGATCCACGACGACCGCGGCCGCTCCGCCTCCTGTGCGAGCAGGGCGGTCGCGTCAGCGATCGTCACCGGGCGCTTCGGCACGGCCGGCACCGGGTCGGCGCTGGTCTCGCTCACGCGGACGCCCCAGTGCAACACCTTGCCGCTGCGCACGAGTCGCGCACACGAACCGACCAGCTCGGGCCACGCCGAGGTCACGACCCAGCTCGCGCGCAGCGGCAGCTGGACGAGCGGCAGCGCGTCGAGCTTGGTCGCGCGCAGCGACGCGTCGACGCGCTCGATCACGTAGCGGGGCGGGAGCCGCTCGTTCGCGGTATCGCGCGCCGAGAGCTCCGGGATCCGGGTCGCGACGATCGCGCGATCGCGCAGCCGCAAGGCGCGCACCGCATCACCGACCGCGCGCTCGCTGTCGGGCTCGGGCGCGACGTCGATCAAGTCGAGCGCCGCCTCGAGCGCGTCGTGGACGCGGCGGACGACCTCCGCCGGATCGCGACCGCGCTTGCTCGACCGCACGAGGCTGACGTCGCCGAGCCCGACGGTGGCGATCGGTCGACCGGCGAGCTGCCGCGTGCGCATCCGCACGCATCCTACACGTGCGGATGGAGTACCAGCGCCCGATGCGCCGCTGGATCTCCGTCGCACTCGTGATCGCGGGCTGCGGCGATGTCAACCGCATCCGCACCCATGCGCTTTCAGCGGATCTTCCGGCGTCCTTTGTTATGATGAGCGACCTATGCATCGCCTGACCCTGCTCGTCCTGGCCCTCGCCGCGTGCGGTGATGACTCCGCCCGCAAGATCGTCGACGCGCCAGCCGGCCAGCCAGACGCGCCGCCGCTGATCGACGCGCCGCCGCAGGTGCTGCCGGTGCTGGTCAGCGTCAACAATCCGGACGGCACGCCGGTCGCCGGGGCCCACGTGTACTTCCAGAACGCCGACTCGAGCGTGGTCGGCGCGACGATGCTCGACGCGAGCGGCAACGCGCGCCAGTTGATGAATCCGGGCGGCTACGCGACCGCGCTCGTCCCCAACACCGCGCCTGGGCTCGGCGGGCCCTCGGCGAGCTACCTCGCGTTCACCTGGGCCGGCGTCAAGCCGGGCGATCACCTGCTGCTGTCCCCGCCGTCGGAGCCGAGCGCCTCGATCCCCACGACCCTCACGATCCCGCTCGACGCCGCGAACACGGCGACGATCACGCAGTACGAGATCCAGAGCACGTGCAGCTATAGCTCGTACGTGGCCCCACCGACCGGCAGCGGGGCGACCAACGCCGCGGTCACCTACTCGTTCTGGGACGGCTGCACCGCGGCCGACGTGTTCGTCGTCGCGCTCGATGGCAACAACCAGCCCGTCAGCTCGTTCGCGATCTCCGGTCAGCCGATCAACGCGAACGAGATCATCGATTACACCGCGAAGACCTATGACGCCGCGGTGATCCGGTCGTACACGTTCACGAACAACGCCGATGCGGCGAGCGCGATCTCGTTGAACGATGCGTACCTCACCGGGCGCGGCACGCTGTACAGCGGCACGCAGGCGATCGCCTCGGCGGAGGACCCGGCGACGATCGCGGCGCAGGCCCCGGCGCAGCCCCAGGGCTCGCTCGACGTGATCCAGGCGACGCAGAGCGTGCCCAGCACGAACCGCACGTTCCTCGAGTGGGGCACCACCGGCGCGTACACCCAGGACTGGGGCGGCCACTTGTTGCCCGACTTCGCGACCGCACCGACGCTCGATACCGGCACGCACATCCTGGGCTGGACCACGACCGGCGGCGCCGCCACGGCCGATTTCTCGCTCGTCGCCGTCGACGCGTTCCGTGGATCGACCAGCACGCGCTGGCAATGGGGCATCGCCGCGCCGGCCGGGACGCAGGTCGCGTTCCCGACCCTGCCGACCGACGTCACCGACCTCAACGTCGCCGCCGACGACACGCTGAGGGTCGACCAGGTCCGGATCGCGAAGGTTCCCGGCGGGTACGACGCCATCCGTGGCAACGTGTTCCAGCTGGCCGGCCCGGCGCCGACCGGCGCGACCGGCACGGCGGCGTACAACGACTACCAGGGCCCGTAGCAGCGAGGCATGTGTCCGCGAAGCGTGATGTAATGCGCCGATGGATTCGCCCTCGGTAGGCCGTTCGCTGCCGCGCGTCGATGGAGTCGCGAAGGTCACGGGCCGCGCGCAGTACCTCGACGATCTCGATGCCCCTGGCGCCTGGCATGGCGCGACCGTGCGGTCGAAGGTCGCGCACGGCATCCTCGAAGCGATCGAGCTCGATCCCGCGTTCGATTGGAGCCGCGTGGTCGTCGCGACCGCCGCCGACGTGCCCGGGCAGAACGTGATCGCGCTGATCGAGCACGATCAGCCCGCGCTGGTCGCGATCGGCAAGCCGGTGATGCACGTCGACGAGGCGATCGCGCTGGTCGCCGCGCCGACCCGCGAGCTCGCGTTCGCCGCGATGCGCGCGGTGAAGCCGAAGATCCGGCCGCTCCCGGCGATCTTCACCGTCGAGGATTCGCTCGCGGCCAAGCAGGTCCTGTACGGCGACGACAACGTGTTCAAGCAGTTCGTGGTCCGCAAGGGCCACGCGAGCGACGCCGAGTTCGAGGCCGCGATCGCCAGGGCCGCGCACGTGATCGACGGCCGCTACTACACCTCGCCGCAGGAGCAGATGTACATCGAGCCGCAGGCCATGATGGCCGAGTGGGTCGAGGGCAAGTGCCTGATCGTCGGCTCGATGCAGTGCCCGTACTACGTGCACAAGGCGATGAAGGTGTGCCTCGGCCTCGGCGGCGATGACGTCGTGATCACGCAGTCGGTGACCGGTGGTGGGTTCGGCGGCAAGGAAGAGTATCCCTCGATGCTCGCCGCGCACGTCGCGACCCTCGCGAAGGCCGCCGGCCGC
This sequence comes from Kofleriaceae bacterium, assembly GCA_039922635.1. GTDB lineage: Bacteria > Myxococcota_A > Polyangia > Haliangiales > Haliangiaceae > JABFXX01. The sequence goes on along the minus strand of JBDTEH010000125.1, from coordinate 2,087 downwards.
GCGGTCAAGATGGTCTACGACCGCGACGAGGACATCGCCGCGACCACGAAGCGCCACCCGGCGTGGACCCGCCACCGGCTCGCGATCGATGCGCGCGGCGAGATCCTCGCGATCGATGTCGACTGCGTGATGGACGGCGGCGCCTACCTGACGCTGTCGCCGGTCGTGCTGTCGCGCGGCGTGCTGCACGCGGCCGGGCCGTACAAGTGCCCGGTCACCCGCGTGCGCGGCCGCGTCGTCGCGACCAACCATCCGCCGCACGGCGCGTTCCGCGGGTTCGGCGCGCCGCAGACCACGTTCGCGTACGAGCGCCAGCTCGAGAAGCTCGCGGCGTACCTGAAGGAAGACTCGCTCGCGCTGCGCAAGCGGCTCGCGCTGCGCAGCGGCGATACGACCGCGACCGGCCAGGTGCTCGGGTTCTCGGTCGGCACCGACGAGGTGCTCGGCGCGATCGAGCGGCTCGCCGGCCCGGTGCCCGCGCACGACGGCACGCGCAACGGTACGCCGGTCAAGCGCGGCCGCGGCATCGCGTTCTACTTCCACGGCGCCGGCTTCACCGGCTCGGGCGAGCAATACCTCGCGGGCAAGGCGACGGTCGCGCAGCTCGACGACGATCCGGAAGGCAGTCGGTTCGAGGTCCGCTCGAGCTCGACCGACATCGGCCAGGGTGCGATCACGATCTTCACGCAGATCGCGGCCACCGCGCTCGGCGTGGCGCCCGAGCAGATCACCGTGATCGAGCCGAAGACCTCGCTCGTGCCCGACAGCGGACCGACCGTCGCGAGCCGTACCTGCATGGTCGTCGGCGGCCTGATCGACAAGGCCAGCCGCGAGCTCCGCGAGCACCTCGCCGCGCGCGATGGCGTCCGCGAGGTGACCAAGCAGTACGAGGTGCCGCCCGGCATCTCGTGGGACGACGCGACCTACACCGGTGCCGCGTACCCGGTGTTCGGCTGGGCCGCGTGCCTCGTCGATGTTTCGGTCGATGTCGACACCTACGAGGTCCACGTCGACCGCTGCCTCCACGCGGTCGATGTCGGCAAGGCGATCAACCCGCTGATCGTGCAGGGCCAGATCGACGGCGGCACGTTGCAGGCGCTCGGCTGGGCCATCCTCGAGAACGTGCTGTACAAGGACGGCAAGGTGATCAACGCGAACATGACGAACTGCATCGTGCCGACGTTCGCGGACGCGCCCGAGCTCGAGACCGTGATCGTCGAGTGCCCGTATCCGTTCGGTCCGAGCGGCGCCAAGGGGGTCGGCGAGATCCCGATCGACGGCCCCGCCGCCGCGGTCGCGAACGCCGTCGAGAACGCGCTCGGCGTCCCGTTCGATGCGCTGCCGCTGTCGCCCGAGACGGTGCGCCTGGCGTGGGCGCAGCGCGAGGAGGCGCGGTCGTGAAGCTCGTCGTCAACGGCGTCGAGCGCACCGTCGAGGTCTCGCCGTGGAAGCGCCTGCTCGACCTGTTGCGCGAAGATCTCCGCCTGACCGGCACCAAGGAGGGCTGCGGCGAAGGCGAGTGCGGCGCGTGCACCGTGATGCTCGACGGCGAGGTCGTCAACTCGTGCCTGGTCGCGGCCGGCCAGTGCGAGGGCCGCACGGTCACCACCGTCGAGGGCCTCGAGCGCGGCGGCGTGCTGCACGCCGTGCAGCGCGAGCTGTTGCGCTGCGGCGGCGCGCAATGCGGTATCTGCACGCCGGGCATCGCGGTGTGCGCGGCGTACGTCGTCGATCACGAGCTCGTGCAAGGCGAGCCCGCCGCGGCGCGCACGCAGATCCGCGAGCTGCTCGCGGGCAACATCTGCCGCTGCACCGGCTATCAGCTGATCGTCGACGCGGTGCTCGCCGCCGCCACCGAGGTCGCGAAGTGAGCGCGGCCACCGCGTTTCACCGTCCGCGCGGCCTCGCCGAGGCGCTCGAGCTGCGCGCCGCGCATCCGCACTTCATGGTGATGGCCGGGTGCACCGACCTCATGGTCAACGCGAACCATCGCGCCGCGCCCGAGGGCATCCTCGACCTGTGGCGCTGCCCCGGGCTCGGCGGCATCACCGTCGATGCCGCCGGTGCGCACGTCGGCGCCGGCACGA
>JBDTEH010000124.1:0-18135 GCA_039922635.1 Kofleriaceae bacterium | reverse complement strand
CGAGCTGCGCGAGGGCAAGAACCTCGTGAAGTTCAAGAGCGAGGCCAAGCGCGCGGGGTACACCACGTACAAGCTGCGGCTCACGCAAGTCGCGCACGACACGGAGAAGCAGAACAACGAAGCGGTGATGACCGCACCTGTCAAGGGCAAGCCGAGCGTGCTCTATGTCGAAGGTGGCGTGCTGCGCGAGCCGGGCTCTGCGAGCTATCTCAAGAAGGCGCTCGAGACCGAGAACATCGACGTCGAGGTCCGCGGCCCGAGCGGCATCCCGTCGAACCCCAAGGAGCTCGAGAAGTACGATCTCGTGCTGGTCTCCGACGTCCCGGCGCGGCTGATGGGCGCCGGCCAGATGGCCGCGCTCGACACCTACGTCAAGGGCATGGGCGGCGGGCTGATCATGGCCGGCGGTGAGGACTCGTTCGGCTCCGGCGGCTACGAGCGGACCATGATCGAGAACATGATGCCGGTGCGGTTCGACTCGACCAAGATCAAGGAGCAGCCGGACATCGCACTCGCGCTCGTGATCGATCGCTCCGGGTCGATGCAGGGCGCGAAGCTCGAGGCCGCGAAGGAGTCCGCGCGGGTCACCACCGAGGTGCTGTCGCCGAACGACTTCATCACGGTGATCGCGTTCGACTCCGACGCCATGGTGCTCGTGCGCCCGCAGCGCGCCGGCAATCGCAACCGGATCTCGCAGGAGATCGGCCGGCTCAACTCCGGCGGCGGCACGAACATCTACCCCGGCCTCAAGGAGGCCTACGAGTCGCTGTCCAGCATCAACGCGAAGGTCAAGCACGTGATCCTGATGACCGACGGCGAAGCGCCGACCGACGGCATCGCCGAGCTGGTCCAGGAGATGCGCCAGGCCCGGATCACCGTGTCGTGCGTCGGCGTCCAGGGCGCCGATCGCAACATGCTGCAGATGATCTCGGAGGCCGGTGACGGCCGGCTCTACATGGTCGAGGACATCGGCGCCCTGCCCCGGATCTTCATGAAGGAGACCCAGGAGGCGCAGAAGAGCCAGCTCGTCGAGGACCTCGTCCATGTCCGCGTCGCGAAGAAGGTCGAGGCGATCGAGGGGACCAACGTCGAGTCCGCGCCCGCGCTGCACGGCTACGTGAGCACCAAGCCCAAGCCGACGGCCGAGACGATCCTGATCTCCGATCTCGGCGAGCCGATCCTCGCGCGCTGGCGCTACGGTGCCGGTACCTCGGTCGCGTGGACCTCCGACGTCAAGAACCGCTGGTCGGTCGACTGGATCCGCTGGGGCGGCTATCCGAAGTTCTGGGCGCAGGTCGTGCGCAGCTCGATGCGGCGCAAGGTCTACGACAGCTACGACCTCACGGCGAAGGTCGCGGACGGCCGCGCGCAGGTCACGGTCGACGCGATCGACTCGGGCGACAAGTTCGTCAACGACCTCGACACCACGCTCGAGGTCATCGATCCGGCGAACAACAAGGTCACCGAGACCGTGGCGATGGCGCAGACCGCCGCGGGCCGGTATACCGCCGACTTCAAGATCCAGAAATACGGGTCTTACCTACTCAAGGCGGTCCACAAGCGGGACGGCAAGACCGTCGCGGAGTCGCTGGGAGCGGTCGCGTTGTCCTACCCGCTCGAATACCTCAGGACGACCCCCAACCTGAGCCCGATGAAGCATGCCGCGCTGGTCTCGGGAGGCCACGATGACGCGACCCCGGCCCAGCTGTGGGATCCAGCGCACGAGCACGTGCCCTACACGCAAGATCTGTGGCCGTGGATACTTTTGATCGTGGTCGGGCTGTTTGTGCTTGACCTCTACGCCAAGCGCATAAGGTTGTTCGGATATCGCACGATCAAGTTCTAGGAAACGTGCTCCGATCCCCGTCGTAGGCTAATCTGTCGGTTCACTGCCAGAGGTGCCCTATGAGTAGTCAACGCAGTTCCTTTATGAAGCGCCAGCGCGAGACCGATCTGAAGGACAAAGCGCGCGCAAAGCGGGAGCGCCGGGCTGTCAAGTCAGACACCCCCACCACGACCAAGGGCCCCACGATCGCGTGGGATGAGGCCGTGCGTTACGTCGAGAGCCCGATGCCGCCGGCCTCCCCGACGGTACCGACCGACGATTCCTCGTCCGATTCCGAGTAACGCTATTCCGGCCGGGTGGCCGGCCTGCCTGCCTCTTGCCTCCGACCTGAACCGTCGGGGGTTTGATTCGTTCGTGGCCTGCGCGGGTCATTGGCCCGGGCAGGCCCGGCAACCATACGTCCCGCAATCGACACCGGACTCGAAGCCGTCTTGAATGTGGTCGGTGCAGGTCGGCTCGCGGCACATGCCGGAGTCACACGCACCGGACTGACAGTCGCTCGCGACCACGCACGTCGTCTCGAAGCCACACGGGTGGCACGACCCACCACAATCGACGTCGGTCTCGTCGACGTCTCGGGTCCGGTCGTCGCAATGGTCGATCACCGTCGCCGGCGCACACGTCCCGCTGTCGCAGGGGATCAGGTGGAACCCGAAGCCGATCGACAGCAACGGCGTGCCCTCGAGGGTGATATCAGGTGCGAGCAGGCTGCTAAACCACGAGCTCGCCTCGATGTCGGCGAGCGTGATGGGAAGAGCCGCGGGCAGGTTGACCGACGTGTCATAGGTCAACACCGCGGCGAGGTCGACGTGCGATTTCGGGTTCGAACGCAGCATCTGGTACACGCTGATCGCGGCTTGCTCGAGAGCCACCCGCGGATCGATCGCACCACGGAGCTGGGCCGTGTAGCCGCCTGCGCCATCGGGTTGAAGATCGATCTCGCCGTGCTGGATCGGGAGCTCGGTCGGGTCCGCGTCGACGAACAGCGGCAGCACCATCGACCCATTCGCGGGATGCGCGGTATCGCGCGTGCGCTCGGATACGAACGTGCCAGCGACAAACGTCCCGGTGGCCGGTGTCGATGCCTCCCCTGCCCGACCGATGTAGCTGACCCCGACGTGATCGTCGTCGATCAGATCGTGCGCGTTGATCTCGATCGCGGTCGGAATCAGGTTGCTCAGGTCCGACGGATTCGGCGCGAGATCGGCCTGACCGAACAACGTCGACGTGACCAAGCCGGCTTCGTTGTTCACCGAGCCGTGGCCGTCGAGATCATCGCCGAGCCGCTGTACCTGATCGTGGTTCATCGGGAGCTCGAAGCGATCGATCGTGAAGCGATGGACCTGGCCGGTGAACGGGGTGTCGCTCGGCGGCGCGGAAGTACATGCGGCAAGGAGTGGCAGACAGAGGAGTAAACGCATGAGGATGTGAGGCCTCGGAGCACGAACGATACCAGCCGCGATCCGCGCCCATGGGGCCGACTGTGATGGCTCGGCGAGGAACACCTGACAGCTCGTGTGGGATTCGAGACAGCCCGTGTGAATTCGACCGACTAGCGGCCCTTGAACACGCCGGGCCGGCGCTGGACGAACGCCTGCAGGCCTTCCTGCACGTCCTCGGACTTCATGATGGGGACCAGATCCGGCATCAGCCGCGCCATCGCCGTGCGTTCGTCGCCGGGCAGCGCCATCCGCGACGACGCGAGCGTCGCGTAGACGCCGAGCGGCGCCTGCGCCGCGATCACCTCGGCGAGCGCGATCGCGCGCGCGAGCTGGTCGCCGACCGGTACGACCTCCTGGACCAGGCCGATGCGCAGCGCCTCGGCGGCATCGAAGTCGTCGCCGGTGAGCAACCAGCGCATCGCGTTGGCCCAGCCGACCTCGCGGGGCATCCGGACGGTCGCACCGCCGACCGGATAGATCCCGCGCTTGACCTCGATCTGACCGAACCGGGTGTTCGCCGCGGCGACCCGGAGGTCGGTCGCGAGCAACAGCTCGATGCCGATCGTGAAGCACGTGCCCTGGACCGCGAGGATGATCGGCTTGGTCACGCGCGAGGTCAGGCCGAGCGGATCGAGCCCGCCGGCGGGAAACTGCCAGGCGCCGGAGCCGAACACGCCGCCCCACTGCGGCAGATCGAGGCCGCCGGTGAAGTGGTCGCCGTGCGCGAACAACACGCCCGCCCGCAGCTCGGGATCGCGCTCGAGCTCGCCGTACGCGAGGCACAGCTCGTTCCACAGCGGCAGATCGAACGCGTTGCGCTTGGCGACCCGATCGAGGCCCATGACGTAGACGTGACCGCGCGTCTCGCGCGTGACGGTTCCGGCCGACATATTCGCCGGCGATTAGAACCGATACGCGATGCGGAAGTAGCCCGACAGGCCGAGGATCGACGGATCGGCCGCCGTCGCGCCCATCGTGGTCAACTCGGTCTGCGAGACGTACGCCTGGCCGATCACGAACCAGTCGCGGTCGAGCCGGTAGTACAGCGCGCCGCCCGCGGACAGCACGCTGCCGTTGGTCTGGCCGAAACACTCGGTCAGCGCGGCGCCGGGCGGGCACGTGTAGCCCGAGTTGGTGTCCTTGGTGGTCGAGTAGCTGACCTCGGCCTCCCACTCGCCCTTGCCGCTCGGCAGCTCGCGCGACACGAACCCGCGCAGCGCGAACACCTCGTCGCGCTGAAACGAGATGGTCCCCGCGGCGAAGGTCTTCACGGCATCGATGCCGATCCGCGTATCGGCGAACGAGTGGCGATCGATCAGCGAGCCGTAGAGCTCGTAGCCGCGGGCCGCGGACAGGGTGATCGACGGTGCTGCCGTCCCGCCCGGCGCCACGAACGGGATCAGCGTGAACTCGGGGCGCGAGCGATACGCCGCTGCGACCGTGACCTCGAAGCGCTCGAGCTCGCCGAGCCCGGCCGAGATGCTGCCGCGCGCCTCGTTGGTCGCGAGCCGCGCGACGAACGTCTCGTTGTTCACCGTCGAATTCGTGCCCTGCGTATCGAGGTACGCGCCGGCCTGGATGTTCAGCGTCTCGGTGTCGACCCGGTTGTAGCTCGCCGTCATGCGCAGCCGCTGGGTCGGCTTGTAGTTGATGCCGCCGGTGAGGTTCGTCAGCTGCGCGCCGTACGACGACACCAGGTCGATCAGCGCGTAGTGGTAGATATCGAGCTTGGGGTTGAGCCGCCAGTAGCCGTTCGCGGTGCCGAACACGCGTGGCTGCTCGGCCTCGAGCGGCACCTGGGCGACGCCACCGAACGCGCCGTACGCGGACGGCGTGCGGTACGCGGCGCCGAACCCGCCGGTGCCGATGAACTTGCCGGCCGGCGTGCCATCGCTCGGATTCTTCAGATCGATATAGTCGGTCGTGATCGACCTCGAGCCGCGGAACGGGGACAGGCCCGCGAAGCCGAGATAGGTCAGCTGCGACGAGCTCGCGTAGTCGACGCGGAGGCCATCGATCTTCACCGCGGCGAGATCGGTGATGAACTGGCGGCCGATCGTGACATCGGTGCGCTCGCCGTTGCGGATCAGCCACAGCTCGCGGAGGTCGTACTCGTTGGTGCCGAACAGCCCCGACTGGATGTTCGTGGTCGGGCCCGCCGTCCCCGTCGCGGTCTCGTCGACCGAGGTGCCGGAGTTGACGAACCGGATCCGGCCGTCGATCCGCGCATCCCAGCGCCCGCCGCCGAGGTGGCGGAAGTCGGTCTGCAGGCGCAGATCGGTGAACATCCGGTTATCCCCGGACGCTTCGTTGCCCGCCATCCCGGCGAGCGCGCCACCCGACTCGTGAAACACGAACGAGCTCGAGGTCAGGCTGCCCTGGATCAGCGTGCCCTTCGCGGTCTTCGCGGTATCCGACTTGTCGACGAAGAACCGATCTTTTTCGGACGCGGTCGTGAGCTTGCGCGCGCCCATGTCGTGACCGTTGAGGTCCTGCTTGACCATCGGGGTCGCGCCGGTGTCCTTCGTGACGTTGCTCGTGCTGCCCTTGAAGCCGCCGCTCGAGTCGTCGTCGTCGTCATCGCCCGAGTCGTCATCGCCGCCGGACTTCTTGCTCGCCGCGTCGGCCTTGGCACCGCCTTTGGGGGCGCCCTTGGTGCCCTTGGCGCCGCCCTTGGTCGGCGCGGCGTCATCGTCATCGTCGTCGGAATCGTCGTCATCGGCCGGCTTCTTCTTCGCGGCGACGACCTTCTTGGCGGACTTCTTCGCGCCCGCCTTCTCGGCGTGCTGGTTCGGATCCGGCTTGGTGGTGGCGTCGTCGTCGTCCGGATCATCGGCCTGGTCGCCTTTGTCGGCCTTGTGGGCCCCACCCTTGCGCGCCCACGCGGAGCTCGCGATCAGCGTGGCGCCGAGCGCCGCGGCCCAGATCCATCGCTTCACCGGCACACCGATTCGCGACCGAACGCTCCCTGCGGTGCGTTGACCCACGTGTTCGGGTTGTGGCACTGCGAGCACGACACCTCCGTCGGGTGGCTGGCACCATCCCCGGTGGCGATGGCTGCAGCCCGCCTCGCGTCGTCGGAGTGACAGCTCACGCACTGCGCCGACAGCCCCGAGAAGTTGCCGTTCTTGTGGCAATCGAAGCACGCGATCGTGCGGTGCAGACCGGTCAGGTTGCAGCCCACCCGGGTGTGATCGAACCGCGCGGGCGCGAACGACCACTGGGTGTGGCACTCGCCGCACCGCGGCGACAGCGAGTTGTTGTGGACGTCGTCCTGGCGGTGACAGTTGAGGCAGAAGTTGCCCGAGCCGGCGAGCGGGCGCGTGTCCTTGTGGCAGCGCTCGCACGCGATGTTGTCGTGCATGCCCTTGAGCGAGAAATCGCCGACATCGTGGAGCGGCTTGATGTCGCTGAACGACGCCGTCGAGTGGCACTGCTCGCACTGCGTGCCGTACTGGTTCTTGTGGACCTTCGGCTCGGGGTGACAGCCAAAGCAGGTCTTGGGGCGCGGCTTGAACGTGATCGATGGATGGCAGTCCGCGCAGCGGACCTCGAGGTGCTTGCCATCGAGGTGGAACGCCGACTGGGTCTGGTGGTTGAACTTCACCTCGCCGGTCTCGACGTGGCACTGCTCGCACTTGTTGCCGAGGTGGCCCTTGTGCGCGTCGTCGTCCTGGTGGCAGCCCTCGGCCGAGCACGTCGCCGGGGTCTCGGCGAACTTGCGATCCTTGGTGTGGCAGTCGGTGCACTTGTTCTGGAGGTGCGCGCCGCGCAGCTTGAACTCCTTGACCGCGCCCTTGGCGTCCTCGGGGAACGGCGCGTTGTGGTTGAAGTTGAGCTTGGTCCACGTGCCGGGGTTGTGGCAGTTGGTGCAGGTCGCGCCGAGCGTGCCCTGGTGGAGCGAGTCCTCGTGGCACTTGCCGTTCGCGTTGCAGTTGGGCTCGAGCGAGCTGAACGAGGTCTTGTTGCTCTTGTCGCGACCGGTGTGGCAGTCGCCGCACGGCACCTTCGCGTGGCCCAGGACCAGCGGGAACGTGCCGTCCTTGCCGTGCGCGGACTCGGCCATCTGGTTGTCCTTGCCCTTGCGGATCGTCGGATCGCCCGGGTGCATGTGGCACTGCAGGCACTGCGAGTCCTTGTAACGGCCGTTCGGGTGCTTGTCGTCGGCGTGGACCTTCTTGTGGGCGTGACAGCCCATGCAGTCGACCTTGCCCTTCTTGTCGATCAGGCTGCGGAAGTCCTCGAAGTCGGACGGGCTCGTGCCGCGGTGGCAAGACCGGCAGCTCTGCTCGGCGTGCTTGAACTCGAGCTTGAACCGGGTCCGCGCGCCGTGGTTGAACGCGCTCGGCGTGAATTTCGGCCCGCCCGAGGGGTGACAGACCCCGCAGCGCGGCGGATCGCCGAACTCGGCGAACCGGTTCTGGTGGTGCGAGTCCTTCGCGTGGCAGGTCTCGCACGCGCCGGTCGGCTTGCTCTCGCCGAGCGCCTTGGTGTGGCAGTCGTAGCACTTGATCTTGCGGTGCGCGGGCCCGAGGTCGAACTTGGTCTTCTCGGTGTGATCGAAGTTCTGCTGCTTGAGCGTCTTGAACGTCGGCGAGTGGCACCACTCGCACGGCCGCGTGTTGAACAGGTGACCCTCGTGCGGGCTCTGGTGACAGCCCGCGTTGCCGCAGCTATCCGGCTTCGGGAACGGCAGGTTGAACACGCTCTTGGGGTGGCACTTCGAGCACGCGACGTCCTTGTGCGAGCCGAGCAGCGGCATCGCGGCGTCCTTGCGATCGTCGTGATCGAACTTCTGCTGGCTGAGCGGCTTGGCCGGCTTCCACACCGACTCGCCGTGGCAGCGCTCGCACGCGAGCTTGTCCTTCTCGCTCGCCTCGAACTTGTGCGGCTGCTCCTTCAAGTGGCACGAGCCGCACAGCCGGTCGGTCCCCATGAACGTCTTGAGGCCCTGCTTGTCGGTCTTCTTGTGGCAGTCGTCGCAGTCGGTGGTGGCGTGCCTGCCGTTGAGCCGCCAACCGGTGAGCGCGTGGTCGAAGCCCTTCTGGCCGCCCTGGAGGTTCTTCCAGCCCATGATGTCGAAGCCGCGGCCGTGGTGCTCGGTGTGGCAGGTCTGGCAGCGCTTGCCCTTGACGAGCGGCGACGCGTGAAAGCCCTTGTTCGCGTTGATCCGGTCGCGCAGCGGGTTGTGATCGTGGCAGTCGAGGCACTTCTGATCGACGATGTCCTTGGTGCCGTCGACGTGACAATCGACGCAGTGGTTCGGATCGTCGAGGTCGCCGTGCGACTTGCTGAGCTTGCCCGGCTCGGAGTTGAGGAAGTCGCCGCCGGCCCGCGCGCGCGCGGCCACCAGCGCGATCACGAACACCGCGAACACCCCGAGCTTGCCGACCATACTTCTCAGGCGCGCGATTCTACCAGGCACGGGACCACGCATCCCAGATGTGGATCACCACAAAACCGGTGAGGATCACCGTGAACGGCACGTGGACCTTCTTCCATGAATGCAGCAGCAGCTGGGCCTTCGGCGCCACGACCTGGCGCCGCGCGATCACGATCATCCGGCCCGCCCGGCGCGCGAGATCCTTGCGCGTGCGGCGATCGACCCCGAGCTGCGCGAGCCGGTTGCGGCGCGCGAACGTCTTCGGGATCCGGCCGATATCCTGAAAGATCAGCCACCACATCGCGCGCAGCAGGCTCGGCGAGGTCGCGACCGCCTGCGCCTTCGCGCGCTGGTGATGGAGCTCGCGATCGATCTCGGCCATCGGCACCGGGTAGTGCGGGCGCGCCGCCTGGAACGCGCGCTCGTGATCGAGCTCCTCGAGCTCGACCCCGCTCGAGAGTGCCGGCACGAGCGTGTAGAGGTAGCGGCCGAGTACGCCCGAAACCACGACGATGATCATCGACCAGAACGCGGCGCTGACCCAGGTGTCGAGCTTCAAGGCCGAGTGCACGATGATGAACAGCGGGCCGATCGTCCCGGCCATCATGTGGAAGTCGAACCACATCGTGTTCGACGCCAGCCACCGGAACACCTTGATGCGCCGGAAGATCGGGTAGATCGCGGCGACCACCATCAGGCCGGCGCCGACGAGCCCGCAGTACACCGACAGGCCCGGGCCGGGGTGATAGACGACCTTCTCGAGGATGCCGTCCTTGGACAGCCCGGCGAACTCCGCCGAGTCCTTCATGTGGCTGTACAGGTAGGACATCTCGGGCTTCTTCCAGCGCAGCAGCGCCTCGCCGAGCGCGAGCAAGAACACCAGCAGGCCGACCAGCCACATCACGAGCGGCGCGTAGCGACCGCGCTTGACCTTCGCGAGGCCGCCGGAGTGGATGGCGAGCCCTTCGGTGAAGGGCATCACCGGGAGGACCTCCTTGCGATCTTTCTTGGTCAGATCGGTATCGAACCCGGTGCGTCCGAGCATCGCCATCGCCGGCGTGCGCTCGCGGAACAGATCGTAGGCGTTGATCTCGATCAACGAGCCGGTCGGGCATGCCGACACGCACGCCTGATCGCCGTACGCCGTGCAGTGATCGCACTTGTTCGCGATCCGGCGGGTGCGCGCGACGCGGCCGGTGCCGGGCCCGAACTTGAGCGCATCACGCTTCTCGAGCCGGTGCTTGAACTGCTTCTTGAACAGCGGCGCATCGGGCTCGACGTCGACCATGTCGATCGCGCCGTACGGGCACGACTGCGCGCACGCGGTGCACCCGGTGCAGGTCGCCTCGTTGATCACGACCTCGCGCTTCTGCTCGTCGTACTTGATCGAATCGTACGCGCACGGATCGACGCACCGCTGATCGGTGCAGGTCCGGCACGTGTAGATGAAGTCGAGCATGCCGAGCTGGTAGCCGCCGAGCGTCAGCCGGCGCGCGCCGTAGCGCTCCTCGCAGGCCTCCTCGCACAGCTTGCAATCGATGCACAGCTCGAGCTGGCGGACCCGGACCATCTCGCCCGAGACGCTGATGCCCTGGCGGACGAAGAAGTCGAGCAGCTCTTGCTTGACGCCGGAGACCCACGCGAGCCGCTCGCGCGAGACCGAGAGCGCGCGGCGCAGGCGCGCCTCGAACGGCGGGTGGCGGACCGCGAGCTCGGCGATCCAGCGGTGATCGAGCGCGATCAGCACGGCCGGTGCGGCGGTGTAGAACGCGATCGGCTGGGTCCGCGCCGCCGACAGCGCGCCGGAGTTGAACAGATCGCCCTCGATGAACAACGCGACGTTCTTGAGCGCGACCCGGGCGAGCGGATCGGGCTTGATCAGCGACTCGGCCTCGCGCTCTTCCTTGGTCGCTTGTTCGTGGGCGACCTGCGCGGCGCGGCGCTCCGCCAGTACGTGCTCGGGGAACACCGCGGCGGCGACCTGACCGCGCGCGATATAGATGACCGGCGCCGGCTGGCCGTTCGCGAGGCCGATCGGGTCGAGCACGAACATGTCGCGCTCGAGCTGGCGTTGCGCGATCCCGCCCTGGGTCATCGCCGCGACGAGGTCGTGATTCGGGATGCCTTCGAACAAGGGAAGGCTGCGAATCAGTTGATAGTCGCGTTCCAGACCGGGTGGTACGATGCCGCCGCCCTGACCCCTGTCATTCGCGCCGGGGGCGTTGTGCTGGATGGCAGAATTCGACATCTCGCGCGGACCCAAAAGCCGTGATCAAGCAAACAACGAGCCCGATATCTCCCCGCTCGGTTTACCGCCGAATATTACCAGGATACGGCGACCAGGTGTTGGTCTAGGGTCGATGGGCCGGGGAATCTTGTCACCAGCCCTGAGGATCGCCATCTGCGGTTGTTTGTTAGCAAATCACAGCGAGGCAGATCCGTTGGCGTACGTTCCGACGACGATCCCCGATCCACCACCGGCATCACCGCCCGCGCCGCCGAGGTTATTACCGGATTCGTCCGATCTCGATGGCACGTACGTCTGGCTCGGCCCCGAGGGCGCCGCGAGCTGGATCGCGTCCCGGTGGGACTCGACGTTCGGCGTCGACGCCTCGGTCGTGCGGGTCCGCGAGCACGAAGCGGCGGCGGCGATCGGCGGCAGCATCGGCGCGGCCAAGTGGACCTCGCGCGGCGGCGGCCGGGTGTGGGCCGACCTCTTGATGGGGACCTCGCTCGGCGGCCACGTCCTCGGCGTGTCAGCGGGCCCGTTACTCGAGCTCTCGGACTTCGCGCACCCACGGGTCGGCGGGTCGGTCGGGATCTGGGGGTTTGTCGGAGTCACGCCGTACGCCCGCGTCGGCACGGTCGAGGGGCTCGGCAACTTCGCAGAGATCGGGGTTCATGTCGCGCTCCCCGCGTTCCGGCGTTGACAGATTCAGGAACGCGAGGTACCTAACCACGCCTTCTCGGGGCGTAGCGCAGTCTGGTAGCGCACTTGGTTCGGGACCAAGGAGTCGCAGGTTCAAATCCTGTCGCCCCGACTACACCTTTCGTACTAGAGTGCACTCGTGGTCGTTGGGGCGGCACTCCGGACATCGAGCAAGTTGTCGGTCCTCGTCATCGACGATGACCCGGACATCTTGGAATACCTCCAGGACTTCCTCGGGGCAGAAGGCTTCGACGTCACGACGCTCGCCGATCCGTCGCTCGCCGTCGATCGGATCCGCGACGAGGTGTTCCACCTGGTCGTGCTCGACCTGATGATGCCGAAAGTCTCCGGGCTCGATCTGCTCGCCCAGATCCGCGGCATCGACGACGACATCGCCGTGATCATCCTGACCGGCTATCCGACCCTCGACACCGCGACCGCCTCGATGAAGCACGAGGTCTCGGCGTACATCCACAAGCCGTTCACGCCCGCCGAGTTCCGCGAGGTGATCGCGCGGATCGCGAAGAAGAAGGGCCTCGTGCTGCGCCGCGAGGACGAGCTCCACGCCGCGATCGGCCGGCAGATCCGCGACCTCCGCAAGGGCCGCAACCTCACCCTGCGCCAGCTGTCGCGGCGCACGAACTTGTCGGTGTCCTTGCTCTCGCAGATCGAGCGCGCCGAGTCGAGCGCGTCGGTGTCGAGCTTGTTCAAGGTCGCGACCGCGCTCGACGTCCCGCTGACCGACCTGTTCGCCGGTTACTAGTGGCGATCCGCTCCCCGCCGCGCCTCGATTGGGCGCCCGGCGACCGCGCGATCGTCAGCTATCGCAACCGGCTCGTGCAGCTGCACGACGCCGCCGGTCGCGCGACGCGCGAGCTCGCGTCGGAGCGGATCTACGACGTGCGCTGGCGTGACGACGGCCAGATCGTCGTGCTCGACGATCGCGGGTCGGTGACCTTCGACGGCGCCGGTGCGCTCGTCCAGCAGACCCACTTCCGGATCGACGTGCTGCACGCACCGCACGCCGCGAGCATGTCGGCGAACGGCGAACGCTACGTCGCGCTCGGCGCGGCCGAGCTGTTCGCGGTCCAGCTCGAGACCGCGCGCCCGGAGCGGATCTGGACACTCCACGCGCAGAGCTACGGGATCTCGCTCGGCGAGCGCGGCGATCGTACGGCATCGGCGCGCGTCGGGATCGCGATGTCGCCCGACGGCCGGCTGGTCGCGATCGGCTATCCCGGCGGCGGCCGATCGTGGATCGTGATCGAGGTCGATAGCGATCGGTTCCTGCAGCGCTCGACGATCCGGATGGAGGCCGCCCGGATCGTCGGCAAGGCCAACGCGCCCCCGTTGTTCGCGTTCGACGACGCGGGCGCGCGGCTCGCGCAGGCGGTGCCCGGCCCGGGCGCGTGCTGGGGCGTGACCCGACTCGAGGTCGAGGACCGCGAGCTCGCGCGCACGGTCCCGGGTGGCGCGCACGCGGTCGCGCTCGATCGCGGAGGGTTGCTCGCGGCGTACGCGTACGCGAAACCTCCAGACGGCGCGCGCGGCCGGCTGCGCATCGATTATCTGGCTCCTGACGACGAGGGCGCGGCCACGGTCGAGACCCTCGACACGCTGTCCATCGATCCGGACCTGCCGGACGTGATCGCGCTCGCGTTCTCGCGCGATAGCCGGCAGCTCGCGTGCCTCGCATCAACGGGAGCGATCGAGATCGTTCCGGTCCCGTGATAAGACCACTCGGTGCCGCCGCTCAAGATCGCGCCGTCGATCCTGTCCGCTGATTTCGGAAGACTCGCCGAGGAGGTCCGCGCGATCGCGACCGCCGACTACGTCCACGTCGATGTGATGGATGGCCACTTCGTGCCGAACCTGACGATCGGGCCGGTGGTCGTCGAGGCGGTCCGCCGGGTCACCAAGCAGCCGCTCGACGTTCACCTCATGATCGAGGACGCCGAGCGCTGGGTCGGCGCGTACGCGAAGGCCGGTGCCGACATCATCGGGGTGCACGTCGAGGCGTGCCCTCACCTCCATCGCACGATCCACCAGATCCGCGACCTCGGCAAGAAGCCGAGCGTGGTGCTCAACCCGCACACCCCGATCGAGGCGATCGAGTGGGTGCTGCGCGACGTCGCGCAGGTCTTGATCATGTCGGTCAACCCGGGGTTCGGCGGGCAGAGCTTCATCCCGAGCGCGCTCGAGAAGATCGCCCAGCTCCGTGCGATCATCGATCGCAAGGGCTACAGCGTCGACATCGAGGTCGACGGCGGCGTCAAGATCGACAACATCGCGGAGGTGGTCGCGGCCGGTGCGAACGTGATCGTCTCGGGCTCCGGCGTGTTCGGGACCAAAGACTACGCCGCGACGATCGCGGAGCTCCGCAAGCGCGGCGAAGCGGCCGCGCGCTAGCGCTCGAACCGCGCGAGGTAGAACGCGTCCGCGTCCGGCGGCCAGGTTCGATGCTCGGTCACCAGGCGCAGCCCGCTGCGCTCGGCGAACGCCCGCGCTTGCTCGGGCCCTTCGGCGCGCGTGAACGTGCAGACCGAATAGACCAGCGCGCCGCCGGGTGCGAGGCGCGGCGCCACTGCGTCGAGCAACTCGCGCTGAACCGCGGCGAGGCGTGGCACATCACCCGGGCCCAGACGCCACTTCGCGTCGGGATGGCGGCGCAGCACGCCCAGGCCGGTGCACGGCGCATCGAGCAGGATCAGATCGTACGCGGTGCCCAGCGGCGCGCGCGGATCGGTGAGATCGCAGACGTGGCGGTGAAGGCTCGAGAGCCCGAGCCGCTGGGCGGTCGCGGCGGCGAGCCCGAGCTTGGTGTCGCTGCGATCCGCGGCGTCGATGTGCGCGGCATCGTCGCACAGCTCGGCGAGGTGCGTCGACTTGCCGCCGACCCCCGCGCACGCATCGAGGATCGTCATGCCGGCGCGCGGCGCCGCGAGGTGCCCGACGAGCTGGGCGCCGGGATCCTGCACGGTCCACTGCCCGGCGGTGAACGAAGGGCTGCGCGCGGGGTCACCGAGGTTGTCGATCGCGAATGCCTGCGGCGTGCCGGGCGCGACATCGACCGCGTGGGCCGTGACGCCGGCGGTGGTCAACAGCTCGATCACCGCCTCGCGGGTGGTGCGGCGGCAATTCGCCCGTCCGACCAGCGGCGCCGAAGCCGCGAGCGCCGCGGCATGCGCGGCGGGATCCGGGCTCGCGGCGCGCAGCTCGGTGAGGATCCACGCGGGCAACGAATATTCGTCGCCGAGATCGCGAAAGGCCGGCTCGGGCGCGCTCGCGACCTTGCGCAGCACCGCGTTCGCGAAGCCGGCGAGCTTCGCGCCACCCGACGCACGCGCGGCACCGACCGCGTCGTCGACGACGGCGTACGGCGGCACGCGATCGAGAAAGCGCAGCTGATACGCCGCGACGCGCAGCGCGATCACGACCCGCAACGGCGTGCGCTTGAGATCGGCGTGTGCGGCGAGCATGCGGTCGAGGCGCGCGCGGTGGCGGAGCACGCCGTAGACCAGCTCGGACGCGAGCCGGCGGTCGCGATCGTCGAGGTTCGCGCGCGCGAGCTCGCCGTCCAGGGCGGGGGTCGCCCACGCCTGGTCGCGTTCGATGCGCTCGAGGACGCGGCGCGCGAGCTCGCGAGCGGTCACTGAGGCGGCCTCGCGCGGCAGCGCGCGGTGCCGCTACTTGTGAAACTGTAGTACGTCCCCATTTTCGGCCGAATGATCTCGTGAGGTTGCGCGATCGAACTTGTGAAACTGTAGTACGTCCCCATCAGGTGAGCCGGTCGCCGACGGCGATGCCGCGGCCGGCGGCGAACGCGGCGGCGGGCATCCGCTTCTTGCCTGCGGCCTGGACCTCGCGGATCGCGATGACGCCGCCGGTACACGCGACGTGGAGGCCGGCCTTGTCGATCGCGACGACGGCGCCGGATTCGCCGGCGTCGGTGCGATCGGTGACGGCGGCGCGGAACAACTTGATCGGCTGACCGCGCAGCGTCGCGTAGGCGCCGGGCCACGGGTCGACGCCGCGGATCCGCGCGGCGATCGCGCGCGCGGGCTGGGTCCAGGCGATCGCGCCGTCGGTCTTGTCGAGCATCTTCGCGTGGGTCGCGCACGCGTGATCTTGGGCGACGGGTCGCGCGCTGCCGTTCGCGATCACCGGCAAGGTCTCGAGCAGGGCCGCGGCGCCGATCGGCGCGAGGCGTGCGAGCAGCTCGCCGGCGGTCTCGTCGGGGCCGATCGTCACGCGGCGCTCGGCCCAGACCGGACCGGTGTCCATGCCTTCGTCGAGCTGCATGATCGAGACGCCGGTCTCGGCCTCGCCGTCGATCACGGCCCACTGCACGGGCGCAGCGCCGCGGTACTTCGGCAGCAGCGAGCCGTGGACGTTGAGGCAGCCGCGCGGCGGCGCGTCGAGCACGGCCTTCGGCAGGATCTTGCCGTACGCGACGACGACCGCGAGCTCGACCTGCGCGTCGCGGAGCGCCTGCGCGAGCTCGCCGGTACGCGCCGAACGGGGCTGGATCACCGGCAGGCCGAGCTCGAGCGCGGCGACCTTGACCGCGGGCGCGCGCAGCTCCCCACCCCGCCCCGCCGGCTTGTCGGGCTGGCTGACCACGAGCACGACCTCGTGCGCGCCGGCGAGCGCGCGCAGGCAGGGGACGGCGAACTCGGGCGAGCCCATGAAGGCGAGGCGCATCGTCAGTCCACCAGGTTCGAGAGATAGGTCACGCGCAGGCGATCATCGCGCAGCACGCGGAACGCTTCGTCGAGCACCGTCGCGATGTCGTCGAGCTCGCGCGCGAGCTCGCGCCGCAGATCGACCGGGAAGCAGTCCGCCGCGAAGTCACGGCGCGCCGCTTGATACGCGCGACGGATCTCGAACGCGGTCGCATCGCGGCGCACGCCGAGCAGCGCGAAGTAGTCGGCCTCGCTGACCAGCTCCCAGCGAGCGCGCACGCGCTCCCGGTCGATCGCGAGGTCGGTCTCGCCGACCAGCGCGGTCGATTCCTCGAGGCCGGTATCGGCCCGCCGCGCGGTCGCGAGCCCGAGCACGACGAGCCCCCACGCGAGCGGCAAGATATCGGCGGGGTCGGCCGCGACGGTGCGAGCGACGTGCGCGAGGTCGGCCTGGCCGTCGAACGCGGTGAGCGCGGCGCGTTCCTCGGCGGCGAGGTCGGCCGTGTTGACGATGGTGCCGAGCCGCTCCCGGTCGCGAACCTCGATCACCGTCGAGGACGGCCCGAGCAGGCGATCGAGCACCGAGCGATCGAGCTTTCGGCGGATGCCCTCGAGCACGAGCGCGGCGGGGTGACGCGACATCCGGATCCGCTCGCTCGAGGCGGTGGGGTCGAGCGAGATCAAGTAGTGGCCGTGGTCCCAGCCGAACAGCGAGTACACGATGTCCTCGACGTGGCGGCGCACCGCCGGCAGCAGCTCGCGCCGCTTGAGATAGCCGAAGTCGACGAGGATCTCGCCGATCCGGCGGCCCGATTGCGCGACCTGGGTCTGACAGCGCTCGTACTGCGCGGCGGTGATCTTGCCCTCGCGCACGAGCAGCTCGCCCATCCGATCGCCGGGCTCGTTCGACGACGCGAACACCGGGCGCCCCTGGTCGAAGTAGATCACCTTCTCGACGCCGTCCCGGCGAAACGCGAGCCGGCCGGTCGTCCCCTGCGCGAACACCTTCGCGAGCAGGAGCGCGACATCGGACACGCCGCGCACGATCTCGCCGGAGTCGGGGAGCCCGCGCTCGCGGACCTGGGTGTCCCACGAGCCCGGTGAGGTCGTGAGCTCGCGCGCGTCGGCGAACAGCGCCGCGCCGGACAGCTCGGTCACGCCGGTGGCGCCGAGCTCCTGCTCCTCGCCGAGCGCCGCGAGATCGATCTCGGTCTGATGATCGTGGCGCGGGCCGAGCTCGACGCCCTGCGATGAGGCCTGGTCGCCGGCGAACAGGCGCTGCGCCATCTGCGACATCTTTTCGCGCAGCTGGCGCGCGAAGTCTCGGCCACCGGGCCGCGCCGCGTCGGAGTCGGGCGGCCTCGGCGCCGGCACGATCAGGTCCGGTGCCGCGAGATCATCGGGGAGCAGCGGCGGCGGGGTCTGCATCCCGCGTCCGACCATCAGCTCGTCCGCGAAGTCGTCGAGGCCCGGCACGTCGTCGCGCGCGGGGTCCGCGGCGATGCGCTCGAGCTGGTCGCCCGTACGGTCGACCAGCTCGACCAGCTCGGCGAGCGGAATCGGCTCCGACCAGTGATCGTCCGCGCCGCGCTCGGCGATATCGAGCTCGCCGGGCGCCGGATCCGAGGTCGTCCGCGCGACCACCGGTGGCGGATCGCTCGGGGGGCGTGACCGCGTCGGGGCGGCGGTGGGTCCGGTGAGGTCGGGCCCCGCGATGATCAGGGTCGGCTCGCGGCTCGGGACGTCGGTCGAGCCCGGGCGCCAGGCCTGCGCCGGCGTGGCCGGATCGAGCTCGCGGCGGCGCGGCTGGATCTCCATGGCCGCGGCGTTGCCGTCGAGCACGTCGTCGC
>JBDTEH010000123.1:0-9829 GCA_039922635.1 Kofleriaceae bacterium | reverse complement strand
CTCAAGGGCTACATCGACAATCCCGGGATCAGCTTGTGCGCGATCGGCGACGCGACCGTCGATCGCGCGCCGCTCCAGGTCAGCCAGTTCGAAGGCGACAACCGCCTCGACGAGGCGCTCGGACGGTTCTGGATCGAGGAGGGCGGCGGCGGCACCGGCCAGGAGAGCTACGAGCTCGCGGCGTACTTCTACAGCCGCACGAACTGCGTGCGGCTCGCGCAGGGCACCGGCAAGAAGGGCTACTGCTTCTTCGTCGGCGACGAGGGCTTCTACCCCGCCGTCGACAGGGCCACGATCCGCCGCGTGATCGGCGACGAGGTCGCGGCCGACGTGCCCGCCGCCGAGGCGTTCCGCCGGCTGCAGGACAAGTTCCACGCGTTCTTCATCTATCCGCACAAGACGATGGACGAGCGCAAGGCCAACATCGATGCCGAGATCCGCGACCGCGTGCGCACGGCGGGCGGCCAGTACGACGGCGTCGACGTGCGCGCGTCCCTGCTGTGGAACAACGGCAACGACCTCGATCTCCACGTCATGACGCCCGCCAACGAGCACATCTTCTACGGCGCCAAGCAGGCGAGCTGCGGCGGCTGGCTCGATGTCGACATGAACGCCGGCGGTGCGACAACGACCAAGCCGGTCGAGAACGTCCGCTGGGGCAAGGGCACCGCGCGCCCGGGTCGCTACAAGGTCTGGGTCCGCAACTTCGCGTTCCACGAGGCCGTGCACGCGCCGACCGCGTGGAAGGTCGAGCTCGAGGTCGGCGGCAAGATCACGCACCACGAGGGCGTGATCTCACCGAGCGGCCAGACCGGCGAGGCGAGCGACATGGTCGTCGCCGAGCTCGACTACGACCCCCACGCACACGTCGCCGCGGCGTCGCCCGCGGCGGACCAGTACGCCGGCTACGCCGACGACGTCATCCTCGCGCAGTGGGCGACCGTGCTGCCAAAGGAGCACATCATCCGGGTCGGCGACCCCAAGTCGATCATCGACGTCCTGCTCGGCGCGCTCGCGATCGCCGACGGCAAGGTCGATCTCGACACGTACATGAAGGACATGCGCGAGCTCGGCTCTCCCGAGGATCGCGTGCGCGCGATCGAGACCGCGCTCGCCGGCCTGCCGAGCGCCAAGAAGGTGGCCACCGCGACGATCTCCGGCGACGTGCCGCCCGCCGCGGGCGGCGGCAAGAAGACGACCGTGCGGCTGTAGGCCGCGCTCGCGACCCACCGCCCCGGCGTGCCGAACGGCACCTACCTGGCGCTGGTCATATCGCCGAGGACCGCGATGCTCTCCGCGATCCACGGATCGCGCGCGACCGAGTCGCGCCACTTCTTCTTGCGATCGTCGTTCGGGGTCGACGCGGTCGGTTCGCCGATCGCGGTGACCGCGAAGGCGGCGGGCGCCTTGTCGAGGTCGAGGCCGACCTTGTCGAGCTCGGCTTTGTCGCGCTTGGCACGCGCGTCCCACACCGCGCGCGCGAGCGGGATCCGGGTCTCGTTGCTGCGCCGGGCCAGGATCGCTTCGACCGCCGTGACCTTCGCGAACACGGCGCTGGTCGCGACCCGCCGGGCACTCTTGGTGACGAGCGCCGGCAGATCCCACGATGCCTTCCAGTCGACGTGCGGCGCCGGCGCGATCTCGGTCCACGCGATCGCGTGGTCGAGGTCGCGCTCGCCACTCTTGATGTAGCTGCTCGGGTTCGGCAGCGTGATATCGGGCGTGACCCCCTCGCGTTGCGTCGAGCTGCCGCTGATCCGGAAGAACTGCTGGATCGTCAGCTTGACCACGCCGAGCACGGGCTTGGCGCCCTCGGGATCGAGGTTGATCAGCGCTTGCACCGTGCCCTTGCCGTGGGTCGGCCCCGCACCGACGATCACCGCGCGGTGATAGTCCTGCATCGCGCCGGCGAAGATCTCCGAGGCCGACGCGCTGAACTGATCGACGAGCACCACGACCGGCGCGGACAGCTCTGACCCCGATTTCGGATCGTCGAGGACCTTGATCTGACCGTCGTGGTTGCGGACCTGCACGATCGGCCCGTCGTCGATCAGCTCGCCGGCGAGCGCGACGGAGTCCTGCAGGAGGCCGCCGCCGTTGCCGCGGAGATCGATCACGACCCCCGCGACCTGCTTCGCGGTCATCGCGGCGAGCAACCGTCCGACGTCCTTCGAGGCCGTGCGCGAGCTGGTCGCGTCGCCGTAGAACCCGGGCAGATAGATGTAGCCGAACGTCGGGCCGGTCTTGCGCCGCACGAGCGCACCGCGCGCATACGAGGCCTCGATCACGACCACATCGCGCGTGATCTCGATCTGCTCCTCGTGACCATCCGGCTTGCGCACGTGGAGCCTGACCACGGTGCCCTTGGGCCCACGAATCATCGCGACGACGTCGTCGAGGTGCATGTTCATCACATCGACCCAGTCGTCGCTGTTGCCTTGCTGGACCGAGAGGATCAGATCGCCCGCGCCGAGCTTGCCCTGGCGGGACGCCGCGCCCCCGGGCACGAGATCGCTGACCTCGATCAGATCGTCGCGCACGCGCAATGCGGCGCCGATGCCCTCGAGCGAGCCGGTGATCGCGATATCGAAGTTGGCCTTGTCGGCGGGTGGCAGGTAGTCGGTGTGCGGATCGAAGGTCTGGCACACGGCGTTGACCAGCTCGGAGGCCGCCTCGAGCGGCTCCGGCGTCTCCAGCCGCGCGAACTGCGCCGCGTAGTTCTTCGCGAGGCTCGCGCGCACCTTGGCCTCGCGGGCCTCGGGGGTCGCGGGGAGGTCGGACGCGGGCTTGCTCGCCGAGCCGGCGTTCGAACCGGCGTTCGAACCCGCGTTCGAACCGGTCCCGGCGGGGGCGTGCACGCCGTGCGTGCGCTGCGGCATCGCGGCGACGCGCTGCATGACCTCCAGCTCGAGCCGTTGACGCCAGCGCTCCGCGAGCTGGGCCTCGGTCGTCGCGGGCGCGAGCTTCTTCGGATCGAGCTCGACATATTCGTCGTCGTCGTGGTTCATCGGCGCGGCGAGCAGCGCGGCGACGACCTTCTTCACCACGGCGACCCGCGCGAGGAAGATCGCCTGGCCGACGTGCGCGAGCTCGAGGTTGCCGGAGTGCAGCTCGTCGTCGATCTTGTCGCGATACGCCGCCAGCTTGTCGCGGTCCGCGGCGAGCAAGAACAGCTTGCCCGCGTCGAGCCGATCGAGATACGTGGCGAACGCCTCGGACGAGATCGTGTCGTCGAGGGTGCGCCCGAGCAGGTGACGGCCCTCGAGCAAGGCGACCACGTCGCGCGACAGCGCGCTCTCACGCCGATCGGGCTCGGGCGTGGGGGCGACCTGCGCCGGGGCCACGGACTCCGGCTGGGGCACCGGCGGCGGTGGCGGCGATGCGGTTCGCGCCGAGGAGCACGCGACCACGAGGACGAGGACGAGGACGAGGGACGCAACCCGATTCACTCTGCCGAGTGTATGCCATCGAATCGGCGAGCCCCATGACCGCGACCGACGGAGCGCGTGGTCTTCGACGAACGCGGCGAGCCGCTCCGCGTGGACGCGGAATCCAACACGAATTCAGCTTGTTAAGTTGAGGACCAAGGCACCCCTACACCGAGCAACAATAGATGATGTGGGCCAGCGCGGATCGCACGCCACCGATCGCGTCGCTGGATCGGTATCGTGGCGGTCATGAGAGAGCGACGCGCGCGACCCACAGGCTGGCGAACCTTGCGCGTCGGCGCGCTCGAGCTGTGGTGGACGGTCGGTGCGCCGAAGGTGACCGCACGGTTGCCCGGCGACCCGAGCGACCCGAGCGACCCGAGCGACCCGAGCGAAGCGATCGCGCAGGCGATCGAGATCACGCTCGCGGTCGAGCGTGCCGACGGCAGCGGCAAGAAGCTGGTCGCGAAGATCCGCGGTCGGCGTGCGCTGTGCGTACCTGCGGCCGGGTTTCGCGACGTCCAGACCATCGCGGTGGAGCCGGCGTCGGTGCGGCGGCTCGTGGAGCTCGCGGCACCCCGCGGTGCGTGGCCCACCGGGACCGGGACGTGGAACACCGAGCTCGTGTTGCCGCAAGCCGCGTTGCCGGGCGACCTGGCGTTTCGGCCGGAACATCTCGATCGGCTCGCCGTGGTGTGGACGAAATAGCTCCACCGGGCGCGCGATCCCCAAGTGGCCCTACTTCGCCTGATCGAGATCCAAACGCGCTAGTCTGCGCCCGATGCGGATCGTGGTTGTGTTCGATTCTTCCTTCGACTGGTCTCCGGACCAGCATGCCGCCACGATGGCGAAGGAGATCGCGAATCGGCGCAACACCGAGCCGGAGATGCACTACCAGGTCGCGAATTCGCTCCGCAAGAACGGCCATGACGTGCTGCTGTTAGGCGTCAAGGACGATCCGCACGCGATGAGCACGCAGCTCGGCGAGTGGAAGCCAGACCTCGTCTTCAACGCGACCGAGGCGTTCCTCGACAATTCGAACCTCGACTATCTCGTGCCCGCGTTGCTCGAGGCGGAGGGCTACCGCTATACGGGCGCGCCGCCGCTCGCGTTGCTCGTCACCCGCAACAAGGCGATGAGCAAGAAGGTCCTCGCGTTCCACGACATCAAGGTGCCGGGCTTCAAGTCGTTTCGTGTCGGCGAATCGCCGGGCGAGAACACGAACCTGCGGTTCCCGGTGATCGTCAAGCCACTCGCCGCCGATGCGTCCGAAGGGATCTCGCAAGCCTCGATCGTCCACGACGTGAGCGCCCTCGCAGACCGGGTCACGTTCATCCATGATCGCTTCGCGCAGCCCGCCATCGCGGAGGAGTACATCGAAGGGCGCGAGCTCTACGCGACGATCGTCGGCAACGGTGACAACCTCAACATCCTGCCGATCGTCGAGATGGTGTTCGACCAGGCCGGATCACGTCCGGAGGATCGGATCGCGACGCAGAAGTCGAAGTGGGATCTCGACTACCGCAAGCGGCGCGGGATCCGGAACGTGTTCGCTCGAAAGTTGGCGAAGGTCGCCCACGACCGCTTGATGCGGGCCTGCCATGTCGCGTACCGGGCGTTCTGGCTGCGCGACTACGCCCGCATCGACGTGCGGCTGACCAAGGACAACGAGGTCTGGTTCATCGAGGCGAACGCGAACCCGTTCCTGAGCTACGGCCACGACTCGGCCGAAGCGGCGCACAAGGCGGGCTTGCGGTACGACGCCTTCATCCAGCGCATCGTCGACGAAGCGATGTTGCGTCCCGCCTGATTCGGTCGACGACCCACCCAAGTGAGGTCGTCGTGCCACGCACGCCGCGCGGGGCCGTCGCTAGCTCAGGCGCCGCACCTCGATCGCCGAGGACGGCACGCCCTGCCCGACCCGGTGGATCCGCAGCCACGGTCGGATCAGGTCGACCGCCTCGTCGAGCGAGCGCGCCTGCACGATCATGTACCCGCCGACCAGCTCCTTGGACTCGGCGAACGGACCGTCGACGACGAACCGCTGCTGCGCCATGCGGCGGACCCGCGTGCCCTTCGCGCTCGGCTTGAGGCCCTCGCCGCCGAGCACCGTGCCTGCGGCGACCAGCGGGGCCATGTACTCGTCCATCATCGCCATCGACGCCTGCTTCGGGAGCACCGACGACTCGCCCACCGCATCCTGCCGGACCAACGCGAGGTAGCGCGCGTTCCCCGGCTTGACCGGCGGCGGGGGCGGGGGCGGCGGCGCATCGGCGGGCGCGCCGAAGTCCTGCGGCGTGAACGACTCGCGGAGCTCGAGCGTCGCCTCGCCGCCCGGAGCGCCGCGCGCGAGCTCGACGGCCGCGGCGCGCGACGCGACGTCGAGGATCCACAGCGCGCGCAGCCGCGAGCCCGCGCGCTCGACGATCGGCGGCTCGTCACCGCTCGCGGAGATCGTCGCGACCTCGGTGGGGTCGAGCCGCTCGGAGCCGAGCACCGTCGCGCCCTGCGCCGCGAGATACGCGTCGAGCGCGTCGAGCGCGCCGGTCTCGTCGAGCGCGGCGTCGCCCTGGAGCGTCATCATGAGCCTCATGGCGCGCAGCATGTCAGCGTTTCACCACGTGGTGGGTTGCGACGACGCCGGATCGAAACGTGTTCGACGACCGCAACTCGAGCTTGCCACGCGCTTGCGTGCCCCCGAACAGCGGCAGCCCACCGCCGAGGATCACCGGCTGCCAGGTCAGCCGCCACTCGTCGATCAGCCCCGCGGCCGAGAGCGCATGTGACAGCGTCGGGCTCGCGAAGATCATCAGGTCGCCGCCCGGCTGCTGCTTCGCGGCCGCGATCACCGAGACGATGTCGTCGCCCGCGATCGTCACCTGCCCCGTGCTCGCCGGCAGCGTGCGCGACGCGACGATCTTCTTGACGTCCGCGTACCACCGCGCGTGCGCCCTGTCCCCGCCGGTCGCGTCGGCGTCGTCGAGCACGGACGGCCAGTAGCCTTCCATCATCTGGTAGGTGGTGCGGCCGTAGATGCCGGTGTCGACGGAGCGCATCAGCGGGTAGACGTAGTCGGTGATCTCGTGGTCGATCGTGATGAAGTCCATCTCGCCGCGGGGGCCGGCGAGATACCCATCGAGGGAGAGGTGAGCGAGCTGGATGATGGAGCGCATGATTGGGGTCCTTGTCCCGGGGCGACGAACCACGCGGGCGGCGATCGACTAACCACCGCGAAAAACATCGTGTGGCGTAACGATCCGGAACCAAAGCGCCATCACCGGATGGCTTGCAGCTCGCCGAGCAAGCGGTCGAGCGAGATCCGGTCGGGCAGCGGATTGAGGCCCGCGTCGACAATCGCACCGAGCGCTGCGTCTCCGCGCCACGGCGTGCGTTGCCGCGCGGCGATCTGATGCGCCGCCACCAGATGAATCTCTCGGCGGCCGCACGCGAACCGCAGCATCTGCGCGAGCTGATCCGGAAGTACGGAGTCGATCCTCACCACAAGTTGGCCAAGGGCGAGGTGCCGGAAGACCCGGAAGACGAAGACGACGATTAGTTGGGAATCGAGATCGTCGTGCGGTTCGCCGGGTTCGGGGTGAGGGTGGTGAAGCTGCAGCTCTGGGGCCCGGAGCACTGCACCGGCAGCGGTCCAAGCTCGACGTCGATAGCGCCTTGCAGCTGGCTACCCGGCTGCTCCGCGGACCAATATCCTGCCGCGATGTGAGTGGTGTTGCCGGTCGCCGCGTGCGAGAACGGGATGTCACTGTCGGGTGAGATGTCGATCATCTCGACGCCGACGCCCGCCAACGCAGGCTCGAACCCCACCGTGACGTCGCTGCCTTCGGTCACCGTCGCCGGTGTATGGATCGACCAGCTGCCGGGCGCGAGGCCTTGAACGTCGAGATTCCATGTCGACTGGCCATCGGCGAGCACGATGGAGGTCACCGACTCGTTGGTGTCGAACAGGTTCGTGAAGGTGCCGCCGATGCCGATGCAGTCTTTGCCGTTGAACGCGTTCGTCTCCGTTGAACCACCACCGGAGATCGCGACCGGATGGCCGTCGATCGTCGCGGTCACTTCCGGCGCGAGCGTGAAGCAGCCAACGCTCGTGTCGTAGTCGATCCCGAGGCTCGAGGTGGTGCCGAACACGCGCGGGCTCGGCAGATCCGCGAGGCGAGCGACGGAGTTTCCAGAAGTCGTACAGCCAGCGAGGAACGAGGTAAGGAGCAGCATCTTCAACATGGTCGGACCAGTAAGCAACTCGTCGGCCATCATCTAAGCCACTCTAAGCCTATGTTTTTACGATCGATCCAAACCTCGAGGTGGCAATTATCGAACGTTAGTCAACACGCACGCGATAGTTCGCGGAGCTCGGCGGCGCGCCGGCTACGATCGTGCCCGACGAGCTCGGCATTGCACTCCGGTGACGCGGTCTCTCTCCAGTTGCGGTAGTAGGCGCAGTTCTTCGTGCAGACGGCTGCCTGTTCGAGCTCTGGCGCCGCTGGCACACCCCGCGCATAAGATGCGGCGATGAAGCCGATGCTCTCGCTCGCCGTGCTACTCGCCGGCTGCGCGCCCGCTGTCACCTTGCCAACGTCGGCGCCCGACCCACCTCGCAACGCCGCACCGGAGCGCGAAACACAACTCAACAAGTCGCCGCGTCCCATGACAGCGCGTGCGCCGGAGACGGTCACCATCTATCAGACGAAGGTCCCCGCTGCGCCATACGTCGAGGTCAGCGAGTTGGTCGATATCGGCGACAACGAGACGGACGCGCTCGACAAGCTCAAGCTGTCTGCCGCCGGCGTCGGCTGCGACGGCTTGATCGTTGGGACGGCGCACGTCGAGTTCCCTGTGACGTTCGGCATTGACGTCAATGTCTCCGGTACCTGCATCATGTTCGCGCAGGATCCAGGTACGTGGCGGCCCACCGAGATCGACGCCCGCTGTGCGGCGGACAGGGACAGGCTGTTCGCCGCCAAGGATCCCGAGGAGCGGGCCGCGATCGCACGCTCGATGCCGCCAGATTGTCATCGCTAAGGCGTGTCCTGAGATCCCCCTGTGAGGTGCCCTGCTCCCCTGTTCTCGAAGGGCTAGCAATCGACTACGTCACTTGGATGCGAAGCTCGCCGTCGCGAACTTCGGCGCTTCCAAAATCCAACGCCGCGTGCTCGACCTCTTCCGGATAGTCGTAGTTGAAGTGCGCGTCGCGTGTGCGACGCGGCGACAAGCCAACCGTGCCGACCTGGAGCGTCCAGCCGATCCCATGGTCGGTGACCGCGATCGCCAGCCAGAACGAGTGCACCGATTGATCGATGTCGTAGATCGAGCCGACCAACCGCACGAAGTCGGCGCGCGCCTCGACGACGCGCAGGTACACCACACCATCCCAGCAGTGATTCCCAACGTGGCAATCCCAGAAGAACCGATCGAGCGGTTCGTGCCACGCATCGGGCAGTCCGAGCAATGTTCGTAAATCGGTGAGGTCCGCAAGCTAGCACTGCGCGCCGAGCGCGGCCAGCCGGGTTCTCCATGTGACCACGCGCGAACGTACGAGGGAAACGCGCTCCGACCCGGCCGCTTCTCTCGATCAAGCACGTGCGCTGGTCGCACGCTTCGTGGAGCACGACATCACCGTCCGTCGTCACAGCGGCGGCCCCCTACGCGCGGGGATCCTATCGCGACGTTCGTGCTCGGAGCTCAAAGGCCCGTGTGACGCTACGAATCGTCGTCGGAAAATGTGGAGCGGGAGAAGGGATTCGAACCCTCGACGTCAACCTTGGCAAGGTTGCACTCTACCACTGAGTTACTCCCGCAATGGCAGGGCGCATTTCTAGCGACCCCTCGGCCTCAAGTCAAGCCCTGGCCGCGACTCCGGATCGTTAGCGGCGGCGGCGGCGCGTGACGAACGCGAAGCCGATCACCAGGAGGCCGCCGGCGAAGCCGCCGTTGCCGGTGGTCGAGCAGCCGCCGTGCTCGGGATCGCCGGTGCCGCCGTTGTCGCCGTTACCACCGTTGCCGCTGCCAGTGCCCATGTCGCTACCGGCGCCGCCGCCGCCCGCACCGCCACCGCTGCCGGTGTCGGAGCCCGAGCCGATGCCGGTGCCGCTGCCACTGCCCGTGCCGGTCCCGCTACCGGTGCCCGAGCCCGAGCCGCTGCCGGAGCCGTTGCCCTGGCCGCTGATCGCGGCGAGCATCGCGCCGTTCGGGGTGCCGACGCCGGTCGGGCCGTCCCAGCCGGCGGCGGCCTTGCACAGCGCGGTCGTGCACGAGCCGTTCTTGCCGCTGGTCACGTCGTAGAACGCGGCGGTGTGGAGGTACGCGAACTGCGCGGTCGCGTTGCCGTTCTTGGTCAGCGCGAAGATGCCGGCGACCAGCGGGGACGCGGCGCTCGTGCCGCC